>JBIIAI010000050.1:0-19380 GCA_044239965.1 Akkermansiaceae bacterium
TCACCCGTCCGCAACATTCTCCCCTCAAACGCTTTACCATCACTGATTCCATGGGAAAAATTCTTATCATCGCAGAAAAACCCAGCGTCATGGCAGACCTCAGCCGTGCCCTTTCGAAGCCCCTTGGAAAGTTTGATAAAGAAGGCTCCGGGCGCGATACCTGGTTCGAAAACGACAACGCCATCATCACTTCTGCCGTCGGCCATTTGATCGAACTGCGCATGCCCACCGGCCCGAATGGCAAGAATCTGCCGTGGAAATTTGATGTACTCCCTGCCATCCCACCCAGCTTTGATCTCGACCCCATCGCCGATTCCGAAGCTCGCCTCAAGCAGGTCCTCAAGCTCGCCAAACGCAAGGACGTCAGCGAAATCATCAACGCTTGCGATGCCGGACGCGAAGGTGAACTGATTTTCCAATACATCATCGAATACGGAAAAATCGAAAAGCCCGTCAAGCGCCTGTGGATGCAGTCGATGACCCAAAACGCCATTCTCGAGGCCTGGAGCAATCTGCGCCCGTCCAGCGCTATGCGCAACCTCGCCGATGCCGCCAAGTGCCGCTCCGAGGCTGACTGGCTCGTCGGACTCAATTCCACCCGCGCCCTGACCTGCTTCCGCTCACGTCACGGTGGTTTCAACATCACCGCCGCAGGCCGCGTTCAGACTCCCACCCTTTCGATCCTCGCCCAGCGCGAAGCCGAGATCCAGGCCTTCATTCCGCAGGCCTATTGGGAAGTCAGCGCCGAGTTTCAGGTCAAGCTCGGAAAATACCCCTCCACTTGGTTCAACGAGTCTTGGAAAAAGGACGAAGCCTACCCACATTCCAAGGCCGAGCGCATTTGGAACGCCAAAGACGCAGAAGAAATCAAAGCGCGATGCCTCGGCAAAACCGGAACGGTCTCCGAGGAAACCAAGCCGCAATCACAAATTTCACCGCAGCTCTACGACCTCACTTCACTCCAGCGCGATGCCTCATCCCGCCTCGGACTCTCCGCCAAGTCCACGTTACAAATCGCTCAGGCACTCTACGAGAAGCACAAGATGCTCACGTATCCGAGAACGGACTCCAAGTATTTGCCCGAGGATTACATCGGCACCGTCCGCACCACCCTCAGCGATATAAGCAATGGCTTCCCTGCACTTGCGCCCTATGCCAAAGCCGTTCTCAATGGCAATCAGCCCAACGGCCCACAGCTCACCAAAACCAAGCGTGTGTTCGATGACAAAAAAGTCAGCGACCACTTTGCCATCATTCCCACCGGCACATTCGCAAAACTCAGCGAAATCGAGGCAAAAGTGTTCGACCTCGTCGCCAAGCGCTTCATCGCCGTATTTTACCCCGCTGCCGAATTTGAACTCACTCGACGCGTCACCCGCATCAGCCACAGCCCCACGCTGATCGATGCCTTCAAGACCGATGGCAAAATCCTCGTCAAACCCGGCTGGATGGAAGTTTATGGTCGCAAAGTCGGCGTCGCCGCCAACAAAGACGAACTCGTCGGCATCACAGCTGGAGAAAATGCCACCGCCATCGAGGTCGAGGTCAAAGCAGACACCACCAAGCCACCCGCACGATTCAACGAAGCAACCCTGCTCTCCGCCATGGAAGGCGCAGGCAAATTGCTCGATGACGAAGCCCTCGCCGAAGCCATGTCCGAGCGCGGACTCGGCACACCTGCCACCCGTGCGGCGATCATCGAAGGATTGCTCTCGCAAAAATATCTCGCTCGCGATGGCCGCGACCTCCACGTCACCGGCAACGGCATGACCCTCATTCGCTTGGTCAAAGAAATGGAAATCGACGGACTCAGCTCACCCTCGCTCACCGGCGATTGGGAATACAAACTGCGCCAAATGGAGCAAGGTCACCTGCGCCGCGATGACTTCATGCACGAGATCGAGGCCTACACCCGCGAGATCGTTCACAAAGCTCGCACCCATGCCGAGGCCTCAAAAGGCCAAACATTTCCCGACCTCAAGGCCCCCTGCCCTAAGTGCGGTGCAACCGAGCTCAAGCAAACCGATGCCACTTTCGAGTGCCGCGCGCTCGATTGCAAATTCTCGTTCAAAAAACACATCGCTTCCCGCGAACTCACCATGGACGAGGCACGCGAACTCCTGACCAAAGGAATCGTCGGCCCGCTCAGTGGCTTCAAGTCCCGCTTCAACAAGCCCTTTGAAGCATCGCTCAAGCTAGACGAAAAATTCAAAATCAACTTCCAATTCGATAACGACGACGACACCAAAGTCGAGCTCACCGAAGACATGCTCATCGGTACTGCCACCCTTGGCGATGGCAAACAAGCCAAAGTTTACGCCACCGAGAAAGCCTACTACGTCCCAGCGATCACCACGCCCAAGGACAAAGACGGCCTGCGCATTGGTCGCTCGATTTTGCAAAAAGAACTTCCCGCCGAGGAAATTCTCAAGCTTCTCAGCGAAGGCAAAACCAACCTCCTCAAAGGCTTTGTCTCGAACAAAACCAAGCGCAAGTTTGATGCCTTTCTGATGCTCGATCCCAAGAGCTACAAGATCGCCTTCGATTTCCCACCCCGTGAGCCACGCGTTCCAAAAGTAGCCGCCGCCACAACCGACGAAGAAGGCGAACCCAAAGCCCCCGCAGCCAAAAAAGCCGCGAAAAAGGCCGCCAAGAAAGCAGCGAAGAAAAAGCCGTAGGTCAGGCGTCTCGCCTGACTCGGTAGACATGGGCCCCGCTTATTTACTTCTGATTTTTAATAACCTTCAAAGACCCCCATCCTAAAATACAATCCTTCCTTTCCTTCTGTAAAAATTCGACAGAAGGCAACAAAGGAAACGAAGTCTTTGGCATTGCATCCTCATTCTAACAGAACGAGTCAACTGAAACCCAACGATTTGAAATCGCACTTTTGAAGTTGATACCGCTCATTTTTCCAGCATACTTCGTGTATGAGCATGACAGTAAAACAACCGTCGAATTTCGGCTTCCCTCCCGCCAATTAGCAAACTAAATGTTGGTAACTCATGGCGATACTACCCGACATATCCGAACATCTTCACATCAAGGAGGGATTTTGTTATCCCGACTGGCTAGCGATTGCGGCAGTCATAGATGAACATTTGCCTGAATCAGACTGGCATGCTGCGTGGGAAAAGGCAGCGCAATGTTGGATGAATCGCTTACGGGAGAATCTCGGAGGAAAATACCAAGTCTATGAGGCAACAAAAGTCCTGCTTCTGTCGGAAGCGCCTATTCACGAAATCAAGGAAGCATGCGGATTATTTGAAGATGGCTTGAGGCAAATTCTTGAGAGACTTGACGGAGTAGCCTCTGATGTTGGCTATGGCAAACACATCGTCATGATGTTTACCAGTCTCCATGATTACTACAAATACATCACCAATTTTTATGCAGTGGGAGATGGACCAATTCCAGAGGGCATTTGTTTACGTGGCGATATCTACACTCACTACGCTTTTCCACCCATGGACTATTCATCGTATCGATCCGTGCTCGTTCACGAGTTGACTCACTCATGCCTCGGGCATCTCCCAATACCGCTCTGGCTGAATGAAGCGTTGGCTATGCGAATGCAACAAGTCATTTGCAGCTCAGATTCTTTCATCATAGATCAAGAGATTTACGAAAGACACGTAGCGCACTGGAACCACGAGAACATCCAACAATTTTGGCAGGGTGATTCATGGTATATTTTCAATGACAACATTTCATACATCTACAATCTAGCTCAAGTTCTTTGGCGAAAAATCGAAACCGATTTGAATGCTCCACGTTCAGCAATTCTCCAGTTTATTGTCGATGCTCATTATGAAGATGGTGGCGAAGCTGCATTCCAAAACACATTCGGTCTCAGCCTCGGCGATCTCGTCACAGACTTTTTGGGGGACGGCACATGGGCACCAGAACCAGCGAAATGGAATCACAATTCGCAGTTAGATCACTGACTCCCGGGTTCAGCATCGTTTTACACAGCCTTTACAATAAGGGACTCCAAGATGTGCGTTAATGAGTATGTTATGAAAACATCATACGTCAACATACGTCGGTCCGCTTTGTGCGGTGTATTGCTCGCTCTCAGCACATTCGCTCATGCAAAAGATGAGCCAGTATCAGATGCCACACCTAAGGTGCAAATCGCCTTGTTGCTAGACACTTCGAACAGCATGGACGGTCTCATCGACCAAGCAAAAACGCAACTGTGGCGAATCTGCAATACCTTCATCGGTTCCAAGGTCAATGGCAAGGAACCCATTCTCGAAATTGCGCTCTATGAATACGGCAACGTAAACATCGATAGCGCTGCCCATTGGGTCAGACAAGTCGAGCCTCTCACGCGAGATCTCGATGAAGTAAGTCGTGAGCTATTCGCACTCAAAACCAATGGCGGTGATGAGTATTGCGGCGCTGTCATCCAACGCAGCATCACTGATTTGCAATGGGATGATTCTCCGACAACCTACAAAGTCATTTTCATTGCGGGCAACGAGCCATTCAATCAAGGCCCGATTGATGCATCGCAAAGCTGCTCGAAAGCGAAACAGAAGCAAGTCATCGTCAATAGCATCTATTGCGGCGATAAGCACTTGGCCATCAATGAGCGCTGGCATGATGGTCCCGCTATGGCCGATGGAGTCTTTTTAACGATCAATGCCAACGAGGTCATTCAGCAAATCGACGCACCGCAAGATCAAGAAATTGCTCGATTGAACTTACTCCTCAACGACACCTACATTCAATGGGGCCAATATGGTTCAGCCATGAAAATGAGACAACAAGCCTGCGATACACAGGCCAATGATCATGCCAAATCGGGTGCAGCCATCGAACGCAGCATCACCAAAGCAAGCGCGAACTATTGCAATGCGAGTTGGGACATCGTGGATGCAGTTGATCAAAAAACCATCAAGCTCGATAACGTTGACAAAACCTTGCTGCCGAAGGAAATGCAGGCAATGACCCACGAACAACGCGTAGCGCACGTGGCGAAACTGAAAGCGCAACGGAAAGGTATTCAGGATCAAATCCTCCAATTGGCAAAAGCTCGTGAAGAGTTTTTGCGCAAACATCGTGAAACAATCGGCAAGAAAGATGGCAACACCTTAGACCAAGCAGCGATCAAAGCCGTGCGCGAACAAGCTGGAAAAAAGGGATTCCAGTTTCAAGAATGATTCACGGGAGGCCATCTAACAGAATTCAATCTCTGTCATCAGCATTTCGTTTCCTTCCTTTGCTTCTGTAAAAACTCTACTGAAGACAACTAAGGAAACGAAGTGTTTTTCTCTCAAATCTAACAAAAAAACGCACTTGTAGTTCCTCGTAATTCCAAAAATAATCTTGCTGTATTTCAACTATCCGATATTTTGGGAGCAACCGTAATTTCCACAACTCTACACATATACAGACATGTCCGGACAACAGAAAACAGCAATCGTCGCGATCAGCACCGTCATCTTTTCCCTAGCTAGCATAATCTTGTTACTCACACTCACAGGCGGTGACAAAATTGCACCGAGAGGAATCCGATTTATCCTCACGTGCATTTTGGCATTTTTCCTTTGGCGGGGTGCTGGATGGGCCCGTTGGGTTGTAGCAATCCTCTCACTGCTGGGTGCGTTCACGTCCATCGTTGGATTCGTGGGTCTAAGTGCGGCTGGAGCATCAATGTTTTCCCTCCTCGGTATGTGGATGGTGCTGATGGCGGTTTTTTACACGTGGGTTGCGTACATGCTCCTCCTCGATAAAGATGTCGCCTACCACTTCAATCCAACGAGCGGATTCTAGATGACTGACTTTAACTACTCATCAAAATACGCGTAACAATCTTTCTATAATTATTAGAGAACACATGAAATCAAGATTGCGCCTGAAAACTTTACAACAATGGAATCCCTCCCCCTACTCTTAATCCTCTTGTTGCTGACATTTGGCAGCGTGATTTTCATCATACAAATCATCCGCAATAGGCAACGGAAGAAGCGATCCATGAGCGGATGGATTGCAGGGGGCATCGCACTCATACCGATTGCAATCACTACTCGGTGGCTCATGATCCATGCTGGGACGGAATACAATCCAGTCGATGCCACAAGGGAACGAATTGCGGGGCACTACGCAGAAGGTGATGCCTCTCTAACGCTTCAGGCAGATGGAACCTATACCTCACACAACCTCAACGGATTGACCGCTGGCACATGGAGTCACTTCGACTGGAATCTCAACTTTAGCAAGTCCACACTGCAACAAGCAAGATGGATCACCATTTGTGGTAAACCAGCCATCCTTCCCTACTATGCGGGACCAGATGCATCACCCGGCCTAGTTCTCCAAAAGCAAATCGAATATGACTCTGATGATTGAATGCATCTAACAGTTTGATCCTACACTTCACAAAAAAGCCGATCTTCATGCGAAGATCGGCTTTTTGTGAAAACTCTGAGTAACGATTACTTGGAGTCAGCGATGAAGCTTGCTTGAGCAGCTCCTTTGGCGATTTTCTTGCTCTTGATCCAGCTCATTTGACCGCGGAGACGCTCACCCACTTTTTCAATCGGATGGGCCGCCTCAGCTTTGCGGATGGCGTTGAAGTTTTTGTTACCACCGGCGAACTCTTTGGTCCACTCTTTGGCAAACTTGCCGTCTTCGATGGCCTTGAGCTGCTTGCGCATGCGCTCTTTCACCGACTTGTCGATGATTTTTGGACCAACGGTCACGTCGCCGTATTCGGCTGTCTCGGAAACTGAGAAGCGCATGCCTGCGATGCCTTGCTCGTTCATCAAGTCAACGATCAGTTTCAGCTCATGCAAGCACTCGAAGTATGCCATTTCTGGCTGATATCCGGCTTCTACCAGTACTTCGAATCCAGCTTTCACCAGAGCGGAAGCACCGCCGCAGAGAACGCACTGCTCACCGAAGAGGTCCGTTACGGTTTCTTCACGGAAGTTGGTTTCAAACACACCGGCACGGGTGCAACCTACGCCGCGAGCCCATGCAAGAGCGGTTTCTTTGGCTTTGCCCGAGGCATCGTTGTGAACAGCGATCAAGCCGGGAACACCTTTGCCATTGACGAACTGCGAGCGCACCGTGTGGCCAGGGCCTTTGGGAGCTACCATGATCACGTCGATTTCTTTCGGTGGAGTGATGGTTTTGAAGTGAACCGCAAAGCCGTGGGAGAACAACAAGGTCTTGCCTTTGGTGAGGTTCTTCTCGATGTCCTTGGCGTAAACCGAAGGAACTACGGTGTCGGGAGTAGCGACGAAAATCACGTCAGCAGCTTTCACCGCATCAGCGGTTTCCATGACCTCGAAGCCGAGCTTCTTAGCAACTTCCCAGGATTTGGATTTTTTGTAGAGACCAATGATGACCTTCAGGCCACTGTCTTTCAGGTTCAATGCGTGAGCATGTCCTTGTGAACCAAAGCCGATCACGGCAAGGGTTTTCTTTTTCAACGGTGCGAGCGAGGCGTCTTTGTTGGTATAAATTTTAGCGGCCATAGTGGTGGTATTCGTGTCGGTAAATCGGCCGTTCACTCACGTCAGAAAAAACGGCGGACGCGCAAACTGCCAAGAAAATGACAATGCGTCAAGGTTTTGCTGCGTCAGATTTGTGCATTTTTCGATGATTTCCTGAACAGGGCTACCATATTCCACCCAGCTTTGCCCTTTAATATCGCATTTTTGGGATGTATTTTTTCAAACCCCATCAAACATGCTCATTCTGTGCCGCTTTTCGATTGTCATGAGCCCGAAAAATCTCTAGCTTAGCCCAATGAGCAACGAAGAAAATGTATCATCAACAACCATGAATGCAGACTTGCCTCCTCGCCCTCCCGCAGGCAAATGGACGAAACAATGGTTCGTCACATCGCTGCTAGTAGGTCCAGCCATCGGACTATTTGTGGCATCCACCTTGTTTTATCTTGCTCCTAAGAAATACGCATCGCATGCAGAACTGCATTACTCGTCAATCGACGCTGAGCAAAAACTTTCCACAGAAATGCTCCAGGCCGAGCTGGAAAAAATCGACGATCCGCGGTTATTTGCGGAGACCATCGAGATTCTCAAATCCCTTTACAAAGACAGCACTGTTCCGCCAGAGCTCACCACCGACATCAAGGGATCAATCATTACCATTACCACAAAACACGAGGACCCTGCTTATGCTCGTGATGTGATCTCAGTTCTGATTCGCGAGAATCAAAAGCGGCTGAAGCGCGAGCGCATCAGTGATACCACATCCGCTGAAGCTGCAGTAGATCAATTGGTCTCAGCCCAGAGTAAGCTTCCAGCAGATGCACAAAAGCAGCTACTTCTGAAAAATCGCTTGTATTTGATCGAGACCGCTAAGGATCGCTACGATCTACTCGTCCTCTATGCCGCTGAACCGATCACTTTCCGCCAAAAACTGCTAGATTACCAACGGGACTACCTCTCACGTGAAGTAATTCATATCGATTCCACCAAAGCACACGCCTCAGAGACTCCTCGTCAAAAAGATCTCGATTTGCGCTGGACTGAACTCAGAGGGCTAATGAGACAACACCGTGAGCAGCTACAAGCTGAAATCGCGACGTTAGCCTCAACCGGTAATAACCTCTCAGCAAATCCAACTCTCACATTTGCGCAGAAAAATGGATTCATTACACAGGTTCGAGAACCGTTGATCGCTAGAACATCAGAGGAACCCGTGATGTCCAGCTATCTGGTTACCGGTTCGATATCAGGTCTGCTCATCCTACCTCTTCTCAGCCTCCTAGGCTCCGTCCGTCAACGTAGCAAACACGCCCACACATTTTCTCAACCAGAGGCACCATAATCATTCCAATACAAGCATCTAGGAAAAAGGTGCGGCTGAAAATTTTGCCTCGCCACAGCATCATGCCGCGTATAATCTCGCGCAACGTTAACCCATTCGCATGAAACAAGCCATCCAAGTCACGCGCGCCCCGTCCAAGCTCGACGCCCGCAAAGAACAAGTAAAATTGTATCTTGAGGCTCAGAAAAAAAAGGACACGATTCAGTCTCTCATTGTTTCGGGAGTGTTGATCGGAATCGTGTGTGCGATCTTTGCCCTCATTGCAATCATACCCAATTTCACAGAAGTCCCAGTCATCGTGACCTATCAATCACCGATCGTCAAAGAGGAAGCACCCGAAAGACCTCAGGACATGGCTCGTGGCCTAAAGCCCAAACCAGCCAACTCCAGCTCCGGCATGGCCCGCACCATCGCCTCCAGCACACCATCTGAGATCGCCGTGCCTGTGCCTGAAGAGGTCGATCCCACTCGTCCGTTCGGGCTCGATGATGACTTCAATGCTGGCTTCGGCGCCGGTGATGGCGATGGTGATGGCGGCGGCGGTTCTTCATTTTTCGGCACCAAGCGCACGGGGAAACGCGTCGCCTACATCGTCGATTTTTCTCTTTCGATGGAATCAGATTGCGCAGGCGGCACTCGCATCCAGATGCTCAAAAAGGAACTGATCAACTCAATCAATGCGCTCACCGATAAGATGAGCTTCAACGTTATTTATTTCTCCCACAATGCCTGGACAAACGCCACACCTGGCCCCAATCAAGCCGACAATGGCTGGAACGGACTCGGCGAGGTGCCGATGGTCGATTGGTATCCAGCGACCGATGCTGTCAAAGCCGATTGCATCAGCAAAATCAACGCCACTCCCGCGCAGGGTAACACAGGCTGGTATTCACCGCTTAAAATCGCTTTTTCCATGACTCCAGCTCCCGATATTGTCTATCTCCTCTCCGATGGCGAGGCCCGCGATAGCAATATTGTCTTCGATGAACTAGAAAAACTGAATCCCACCGCCATCCCCATCGATACCATCGCCTTCGAGCTCCCCGGCACACCTGCTTATGATTTAAACGAAATCGCAAAGAAAACGGGCGGCAAGTTTGTCTTGTTTTACGAGGGCAAACGCTACGCTGGAGAGTCTGCAGAGAAGTATTTCGGGACGGAGTTCGATCAATAATTTGCGCTTTCCTATCGCTCTTCGCACCGCCAACGGCCTCGAGTTTTTTCTTGATTCTACTCAGCTGTATTAGTCCTGTAATGAGCGGCGGATCATATCAAGCACAGCTTGGCTGACAGCTTTTTTGAATCCATTCCGATCGCGCAAATGAAAGGCCTTTTCGACTAAGGTCGGATGACCTTTTCGCGCAAGCGCCAACCAAGCCGTGCCGACTGGCTTTTCCTCCGTGCCACCACCGGGTCCGGCAATACCCGTTACCGCAGCGGCGAGATCCGAACCCGCAACACGCAAAGCTCCCTCAGCCATCTCCCGCGCTACCCTCTCGCTCACTGCACCATGCTCTGCCAATGCAGCTTCAGACACGCCTAACATTTCCACTTTCGCACGATTTGCATAAGTGACAAATCCATGAGTAAATACCTCACTTGAGCCTGGAACATCTGTAATACGCGAGGAGATCAGCCCACCCGTGCAGCTCTCAGCTAGGGCTAAGGTAGCATCATTTCGCCGCAGTAGTTTTACAACAGTAGCTTCCAAACTCGTCCCATCATCGCTGATGAGATGAGAGGAAAATGTAGCCATAGCCACGGATCGCCCCATTTCTCTTGCCTCGGGCGCACCGATCAAACGCAAATCTACCTCTGAAATTCGCGCGCAATATCCATACTCCAAGCCAGGCACAGCAGCGAGCGCGCCATCGATCGCTTGATGAAAATCGCTCTCACCAACACCTGTAAATTTCATCTCTGTCATGCCACGATCCGCAGCTACACCCGCAAGCGCCCTTAGTCGTGGCTCCACTTCATCCCGATACATCGGATACAATTCACGCGGCGGTCCTGGCAACAAAAACACCGCACACGCTCGCACCTGATTCAATCGAGGCGGCACATAAACACCAGGAGCCGTTCCATTTCCGTTAGGCAAAACATCGGTACCAACTGGGGCCAGTGCCTGCTTGCGATTCGTCTCCGCCATGACTTTTTTGCGCGTGGCAAAAAATGCCTCCAACGAGCGCATCGCCGCCTCATCCTCGATCAATTCAAGACCTAACACTTTTGCCGTAGCCTCACGGGTAAGATCATCACTCGTCGGCCCCAAGCCCCCCGTGACGATCACGGCATCGCTTCGGCGGATTGCCTCATCCAAGGCCTGCTCGATCGCATCGCCATCGGGCACCGTCGTCAAACGGGCCACACGCAAGCCCAAACGAAACAACTCTTGTCCAAACCATGCTGCGTGCGTGTTTTGCGTTGTTCCTAATAGTAGTTCCGTCCCCGTGGTGATCACCTCAATGTGCATACGGCCACCATGCACAGGAATGCTAAGTGCGCAATCCAAACCGTATCAAAAATTCACAAGCCGCGCGAAATTTAAGGCTCGGTGATTTGTTCCCTGGCCTCGAGGTTGATAACAATTCGTTTGGTAGGTTGTTCCACTTGGACTTCCCCCTGCAGCATAATGTTCCTTCCAATTAGTGGAAGCAATTTATCTAAAGTCATTTCTGGCTTTGCCAACTTAGTCCGATAACGCCCCCTTACTGCTACTTCTGGATCTCCAACTACCTCAAAATCAATATAAAGGGTTGCACCAGAATTACTCCTTCCCACACGCAATAATTTACCCTGAACACGCACAGTTGAGCCAATCAATTTGCGAAATTCAGCGATTTCATGTGGTTGGTAAGCTTCCTGCCGCACAGGTGCATTTGCTTGCTTTGCCTCTGCCGCAGTTGCCGAGTCCGATTCTTTACCACTCTGGAGATCCAAGGCACGTTGCGTGATCGCCGCACGCCTTTGTTCCACGCTGGAGCTAGGCTTCGCTTCCACAGTTTTTTTTGATTCACTCGCCTTTGTTTTAATATCACTACTCGTCACCAACTCCGATGCTTTTGGCTTCTGCAGCCAAAACATCACTCCAGCCGTTGTAAGTGCTGCCACAATCAATAAAGAGCCCAACCATACAAAAAGCATTTTGCTCCCCGACTTCGCCGAGGCCAAGGGAGGCTGAAAAGCAACGGGAGCCGCCTGCCCCAATTTGATTTGAGCAGTCGGCTGTACACTACTTGTTGGAGCGGCAGATCCGAGCACCTTTGAGGGGGGAGCAGCGCCATGCAAGACATCCCATGCCTGAGCCGCAGTCATCGATTCCGTTTTCACCGCGCGCACCCAGCCCTGGAGTGTTCCCATGGTGCTACCGGCCACAATGCGCCCAGCCCAGCCCAGAGCATTTTCAGTAGTGGCGGCCAATTCTTTGACAACGCCTGGGCCAGTTTTGAGGCCTAACCATTTCATCGGGTCGACGCTAAAGCGAAAGATTTCCCCCTCGCCGCGCACCTCGATATCATCAGCAGCAAACACCAGCCAATCTGCACCAGCGCCAAATACTGACTCAATTTGCAATACGAGCCCCAAGGCCTGCTCTACCAGATTACGGCCTTGCTCCACACGCAATGGACCCGTCGAGAAAAATTCGGCTAACGAAACACCAACTCTCGCCTCTGAGATTAAATAAGGAATGCCATCCACCGGATCACAGCCACCATCAAGAACGCGCCGCAAGGCTGGATGCTCCAACCGCTTCATCAACTCCACGCCCTGCTGGTAGGAGTTCCGCTCCTCACCTTCCAACCCACCAGAACCAGCTCCAAAGGGAAAGAACCGCTGCAACAATACCTCACAACCGCTCTCCAAATCTGTCGCTAAGAAAATCGCACCGTTGGCATCCTGCGATACCATTTCTTCAATCTGAAAGCGACTGCTGTGCACACCAACAACACTAGCGGGAAAAGACGAATCCCGCAATCCTCAAAAATGAAAACTTTCCAATTCTTCCTGCAATCGTCTCACGGGCAAGCCTACCACATTGGAAAAATCTCCGCGCACAGCTACAATGATCCTCTCACCATGCTCTTGTGCCGCATAAGCACCGGCTTTATCCAAAGTATGAACCAAAGCCATATACTCGTTAATATCCTCCTCGCTTAGATTGCGGAACTCCACCTCGCTCACCTCATAAAATGCTTGCTCACGCCCTCTGGGACCGCACAAGCAGACGCCCGTGCAAACATAATTAACCCGTCCACTCAGAGAGCGCAACATCACTCGCGCTTCCTCCTCATCCCGTGGTTTACCCAAAGGTTTACCATCCAAGCATACCAGCGTATCCGCGCCGATCACAAGCGAGTCGGGATAATTTTTTGCTACCGCTCGAGCCTTAAGCGCTGCATTTTGCTGACACAACACGCGGTAGTCCACGGTCTCATCATGCAACTCGTCAGCAGGAGAAACTACTACTTCAAAGTCCCACCCCATCTCCTCTAACAACTCCTTGCGTCGCGGTGAGCCCGATGCCAAAATAAGTCTAGGTTTCATTTCCCCATCAACTGATTGACCATCCCTGCATCGAAGGTGAAGGTTTTCTGACCTGCACCTTGCACCACACCGCCTTCAAGAACTTGGTATTCAAATGCCTTGATCGGCTTCACCCCATCCACTTGAGAAAAAACATACACGCGGATGGCCAATGCCTCATTGCCTTTCCCGCCCGGCACACCCTTGACGGAATAACTCACCTCATTGACACCATCACGCACCCCACCCATGATCAACTGCGCATCCTTTGCATTACCGAATGAATGCTTGCTGATTTTATTCACCGTAACGTCAACTGCACGACCCGGGCAAAACACATAAACTTTGGCTATATACTTCGCAACCGGAATCGCCATCGGCACAGGCGGCACAACTCCCGCAGGGGAAAATTCCTTCGTTTTTTCAATGTAACTTAGATCGCCTTTCGTTAACTCCGCGCGCACATCAGGCAGGGCACCCAAATTCACAAACTCCGCTACATCATACTTCCAGCCCGTTGCTTCTTGCACAAAATCGACGACTAACAAATTGTCCGTAGGATCACCGCCCACACCAAAATCAATCTTCCCATAGTAAATACACTTCGCAGTACGACCATTGCGTTTCACCTGCACCGCCTGCAAACCCGTCAATGCGGGAGGACTCGTAGGCACCTCAAAAATCGCCTTCGGGAAAACGCGGCGCTCCGAGTTCAAGCGATTCTTCACCGTTTGTTGACGATGAGCCGCTGTGACTTTTTGCCACGCAGGGAAGTCTTTTTTTATCATCGCATTTCGCCAAAATACATAAACATTTTCTAACGACTTCTGCAATGCTGCATCTTGAGCCTGACCCAAGCCCATCATCATAATCAATACCAATGCGATAGTTTTTCCCAGACGATTCATACCCAAAAATCTAATATCTGTGTGCTGATAAGGTCAAGCCAGATGTCTTCTGCACTCAACAAAAAAGCACCACTGGAGAGCGGTGCTTTTTGTTGGGAGCGTGCTAGCTAGCAAGCTGCTGCTAGCTGCTTAGCGGTTGACGTTGAGGCGCAGGAACGCTTTTTCGCGCGCTCCAATGGGTTGACTGTCGCGGGCGATAAATCCGGTGGCGCTGTCTTGGATGATGGTGATGTTTGTCGCGCTCACGCTGCTGTCCCAAGCGTTGAGGTCGGGCGAGAGGCTGGCGCTGAAGTTCACTCCTGTGGTCCAGCCTTTGTCGATGCCTACTGCGAGGTAGCGTTGGCCGTTTTGTTCAAAGGCGACGCTGTGGTTGCTGGGGATGCTTCCGGCAATGTCGGCGCGGCTACCCAGGGCGTATTCGGCGAAGTTGCTCACGCCATCGCCGTCGTTGTCACCATCGGCTACTGCTGCACTTGCTCCAAAGAGCAGGCTGGCCCATTGCTCAAAGGTGATGCTGGGGCTAGCACCATTGGTGACAAGCGCGGTGGTGATTTCTTCTTCGGGTGTGGAGGCTTGGCCGACAACGCTGATGCTAGCTTCTTCGGCACTCCATTGGACGGGAGCCTCGAGGTTATCTCCGGCGGTGGAGGGCCAGGTCCAGCTGGGTTTGCTAAAGAGGCACCACTCACCACTGCGGTTGAAGATCCAGATCCAGCCTTGTTGACCAGTGGCGTAGACGCCGTTGTTGTTGGGCACGGTGAAGGTGCCGTTATACCAACGGTTTTGCGCATCGTAGAGCGAGCGCGCGGCACTGTGCCAGTTTTGTTTCCACTCAGCGGTGTTTTGCGCAGTGGGAACAAAGCCAGGGGCAAACGCACCGAGTTCGACGATGGTATCGTCACCGAGGGGCGCGCCGGTGCTGGTGTGGTGTCCGCCATCAATGGAGGAACTAAACCAGACTTGGGCGGCTTGCAAGCTCAGGGTGACGCTAGCACTTTGACCGGCGGCAATGACACCTGGGATGGTGACGGTGGTCTTGTTCGCTACAGGTGCACTCCAGTTCGGATTGAGGGCCGCACTTGCGGGGAAGACGAAGCCGCTTTGGATGTAGTCGGTCACGACCACGTCGCTGGCGTCCATGGAGCCTTGGTTGAAGACTTCGATGGTAAATTCGACGATGTCACCAGGGTTGACGGTGCCGCTCTGACCGGTGGCCAGGGTTTTGCGCAAGGCAAGGTCGAACTGGTCAAATGGATTGATGACGATGTCGGCGATGTCGTGGTCGTCTTGGTCGCCATTTTCGTTGTTGATGGCGTTGTCGCTGAGCGGGCCATCATTTCCTTGGTTGTTGTCAGGCGTGCTGTCAACATCAGGTCCAGCTCCATTGGCTGTCGGATGGTTGTCGTTGCTGATTTCAGAGAAGTTGTAGAGCACCATGTTAACCACGGGATTGACATTGGGGTCCACTTGCAGGCGGATGGTCAATGTCGCAGATGTCCCTGGGTTGATCGTGGCGGCAATGGTCGCAAGGGCGCTGTTGCTGCCTCCGCTATAGACCCAACCGGGGTTGAGTGCCCCGTTGGCTGGCCAGACAAAGCCTGGCTGCAGGTAGTCGGTCACTTGCACGTTGCTCGCGGCTACGGCTCCTTGGTTAAACACTTCGATGCTGAACTCAACGATGTCTGCGGGGTTGACCGCACTACTTTGGTTGGCGGCAAGTGTTTTGCGCAGCGCGAGGTCAAAGGATTGGGGCTCGTTGACGTCAACAAACGCGATGTCGTGGTCGTCTTGGTCGGCGTTTTCATTGTTGATGGCGTCATCGGTGAGCGCTCCATCATTTCCTGGATTGCTGTCAGGCGTGCTGTCGTCATCACCATTGCCCGTTGGGTCTTGGTCAACGCTAATCTCGGCAAAGTTGTTCAAACGTCCGGCTGTAGCGGCATTCAGAGCAGGATCTACTTGGAGCACCAAGGTCACACTAGCACTAGTTCCTGGAGCAAGAGCATTGCTTAGGCTTACAGCGGCGGTGTTGCTGCCTGCGGTGTAAACCCAATTCGGGTTGAGCGTAGCACTGGCGGGCCACACAAAGCCAGTTTGCAAGTAATCGGTGATTTGCACTCCCACAGGTGCCGTCTCGGCTCCTTGGTTAAAGACTTCAATGGTGAAGCTCACGTTGTCGCCAGGGTTGACGGTGCTACTTTGACCTGCGGCAAGAGTTTTGCGCAGGGCCAAGTCAAATCGGTCAAACGGATTGACTCCTACTTTCGCCACATCGTGGTCGTCTTGGTCGGCATTTTCGTTGTTGATTGCATCGTCGGTCAAGGCTCCGTCGTTGCTCGGATTGCTGTCGTCGGTGCTGTCGAAGTCAGGATTGCCAACTGGGTTGTTGTCGTTGCTGATTTCAGAGTAATTGAAGAGTTCGCTCACCGCATTGCGATTCAAGGCGGGATCCACTTGCAGAGTGATGAGAACCGTCGAGCTCTGCGCTGGCGCAATGCTGCCTAGCAAAGTCACACTCGCAGTATTGCTGCCTGCATTGTAGCTCCAGTTCGGATTGAGCGCGGGGCTCGCGGGCCACACAAAGCCTGCTTGCAGGTAATCAGTTACTTGAACGTTATTTGCACTAATCGTTCCTTGGTTAAAGACTTCAATCGCGAAGATAACATTGTCTCCTGGATTGACGGTGCCACTTTGGCCATTCGCCAAAGTTTTGCGCAGCGCAAGGTCAAAGCGTCCCAGTGGTGCGGTGGTCACACTCGCTGGATCATGGTCGTCCTCATCTCCATTGTCATTGTTGATTTCATTATCGGTGACAAGCCCATCGTTGTCATCGGTGTTGTCAGGTGTGCTGTCAATGTCATCAACCACATCTCCATCCATGTTTTGCATTTCTTGGATTTCGGCAAAGTTGATCAGATCACTGTCCGCTGGTGCATTGCCCGCCACATTGAAGGTAATCGTCACTTGCGCACTTTCTCCAGGTGCAATCGGGTTGACGATCATACCACTCGCCGTACCATTTCCATTGTCCACCCAGTTCGGGCTAAGAAGCGTATTGAGCGACAGTCCTGCTGGAATGTAATCCACCAGCTTGACGTTTTGCATCGCCTTGGTCCCTTGGTTAAAGATTTCGATGTCGAATTTCACGGTGTCGCCCACTTGCACGGGATTGGCTTGCCCATCCGCCAGGGTCTTGCGCAACGCAAGGTCATAAATCACCACTTCAATCTCGTTGTCCGCCGTAATGTCGCTGCGGTCAAAGATGGTCGCCACTTTCCCATTCGTCGAGGATACATCCCCAATCGAGGCGGAGTTTTTGTATTTGCCTCCACCCAAGCTGCTCGGTGCAGTCAAACATATCAGGAATGTCCGTGTCGCTCCCGCTGGCAACGAAGGGATATTGATTTGGGGTTTACCACTTACCAAGTTCCAGTTGCCCACTCCCACGTTGCCCAAGGCCGCTGCCGTATTGAGCGTCGAATCAAAAATAAAGCCTGCGGGAATCGTGTCGTTGACTTTCACATTCGCCAAATCTTGCGTCGGACTCACACTCCCTTGGTTGCTCACCGTGATTTGATACTTCACGTTTTCTCCTGGCGCTATCTCATTATCCTGTCCCGGCGCCAAACTCATTTGCAAGCTCACATCAAATATAATGTAAAATCCAAAATCTACTGTCAGGTTGTCATAAAGATCGCCTGCTGCGCCATTAGCACCTGCTCCCGTAGCTCCGGGATCGGCCTCACCCAAGGGGTCGTTGCTGCCAAGCTGCACCAAGCTACTAACCACCAAGCCCAAATCGGGGCCGTGATCAACGTTGTTCTCCGCCGTGGTGTAACTGGTGTTGACGCCATCACTCGAAGTAAATCCTTGAAGTGGTTGCCCACCTCCAAAGTTGCTTGCAGCAACGCGCACTGCGTATTGTCCTGGCTGCAAATTATCAAAACGATAGTAACCGTCGGCATTGGTCATGGTGGTCACAGGGTTACCCGCGCGGATCACGGGGTTGCCTGCTGCATCGAGAAGTTCCATGAGCACATTGGCAATGCCAATTTCTCCACCATTGCGGATGCCGTCATTCGGCTCGCCATCTTCGCGACCATCATCACACCAGACAAGGTTACCCAAGCTATAGGCGGAAACGGTCACCAACGCTGGGTCGTGGTCGTCTTCGTCGCCCGCTGCACTCGTGCCGCCAATCGCTCCGGTTCCATTGCCGTTGACGGCATTGTCCGCCGCAGTTCCTGGCGCACCTCCGGCATCGTTAGCGCGATCCGTATCGGGTGTCGAATCAACATCCGGTGGGCTACCGCCGAAGGCATCTTTAAAACTTTCTATCTCAGAGTAATTCACCATCGCACCGAAAGCGGCACCATTGGTATTCAAGGTAATATCAACAGTGGTCGAATCTCCTGCCGCCAAAGGTCCTGGAATCGAGATGGTTGCAGCTGTCGCGTCACCAGGATCCACGGTCCAGTCGCTATCGTTCAACGCCAAACCTGCTGGTAAGTAATCCCGCACAACGATGTCGCGCACACTCGCTGCACTTTGGTTAAACACCGTGATCGTAAAGGTCACGTCTTGTCCGATACTCACTTCCGCCGATTGACCAGCGGCCAATACTTTTGTGAGGGCCAAGTCATAAGCTGGCACAAAACCAAAGTCCACGGTCATGTTGCCACTCGAATCAAAAATGCCACCATGAAAATCATCCGCATCATCGCCCACTTGGTTTTCTGTTGGAGCCACAGGCTCAGCTCCGGTGTTCAAGGTCACCAAGCCGCTGTGATACGATCCCGCAGGAGGAGGTGACGCAGGGGCATTGGTGATGTTGGAATCATTTGCAATATTGTTATCCGCACTCGCTGACTGCACCGGCGTGCGGGCCAAACCTGCGGGTGGGGTCACACTTACGAAATATTGTCCTTGTGGCAGATTGCCGAAGAAATACTTGCCATTCGCTAAAGTGGTTTGCGCAGCCACTGCGGTGCCATACACGTTGGTTGCGGGTGAACCATCTGCCTTAAACAAACTCACCACCGCACCTGTCACGGCAGGTTCTCCTCCGTCTTGAATGCCATCGCGATTGTTGTCTTCCCAAACGTAACTTCCCAAGCTCGCTGCTGGAGTA
>JBIIAI010000162.1:0-6759 GCA_044239965.1 Akkermansiaceae bacterium
TGCGGGTGAACCATCTGCCTTAAACAAACTCACCACCGCACCTGTCACGGCAGGTTCTCCTCCGTCTTGAATGCCATCGCGATTGTTGTCTTCCCAAACGTAACTTCCCAAGCTCGCTGCTGGAGTAAAGCCCATGTCATAGGTGTGGTTGTTGTCGCCATTGATGCCAGTAGTTAAGGCAATCACCGGCACTCCGCCCACCAAGGTGGAATCACTATCACTGTAATCCGCCAATCCGCTTCCTGCGACATTGGCTGTCGTCATCGTCGTGCCTTCTAAAATCGTGCCCGCAACTCCTAGGGTGTTGTATTGCGCCGAGGTCAAGCGAATTTCATATGCCATGCTCGGCAAAATTCCAGCAGCTCCATTTTGCGTCACGTTGCTACTATTAAAATAGTATTCGCCAGCCGCATTCGTCGTTGTCGAGCCCACCAAAGTTCCCGCTTTATAAAGCTCCACATTCACACCTGGAATCCCTGGCTCATCGCCATCTTGCACCCCGTCCTGATCCACATCCAACCAAATTCGGTTGCCTAATTCGATGCTGGGAATGTCTCCCGAAAGTTCAATATCTCCCAAACCGTTTGCTTTACCAGGGGAAGAACCGACGTTGCCGCCGGGTTGATAAAATAATTCATAGGCGCGGTTCCTTGCACCCGTGTCATTGTTATACCAGAACAAACCACCCGACCAGATATCAAGAGGGTCAAGAGCCGTGCTCACCACGTCACCACCGCCTGGCAAAATCGCCAATGCTCCTTGACTCGATTCCGAGTGGAAAAGATTGTCGTTGTAGAATTCACCGCCACCACCGAGTGCGATGAGGTTGTAGGTGCAAGAACCATCAGGCTGCTCGACGGGATTGAAGCGAATCGTGTCACCTTGCGATGCGACAGAATAGCCTCCGTCACCTGTCAGGTCATGGTTAATCCAGCCCATTTGATGACCCCAACGGTCCATCATGCCGACAATGATTTCGCCATTTTTGTAGAATGCAATGTCGCCCAGAATGGGGACTCCACGCTCCCAGTCACCGGAGAAATCTTTTCTCCAAGCATACCAACCTGCTTCGATTCGGTAAGACATCGGGAAATTGAGTACTTCCGTAAAAGCTCCAGTCGTGCGATCGAGAGTATGAATATAACCTGATAAGTCAGCAGTTGTACAAACCGTCGTGCCATCCGCTGTTTGTCCACTCAGAACAGTGCCGACGTAGACCTTGTCGCGATAATAAGCGAGCCCGAAAGGACGGTGCTCTCCTTGAGCAGCAGTCGTGCCGGGGTCGGGCGTGGACCATGATCGCACACGTGTCGATTTGTTGGCATTCGTTGGTGCCTGTGGATTGAACGGGTCAACCAAATCGATTTCGTAAATTTTGCGATCATACAAGTTAACCAAGTAAAGATAACGACCATCATTCGAAATATCGAGGTCACCAATCGATACTTTGCCGACCTGATCATAGGCGACGGCATCGGCACTTGGACTACTAAAATCAGCTGTCAAGCCGCGTTGAACGTTGGTGCCAATCACTCCGCTCGCAGGAGAAACATTGGATGGGGCTGTGGGGCCTTGATATGCACCAGAAGTGTCACTGGTGTTGATCCCAATCGCATGCAAGTCCAAGAAATTGGTCACAGTTGCCGTAGCAGGATCGATGCGATAAATACCGCCCGGCCCCAAAGGACCGAGACCGACGTGACGTTTAAGAAATGCCGAGGTGAAAACTGTTTTCGCTTGGCGAGAATAGGCTACGCCATAAGTCGAACCGATCTGGGCTGATGTTGCTAGTTTCGTTGGTGCAACAGTTCCGCCATAGGCAGGAAGACGCCCACTAGCCGAGAATGGGAATTTGACAAAAGCATCAGTAGAACCGGCATTGCCACCAGCAAGCGGGTTACCATTCAC
The DNA here is from genome assembly GCA_044239965.1 of Akkermansiaceae bacterium. Classification (GTDB taxonomy): domain Bacteria; phylum Verrucomicrobiota; class Verrucomicrobiia; order Verrucomicrobiales; family Akkermansiaceae; genus UBA956. The sequence goes on from JBIIAI010000162.1 coordinate 1,909, forward strand.
ATAACAAGGAACAAATAGTTCTGGATCTGGATTTTCCGAAAACTCCCCCGGATAGTTGACAGCGAAGTCCACCCCAGACTCCGCACCCGTCACAAATTACACCGCTGTTCCGTAATTCGCACCACCCTCGCTCGAATAATCGGACAACCGCGATACTGTATTGCAAGCTGCGCTGAGAGGAATTTCAAACTCGACACGCACTTTTTCACCAGCATTGGCTCCACGGCCGGTAAGAGGCGCAGAACAATCATACACACCACTCGCATTGGTTACAGACGTTCCGATCAACTGATCTTTGGCTGGTGCCGTAGCATTTGCACAGAGACGCACCGTAATCCCTGGAAGACCTGGCTCACCAGCACTGTCCTTGATCCCGTTGACGTTATAGTCACGGAAGGCCGTTCCTGTTTGCGCGTGCAACTGAACGGTGGATAAGAACGTCGCAGCTGTGGCAACAAAAAACTTAACACTGTTCGAGATACCATGTCGACAACTAGGGCGATTCCCCTGCGAAGTCAGCAAGTTATTCAGATTATTACGGTAATTCATATGGAGCGGGGTGTTAATGATTAAGCATTGAGAATGCACTTGAGGAGCTTGCGACCCACAAGAGCAAATCGTTTCCTCATGAGTTGCACACTGGGGACATCAAGCCGGAGGTGAACACAGCAAAGTGGGCGCCAGGAAGGAATCTTCCGTCGACCCGACTGAGTAGAGCTAAATCCATTGTAAGGATGTATGTCATATCGCGTTGGGTGAAACGTATGATAGAGACGACTATGCGAGTAAGACAGCTATAATTCATAACGGCAAGAAAAAATCAAAAAATTTCAAATAAATTGATAATTATAGATTATTTCGCATAATTTCAGCGATCATTTAATCTAAATAAAGCGAAAATCGCCAAGTCGAACCAAAAGTTCAAGAAATGCTTATAAATAAGCGAGTCCAGCCATTCGAAATATGTATCGATTCACATTTGGCTGCTAAAACAAAAAACACCAACCATCTGCGGTTGGTGTTTTTTGAGTTCGGATTAGATGTGGGCGATCAAATAATGCATCAAAGGAAAATCAAGCTTTCCCGAAAGAATGCATGGTGCTATTTTATGATCGAATTAAGGATTGGAGGCACTTTCCTATTCTGGCTTGTTTGGATGATGAAACAAGTGCTTTTGAAGACCCTCCTAAAGATACTACGGATTAAAAGGTTCGATGGTCGTGATTTTCCAATCTTTTTGTTGCTCCGTGTCGTGATCGCGAAGTTGAACCTGGTCGCCGACTTTTTTGCCGAGAAGGCCAGCTCCGGCTTCGGAAAGGTAGGAGACCCAACGTTTTTCAGGGTCGCTATCCCATGCGCCTAAGACGGAGAGGGAGTAACTGGCTCCCGCAGCATTGCTGAGGGTGATGACGGTGCCGATGTTGACGGTGGCGCAATCAACACCTTTGAAATCGGTGCCGCGAGCGCGACCAACGTCTTTTTCGAGGTCGCTGCGGCGACTGTTGAGGTATTTTTCCATGTCCTTGGCGGACTTATACTCAAAATTCTCACGCAAGTCACCGTAGGAACGAGCAATTTTGACATCTTCGCGGTTTTGCGGGATGCGCACGGATACCAACTCTTTCAGTTCAGCACGACGTGCTTCAAGGCTTTCCCAAGAAACGAGCAGTTCCTCTTCTTTGTTTTTGTCCTCACCGCTGACGAGCGTCTCAGTTTCAGGCTTGGCTTTAATGATCCGGGCCATCAGCGATTTTTTGTCGAGCTCATTGAAAACGGGGCACTCCATGAGGCGGCGACCGAAATTCCGCGCTTCATTGACATCCATCTGCGTGACAAGATCGGAGAGCAAGTTTTTGTCTTCGTTGAGGAGTGATTGCAAGCGCTGCGATTTGCGTGGGCCGTCGGCGATGAAATCGGACTCAAGTTGGTTGAGAATGGCGGCACCAACATCGGCACTGAAAACATTCGAGCCACTGGCTTCGCGCTCACGACAGACCCAGATGAGGGCATCGTGACCGAGCGAACGACGAGTGATGGCGCGGCGGAGGTAATCTTCTAAGGCGCCGATTTCTCCACGAGCTTCGAAAATTTTTGCGATTTCGCCAAGACCACGAGCACCAGCTTTTTCGACGACACCCATGAGTTTTTCGACCCAAAAGTGACCGAAAGCGATCGGGAAGGAATCATAAATTTCGCGTTGGCGCACGGCGCTCATCGATGAGATAGCTTCGGAAACGCGGCTATATTCTGACTTGATGACATCGGCGAGCTTGCTCGCCTCGGCGGGAACGGCAACTTGGGCGGAGTTGGCCATTTGGTCGCGAATGAGCATGAGTTCAAGAACGTGACCGAGATTGAGGCGGGTGCCGCGTTTGACCTCGGCATCGATGTCCGCATACAGGCGATATAGCGTATCAGGATCACCGGCAAGAAGATGAACTTCGGCAGCCAATGCCTCAAGAGCTTTGGTTTTGACCTTGGGATCACGGGCTGCCTCGAAGTCAGCAACCAGCGCTTGGGCGGGTGTCATATCGCCACCACGGAGCACAATCATCTCGGTGCGACGAGGCGGAACGACGACGCGTTTGCTAGCTCCCATGATTTTTTTGGCATTGTCCCACCATTTTTTGTATTCGGCTTGCGGGATGACCGGGCCGTTGATTTCTTTTTCGAAGGCATCAAGCGTCATGCTGTTGCCGTGACTTTGCAGGACGTGAGCCGCGAGCTCTACGGGATCGGATTTGGCGAGGAGGCGAAGTTCTTCGACTTGCTCGAGTTTTTTCGCGCGGAAGTCATCGGCCTGAAGGGGTTCGGTCTTTTGCAGGACAAATTGCAGGTCCATTTCCTGGCCATGCTTATCGGCGAAATCAACGATTACGATCTTATCGCGCAGGCTCCAAGAAGTGACTTTTCCTGCGCCCCATGATTTGCTGAGCAAGTAGCATCCGGGTGCCACCTGAGAAAGTCTTTGTCCCACCGCAGCGTTAATTCGCCCCGCTTCTACCAATTTAGCCACATCTGGATGCATATGCGGCGACAGTGAGTCGTTTTCATGAAAAACGCAAGGCAACTCTGTGGGAAAGTTTTTCGGATGACGGGAAAAGAGTGTAATTCTAACGAGATGCTAGGGGGCCAAAGATGGACTTAGCCAACAAGGCAGAAACGAAACGCTGAGGCGCGGAGGTCGCGAAAAAAAATCCCGGAGTTTTTTCATGCGAGCTGATCAATTAAGGATGCTTATCGAAGGGCCAGCAGATGTGAATGGATCTCAGGATTTTTAAGATTTCAAAATTTCATTGAAATCATGCCCTTTATCTTGAAATCTTTTGACAAAAGCACACAGATTACTCAGGAGCCGAGACGGGAGTCATCGGCAAAATGGGAGCAGGATCGATGTTTTCGTTAGAAGACGGAGACGACGGTTTACGTGGGCCTGAACGGCCGCGATCATCGCGATGCGCGCAACCGCGCTGCATGCTCTTCTGCAAGGTATCGACCCGATCATGCCACACGGCTGGGAGTTTTTTGCGCGAGCCATCGTTTAAGAATTCGTCAAACACGACCTCACCCGCATCATCAGTGATGGTCAACCAAGTGCCTTCACTGCGCACTTCCATTTCGAGCACGGCATTACCATCTTCGAGTCGAGCCATGCGACTGTTAACATCGAGCGGACGAGTGGGTTCCAAGCGCGGAATTGCCGTAGGATTTTTCAGACTTTCGATCGTCGGTCCCGCTGTTATGGGGGTTGGGTTTGGTTGACGTCCGAGAGTAATTTTGCAGGTTTTTTCTACGCCCGCACGGAATAAGCGGAGTTCGACCTTGTCGTTGATTTGTTTCAGCGAGAGCAGGACTTCCAACTGCGCCTCATTGATGAGAATCTGATCGTTCCACATCCACAGCACATCGTACGGTTGCACTCCAGCAGCTCGCGCTGGGCCTTGGGCATCGATGCTCGCCACGAGAAATCCAACGCCTTTGGGCAACTTGGGCAGTTGTGCGCGGATCGCATCATCGGCGCGCGTGACTTGCAATCCGAGCCACGGCAGATCCTTGCCCGGAGCCACGAGCACGGCAGGTTTGCTGGTCAAGGTGGCGGCAGGATTCACCAACTCGGAAGGCATTTCTTGGGCAACGGCAGCGGAAGATGCGCAAAGGATGGGCATCAACACGGAGAGCAAGGAACCGGAGAAACGGCGAGGCATGAAAATCATCAGAAACTGGTTTTGGGCACCAAGACCTTCTCGTCGCGAGATTCAGAAATGGTGATCAGGTAGCCGGTTTGAGCGTCCCGATAGCGTTCGCGCGTTTGCACGCGACGTTTCCACTGTTGGAGCATCGATCCATCAGAAGCTGTGAGCGTGCCTTCATCAGCGAGCGGATCGGTGAGCTGAACACGATCAAGCAACACTGGAGTCGCATCCACGGAACTAACCACAGAGAGGTCGTCTGAATCCAGATCGGGCGAAATTTTCGCCATCCCGGAACCAGCAGTAGAAAGCGTGGAGACATACGCGAGAACAGAGCCGATCGCGATGGCTGCTGCGGCGGACCAGCGCACAAGTGATTTTTTGTGAGGAGCTGAAATTGCTGGCTGCGAGCTTACTGGCTGCTCACTAAGTTCGGTGTGCCATGGCATGCGATTCACCAATGCGTGTGACACCGTCGGTAATGACACGGAGGCCAATGATTGCTCTGTCGTTGGTTCGGCGCATTGGTGATCCTCGTCTGCTAGGGCGAGGGCCCGGAGTTTTTGCGAAATGCGCTGGTGACCACGCTCGCTCAAGGCTGCGGGCATCAAGGCATGCAGAGATTTTTCCATTTCTTCAGGCGATTTCATGGCGACCCTCC
>JBIIAI010000144.1:0-7758 GCA_044239965.1 Akkermansiaceae bacterium
ACCCATTGCTCTCTGGTCGATGAAACAAGGGATTGAAAATTCGTTCTCCTTATAAACGAAATGGTGGATACTCGTGAATGACGAAGGCGTTGATGGATCCGTCTGTGCGCGGAGGAGCAGCATACTTTCATCGACTACTTCGTCTATGTTTCGCCAATCGACGAAAAAAGAGTATCCGATCCGCTCGCATTTCTCAAAAGCTGTGATATCATCGCCCATGTCTTTGAAATTCGTCTTGCTACTATTCCCAAGTATTCTCTTGGTAATCCTAATAGTCTGCATTCTCATCCCAGCCTGCACGTCAAATCCTAACACTGGACAGCGCGTCGCGGAATACAACAAGGTGCTCAAAGACACCGCTCCCATCACCGACAACCAAAAGGCTGCTGAGGGACTCAAGGCTTTCGGCACTTTTCTCACAAAAATTTCAGACAAGGAATATGTGAGACAAAACACTGGCGTCGTTTATGCGCCCGATGCTTATCTCAACGACACATTGGTCACGCACCATGGAGCGGAAGAGATCAAAGCCTATTTCCTCAAGACCGCCGAAACGATGACATCCTATAAGGTCACCATCGATGACACCGCGAGTGCTGGCAACGAGCACTATGTGCGATGGACGATGATTTTCAGCGCGCCCAAGCTCAACGGAGGCAAACCAGTGGAATCGGTCGGGATGAGCCATGTAAGGTTCAATAAGGAAGGGCAAGTCATCATGCACCAGGATTATTGGGATTCGGGCTTGAATATCTACGGTCAAATTCCTATCGTAGGCGGGCTCATTGAAACCATTCGCCGTCGCCTAGAGAAATAAAACTATTAGATAAATGACTTCACGCATCAAGGCATTCACGACTCTTATCGGTCATTGGTGGGATTCCGATTACCGAGCCCCCGGCTCGCCAGACCCATCGACGCTTCCTGATAAATTGGATTGGCAACGCACCATTCCTTTCATCTTTCTCCACCTCGGCTGCCTCGCGGTATTTTGGGTCGGCATCAGTCCAGTGCCGGTCATCGCAGCGGTTGCTCTTTATTTCATTCGCATGTTCGCGATCACAGGCTTTTATCACCGCTATTTCTCGCACCGCTCTTACAAAACATCTCGCGCGTTTCAGTTCTTTCTCGCGATCCTAGGAAACACCTCCATGCAGCGCGGCTCATTGTGGTGGGCCGCCACCCACCGTCACCACCACAAACACTCGGATGAAGAGGAAGATATCCATTCACCACGCGTCAGCGGCTTCCTCTGGTCACACATCGGCTGGCTAACCTCGAAACGAAATTTCCCGACCAACTACAAAGCCATCCCAGATCTGGTGAAATATCCGGAGCTCGTGTGGCTGAACCGCTTCGACCAGGTGGTTCCTCTCGCCTTCGGCGTCATCATGCTCGCCATCGGTTGGGCGCTCGAAACTTTCGCTCCTTCACTGGGCACCACGATGTGGCAGTTTTTCGTGTGGACTTTTTTTATCTCTACTACGATCCTGCTGCATGGCACTTTGTTCATCAACTCTCTTGCTCACGTTTGGGGAAAACGTCGTTTCGCAACGGAAGACGACTCGCGCAATAATTTTTTCCTCGCCCTGATAACTCTCGGTGAAGGCTGGCACAACAACCACCATCGTTTTCCGCACTCAACCCGCCAGGGCTTTCTCGCTCATGAGATCGACCCAACCTACTATATCCTTCGTATTTTGGCAAAATTCCGTCTCGTCTGGGATCTGCGACCCGTGCCCGAAGCGGTGATGGAAGAGGCGCGCAACAATCCGCTCACGCGCCATGAGAGATAAGCCAAAGCTCGCCATCATCGGCACTGGCATCGCCGGCCTTGCCTGCGCACATTTTCTCCAACGGGATTACGATCTAACGCTTTTTGAGAAGGACAATCGCATCGGCGGTCATTCGAACACGGTGGAGGTTCCGGAAAACGGCAACATGCTACCGCTCGATACGGGCTTCATGGTTTACAACGAGGTCACCTACCCGCACCTCACCCGCCTATTTGCGGAGTTAAATGTTGCAACGAAACCGACGGAAATGTCATTCAGCGTTCAGCACATCCCGGGGGGAATCGAGTTCAATGGTGGCTCAGTGAACCTACTTTTTTCTCAGCGCAAAAATCTACTGCGCCCGCGCTTCTGGAAAATGCTGCTGCAGATCAACCGCTTCAACAAGGAGACCATCGCCGAACTCGCGAATCCGCAATACGGCGATGTCACTCTAGCAGAATACGTCGATGCGCGAGGATACGGTCGCGATTTTCTCGATTGGTATCTCTCGCCGATGGCCGCAGCCGTATGGTCTTCTCCGCCCGAGCGCATCGACTCTTTTCCCGCGAAAACTCTGATGCGCTTCTGGCACAACCACGGTTTCCTCGGCCTCGATACGCAGCACCCTTGGCGCACTGTCTGCGGAGGCTCGCGCGAGTATGTGAAAAAAATCACCGCGCCCTTCGTCGATCAAATTCGTCGCAACAATCCCGTGCGCAATGTTGTCGACACCACAGTCACCTTGGCGGACGGCACATCACAAACGTTTGCCAAGGTCATCTTCGCCTCCCACGGCGATCAATCGCTCGCCCTGCTTTCCGAAGCGACTCAACTCGAAAAAGAAATCCTCGCACCTTTCGCCTACCAAGCGAACAAAGCAGTGGTCCACACCGATGACCGCTTCATGCCGCGCACTCGACGCGCTTGGGCGTCATGGAATTACCGCGTTGATCCCTCTGGGCAACACTCCACGCACTACTGGATGAACCGGCTTCAGGGCGTTTCTGAAAATGTGAATTATTTCGTCTCGATCAACCCACCAGCAGGCATTCCTGAGAGTAAAATTCTCCACCGCATCGACTACGAGCACCCCCTCTTCACCCAAGCCGCGATCAGCGCCCAATCGCGAATCACCGAGCTTCACGAAGCTGCCAAAATCACCCACCGCCACTACTGCGGCGCATGGCAACGCTATGGCTTTCATGAAGACGGCATATGGTCCGCCCATCGCCTCTGCGCAGAAATTCTTAACCGCGATCCGTGGACATGAACGCACCTTGCCTTTACGAATGCCGCGTCAACCACACCCGTGTTTCTCCGAAGCACCACGCGTTCCACTACCGCGTCTTCATGCTCGCGATCGATCTCGATCACTTTCCGAAAACGAGATTTCTCTCACGGAATCGCTTCAATCTATTCTCACTAGACGACCGCGACCACATCCTCACTGACCCTGCGAAAAACACCCGCGAAAACCTAACCACTTGGCTCGCAGCAAACGGAACACAAGTCCCCACCGACGCCCGCATCACCTTAGTCACTTTTCCAAGAGTCCTAGGTTACTCTTTCAATCCCGTTTCTTTTTACTACATTTATAGTAATTCTGGAGAGCTTATCACCGCAGTCGCAGAGGTCACCAATACCTTTCGCGAAATGAAACTCTATGCAGTGGCTCCGGACTCTAACAAGAAGTTGAGCAGGGTTGTTGCGAAAAATTTCTACGTATCCCCTTTCTCTAATCCTAACGACACCTTCCACTTCCGCCTTGGTATTCCTGAGGAAAAATGGATCGTCCACATCGACAACCTCACCGACGGCAAACCCACTCTGCTTTCTGCCATTCAAGGAGAGCGACGCGAACTCACCGCCGCGCGACTCGCTTGGTATGCATTAAAATACCCTCTGCTCACGCTGCGCATCATTTTCGGAATTCATCTTCACGCCCTTTTGCTATTCCTCAAAAAAACACCCTACTTCCCGAAGTCTACACCCGTGGCAGCGGATTGAATCCATTACTTTTTCTATGAACTCGATACCTTCTTCACACAGCGACATTGCGGTTCAAAAATCCGCAAGCGCAGCAATACCCGCCTCTCTTCCTGAGCGCATTGTGCTTTCCCTATTCGCAAAATTTAACCAAGGCGGAATCGCACTCGTTTACCCGGATGGGCGCAGCCTGCATTTCGGACAAGAAGGCGCATCAATCACCGCACGCATCGTCCTCAATGACCCCACGGAATTTTTCAAACGCTGCACTTTCTATGGCAACATCGGCATGGGCGAGGCCTACACTGATGGCATATGGGATACTCCTGACATCGCGGCAGTCATCTCATGGTTCGCCACCAACATGAACGCTCTGCAAGGTGACGACTCAGATTCTTCAACGCTGCCAGGTGTGAATTTGCTAAAAATCGTCAATTGGTTCCGTCATCTCAAACGCTCGAATACCGTCGAGACATCGCGCCGCAATATCGCCGAGCACTATGATCTCGGCAATCAGTTCTACTCACTTTGGCTGGATGAAACGATGACCTATTCCTCTGCGAAATTCACGCCGCAGACAAATACCCTCGCCGAGGCACAGACGGAAAAATACGACGCACTGTGCCGCAAACTGCAACTCAAGCCCAGCGACCACGTGCTCGAGATCGGCTGCGGCTGGGGCGGATTCTCACACCACGCAGCAAACAACTACGGCTGTAAGGTCACGGCTGTCACCATCTCCGAGGCACAGGCCGCGTATGCTCGCGAGCGCATCGAAAAAGCCGGCCTTAGCGACCTCGTCGAGATCCGCATTCAGGACTACCGCCACATCACGGGGAAATTTGATAAGATCGCTTCCATCGAGATGCTCGAAGCCGTCGGTCATAAATTCCACGAATCATTTTTCGAGAAATGCAACGAAGTCCTCGCCCCACACGGACTACTAGGGATGCAGTACATCACTGTGCCCGATGCTCGCTACAAGTCACTCACCAAGGGTGTCGATTGGATCCAGAAAGTCATCTTTCCAGGCTCCTTGCTGCTTAGCGTCGGACGCATCAACGAGGTGATCAACAAAACCGGCAACCTTTTTCTCCACAACTTGGAAGATCTCGGTGCCGACTATGCAAAGACTCTTGCCGCATGGCATGAAAACTTCAACGCCCACCTCGAGGCAATCCGCCCGCTCGGTTTCGACGAATCATTTATCCGCACCTGGAACTATTATCTGAAATACTGCGAAGCAGGTTTCGTGACACGCAATATTTCTGTCGTGCAAGCGGTCTATACCCGACCTAACAACACCAGCCTGCCGCTCTAACAAATCGTGCCGTCTTTACCCATCGATGATCCAGCCGTCGGAAAAACGCCCGACAAAACATGGAAGTCCCGCTTCCGGCGCTGGGTCGTGAACCCGATTCTGGAGCAATTGAAACTCGGCATCACTCCAGAAAAACTATCTTGGACAATCGCGCTAGGCATTACTCTGGGCATCTTTCCGATCATGGGGTCCACCTCCCTCGTCTGCCTCTTTTTCGGCTGGCTGTTAAAGCTGAATCAGGCAATCCTGCACATTTTTCGATCACTAAGCTATCCACTGCACCTCGCCCTCATTCTGGTCTTCATCCACCTCGGCCAGCAACTCAACGGCGCTCCGTTGATCAGCTTATCCGTCCCTGAGATGATGACGCGATTCAAGGACAGCCCCGCACAATTCGGTCGTGATTTCGGCATGGCCGCACTCCACGGCATCGAGGCCTGGGCCATCGCTGCGATCATTCTCATTCCGCTGATTCGAATGATTTCCTTACCTCTACTGAAAAAGCTAATCCGCAAAAAGGAGGTGACACCATGAACTCCTCACTCATTCTCCTCAGCGCGTTGTTAGGGGTATCACTATTCTTCACAGTAGCATGGGCGTGGTGTGTAAAAATCAGAAATTTTTCTCCCGTCGATGCCTTCTGGGCATTCGGAATCGGCTTGACCGCCTCTTTCTTCCTGCTCACCAGCCACTCGATCGGCGGCAAGAAAATCGCCGCTGCGGCCTTGATCATCGCATGGTCGTTGCGCCTCGGCTACCACCTCGCGAGACGCATCGCCAAACACCATCCCGAGGAAGACTCACGCTACGTCAAACTACGTGAAGTCTGGAAAGGCCGCGAGAACCGTTCGTTCTTCTGGTTTTTCCAAGCACAGGCACTCTCGGTTTTTCTGCTGGCACTGCCCTTTTACCTCATCGCCGCTGATCCGAATCCCGCATTCAATGCGCTCTCGATGATCGGCTTCTTGGTAGGCGTCACTGGACTCATCGGCGAAACGATCGCTGATCGGCAAATGTCCGCTTTCAAAGCCAGCGACCCCGATCCGAAATCCGTCTGCCAGCGCGGCCTGTGGAAATACTCACGCCACCCGAACTACTTCTTTGAATCGGTGATCTGGATCGGCATCTTTCTCTTCGCCACCGCTTCGCCATCGGGTTGGACGACATTCTATGCCCCCGCCATCATCACCTTTCTCTTACTGAAAGTCACCGGCATCCCGCCCACCGAAGCCTCTGCCCTCAAACGCAAAGGCGACGCCTACCGCGAATACCAACGAACCACCTCCCCCTTCATCCCTCTGCCTAAAAAATCTTCCACTCCCACTTCTTCCACTGATCACTCCACACTCACCACTTAAAATGACCACCAATGACCTCATCGCCTCAGGCAAGCTCCCCGACTTCGCGATCCGCCTCGGCATCCGCCAACGCCTCGCCGGCACCATCGCCCCATTCGAAAAGCTCGACCCCGAGGACCGCCAGGCCAGGCTCATGGCCCACATCGCGGAGCTGAAAGCCATGCCCATCGCCATCGCCACCGAGGAAGCCAATGAACAGCACTATGAGCTGCCGACGGCTTTTTTCAAACGCTGCCTCGGGCCGCACATGAAATACTCCTCTGGCTACTGGGACCCAGGCGTCACCGACATCGGCGAGTCCGAGGCACGCATGCTCACCCTCACCTGCCAGCGCGCCGAACTAACAAATGGTCAAACGATCCTCGAACTCGGCTGCGGCTGGGGTTCTCTGACCCTGTGGATGGCAAAACATTACCCCGACTCGAAAATCACCGCCGTTTCTAACTCCCGCACCCAGCGCGAATACATCATGGCGGAAGCAGAAAAACGCGGTCTTCCCAATGTCACCGTGATCACCGCAAACATGATCACCTTTGAGGGCGTCGGCACCTCTGTGTTCGACCGCTGTGTCTCCGTCGAAATGTTCGAGCACATGAAAAACTACCAACTTCTGTTAGAACGCATTTCGAGTTGGCTCAAGCCTGATGGCAAACTCTTCGTCCACATTTTTACCCATCGCGAAAACGCCTACCACTACGTCGCCGAAAACGACGACGACTGGATGGCAAAATATTTTTTCACGGGTGGCCAAATGCCCTCCGACGATCTGTTACTTTACTTCCAAGATCACCTCCGCATCGAACAGCACTGGCAAGTCAACGGCCAACACTACCAAAAAACCTCCGAGGCCTGGCTCCGCAACATGGACGCCCACAAAGCCGAACTTTTCCCGCTGATCACTGAAACATACGGCGCAGAACATGCGATGAAATGGTGGTCGTATTGGCGCGTATTCTACATGGCCTGCGCAGAGCTCTGGGGCTACAACAAAGGCCACGAATGGATCGTCTCTCACTACTTATTCCGCAACGCAAAATCTTGATTCGCTCAAGAACTACGAAAACTTTGTCGCCACTCTAACACAAGCATCCCACCGCCGCTCACGCCACCACTGCAAGCACTCTAGCTCTGCAAAAATGACCAATGGGAAGCAGCCCTTGCGCTGGCAGAGGGTGGTGCGGTTGGCGAGTTTATCATCGAAGGCATCAACCGCGATCTCCATAGTGGTGTATTGCAATCATCGCGCCGGAAGTAGACAAAGGCAGAGCCGCTAGCCTAAAAAAATCCCCCCTTGCATATTACTCCACCAAAGCTCACG
>JBIIAI010000145.1:0-7739 GCA_044239965.1 Akkermansiaceae bacterium
CGATCAAGTCAACGTCATGTATGCGGGACGCATCGTCGAATCCGCCCCACGTGATCTGCTATTTCAGCATCCACGCCACGCCTACACCCGCGCGCTTCTTGCTAGCATCCCTTCGATCAAGCCGAAACATGAATTGCTGCACACCATCCCTGGCCTGCCTCCAAATCTCACCAAGCCTCCCTGCGGCTGTGCCTTTGCTCCACGCAACACCATGGGCATCGCCACCCTCTGCCTAACAGATTCAACTCCCCCACTCACCGAGATCGCACCACAGCATTTCGTCCAAGACTGCCCCGGCTGCCTCGCCTACACAGAGCCCACGGCAACAACTGCCTCACTCGAGCACGAAGAACAATTGGTCGAAACCGCATACTAGTTCGCGATTCTCCCGCGTCCCACTTTTATGAAAAAATCCATACTCGTCATAAGCGTATTCTTTTATTCTTTGATCGCTCAGCCGCTCATTTCCGAAGATACGAGCAAGCCCGAACCAGTTTCATTTCCTCAATGGTCATTCTGCGTAGCTTACCAATTTCGTGATGTTGGACGCGACGACGACAAAAACCGACCAAGTCATGAAGATGATCCTTTTGGCGGCTCGTGGCATGGTGCTAGCCTATTGAATGACAAAAACATTGTTGATGTCGCTGGATTAAGTTCGCTTGTGATCAAAAGTAAAATCCTCACTCAGAGTATTGGCAAAGCCGCCGAAAAAGCGACTACGTCCACGACTAACAGAAATTGGGTTAGCGATTGCTATGACCCCCATCACATTTTTGTATTTTATACTTCGGAAGGCCACCCTGTTGCAGCAGCAGAAGTTTGCTTTGAATGCAATCGCGTTAAAATCACGCCCGATGGCTGCATAGGCGCAAATACTAACTCAGTTATTGAAAACGCTGACCTCAAAATGTTAGCAAAAATCGCAATCGAAGCAGGACTCTCCATCAAACCATTTAAGTCATATGATGCCTACTCGAAGAATTTGGAAAAACGCAGTGCAGAAGCGGAAAAAGAATTCGGCCATAAACCGGGATATAAGAATACCCCCGCATCTAAATAAAATCTCACGATTTTATCGTTCTACGGCACGCTTCAACTCGCACGCATGTGCAGCAAATCCAGCACCAAAAGCGGTGAGCCAATAGTGTGTGTCATCACAACCCATCGCCAGTCGATTCTCTAACGAAAATAGAACGGATGGACTACTCATGTTGCCATGCCGCGCCAAAACATCTCGCGTTTCTTGGAGCGTAAATGGCAAGACTTGTTCGAGCGCATCGATCACATCACGACCACCCGAATGCGTCAGCGCCTGATCGGGATCACCACTGCGTCTTGCATACAAGTCCGCTACGGCGGCGGCGGCGTGCTGCGGCACACTGCGATGCAATTGATTTTTCAATTTTCCGCCTTCATTTTTGAAGCGGATTTTTTCCCGATGCTTAGGCCGATGAGTCGTCGTAAAATGATCTGCTTTCCATTGATCTTTGCTACCTACGCCGCTCCAAATCGATGCGGAAGCGCCATCGCCAAACAAGCATAAGCTGATCAATACACACCTGGATCTTCGTTGACGAAAAAGGCAGCAGAACAAATTTCTACTGCAATAACAGCCACCTTTGCTTGAGGATGCTGCGCACAAAATCCCTGCGCCGCACGGATCGTCGGAATCGCTGCGCCGCAGCCAAGGCCAACGAGATCGCACAAATACACATCATCGCGCAAACCGGCTTGCTCCGCCACGTGCGAAGTCACACCCGGACAAAGATAGCCCGTGCAGGTACATATAAAAACGGCATCTACCTCATGAGCTGCGAGGCCCGCTTTTTCTAGTGCTTTCTCCAGTGCTGCACTAGCTAGGTTGCTGGACTCACGCTCAAAATACTCATTCAACTCTTGTGCGTCAGCCCCAAACAGTTTCGTGATGTCATCAATCGCATACTGGCGATGATCAATGCCTGAGCCACCTAACATTACTTTTTCTAGCAACAACTTTGATCGCGCGGAAAGTGCCTCATGCCACTCACTCGCGCGGATGATGGAATGACAATCAGGCTGACTGATTGAATGGATCGGGTTAGCTGATGCGATGGATTGCAGATACATAAAAATTTATCGAGTAAGAGAAAATAACAAACGAAGAGGGAGTAAATCGTTTTGGGCGAGAATTTCCACGGGGCGACGCCACATCGGATCGAACAGGGCAAAATGAAAACTCTGTGCAACACCAAGTCGACGGCGAAAGTGTCGTAACTGTGATGCACGCATGCGTTGCGAGCACGTTGCCCAGTCGGTCATCCCTTGCGCGTAGGCCAGCAATGGCTCGACAGCCAATTCTGCCGATTGCAAGGCCATGCTCATGCCATGACCCGTGAAGGGTGGAATGATACTTTCGGCATCACCGATGGAGCAAATGCCCGATTGCATTGGTTGTCGACCTAACGAAAAACCGGCTACAGCGGCATACGATCCTTCGCGATGATTGGAACGAGACAATCGATCCGCCAACTCTACCAAGCCACAGCGTCTCAGATATTCGATCAACAAATCCTGCGGACGCTCACGCACATCAGGGCGAATCCGAAACAATCCGCACACATTGACCCAACCATCCTCGACCTGCGCTAAGCCGACGTAACCCCAATCACCCAAATGCATTTCCAGACTCGTGCGCAACTCGATGTCGCGCACATGCATCTTCAGACCTAGCCATTGCCCTTGAGTGGTCGGCTTGCGACCTACCGCCCATACCGTGCCTTCGCGAGAGCGATGTTCGGCACCGATGCGTGATCCTTCCATCACTTCACCTCCCATGCTGCGCAATAAGCCGCACAACTGCTCATCGAGACGATAGCGCGAAATGCCAAAAGCAGCTTGCGGCAATCGAAATGACGATAGCACTCCTTCCGCATTGCACCATGTCGCCTCGTGATGAAGTAGCGTTTGATCGAACAATCGTTCAATGCCCAAAAAGGAAAGCGTTTCCTGCGTGACACCCGAAATGAATTCGCCACACACCCGATGTTTCGGATAACTCATGGCTTCATGCACACGCACCGACACTCCCCGCTTGCGCAAGGCTATGCCTAACGAAAGACCAGCAAGACCACCGCCCGCGATGTCAATCGTCTTTCCCGCATGCGTGATCATTTGCGAATCCACACACTGCGCAGTGCTCCTTTCCAATGGGCTTGCTCGACAATCTCCCACTCGTGCGCGCAGTCGGCAAACAGCGCAGGAATTTCCCCGCGTAGGAATCCTGCATCAATGCTCACATGCATGTCGTGTCGCGTCACGTCATTGATCCATGGATGCAACAAGTTGCCCAATCGATGCGCTAGATTGGAGCGAAGTGGTTCATTAAAAATCATCACCTGAGCGCGAGCCATCCACGCCCGTAACCACGAGAGATCTTCGTCGCGAAAATGATGCAAAAATAAATTCGCCACCAACACACCAAAATCCTGCATCGGCTTCTCGACCGTCACGTCTCCTTGATGCCAAAAAATCCCCTCGTCCAAGCCAAGGGGCTCTGGCAACAAATCGTAGGCCGCCACGGGAGCCATCGGCACCCGGTGGTGCATGCGACGAGAGAATGAACCATCCCCAGCCCCGAGCTCGACAATGCCACGCTCAGCCACGTTCCGATGCAGATGGAGTTGACGCAGCATCCACGCCACGCCTACACCCGTGCTCTTCTTGCTAGCATCCCCTCGATCAAACCGAAACATGAATTGCTGCACACCATCCCTGGCCTTCCACCGAATCTCGCAAATCCCCCCAGCGGCTGCGCGTTTCGCCCCCGCAATACCATGGGCATCGCCAGCCTCTGCCTAACAGATTCCACCCCGCTACTCAGCGAAATCGCTCCGCAACACTTCGTTCAAAACTGCCCTGGTTGCCTCGCTCATGCTGCAGCGAAGGAAAGCCGAGTCCTTGAAACGACCTTATAAAAGAACTTCGATGTCATTCGCTCGATTTACTGATTACTGAGTCTCGCTCGGCGCAGGAGGCAGATGCAAAATGCATTGAGGAATGCGAGAGATGAGATTTTTCGCAGCATCGGGCGAAAGCACGCAGCAGGCGGTGGCGAGGGCATCGCTTTGGGTAGCGGTAGGGGCGATGACGGTGGCGGCTACGGGATTTTTGGTGAGGCCGAGTCCGGTTTGGGGATCGATGATGTGGGCGTAGGAAATGCCGTCGATCTCAATGCGTTGTTGCAAATCACCTGATGTGGAAACTGCGCAGTTGGCGAGAGTAAGGGTGCTGGATTCTTGGTTTTTATCAAAGGTGCGCACGCCGACCTGCCAGCCTTTTTTGCCGGGTGGTGGATCGCCGAGTCGGACATCGCCACCGGCGGTGATCGAAGTACTACGAAGATCGTATTTGATGAAAACAGCGAGCATGGCATCGGCCGCTTGTCCTTTGGCAATGCCGCCGAGGTCGAGTCGCATGCCGGGTTTGGTGAGCGTGAGAGTTTTGTTTTGGGGATCGCACACGAGGTGTTGATGGCCGCTGGCATTTTTGGCGGCAACGAGCGTAGCGTCGGTGGGGAGAGTGTGGCGACGGCGAGATTCACGCCAGAGTTTTGTCAACGGTCCTAGGGTGGGGTCAAAGGCTCCATCGGTAAGTGCGGCCATTTTTTTGGCCTCGGATACCAATCGATGTAGCAGCGGCGAGACAGGAATGGGTGTGTTGATGGGTTTCTTGGAAAGACCTAACAGTTCCGAATCGGCAATGTAATCGGAGGCAACCGCATTGATTTTTTCCGCTTTGGCAAATGCTTCTTTGGCTGCTGTTTCTGCCTGTTCTTTAGTCAGGGCGTAGGTGGTGATCTTGAACTCCGTGCCCATCAAGGGTCGCTGAAATTGATAGCACTCATCGGCGAGGAGTGTGCAAGGAATGAAGAGCAGGGAGAAAAGGGTTTTCACGGTTTATTCCGAATCGCCAGGGCTGGTGTTCCAGGCCTTGTGCATTTCTTCGAGAGTCGGCGTTTTGAGTGGTCGCACTACACGGAATCCGAGGAATGGGGCATCGGTGAAATACCAGATCGACTTGGGGATTTGGGGATCGCGCACTTTCCAATCGGGCGTGCTGGCGGTGCGGTTGGCGCTGCGCAGTTGATCGGCATCGGCATCCCAGTGACCGCCGCGGACGCTGGTGGGATAACGTTTGGTTGGGGGTGTCAAAGGATTGCTTACGCCATTTTTGTAGGATTCGTAGGAGTTGGCGAGATATTGATCGAGCACCAATTCGGCGACGTTGCCGTGCATGTCGTGCAGTCCCCAAGCGTTGGCTTTTTTGGTGCCAACTTTTTGGTATTGGAATTCGGAGTTCTCAGCAAACCAAGCGTAGTCGCCCATCTTGCTGGCATCATCGCCCCAAGAGTAAGCAGTAGTCGTTCCGGCACGGCAGGCGTATTCCCATTCGGCTTCGGTGGGGAGTCGGTAAAAATGTCCGGTCTGCGCGCTGAGCCATTGGCAGAATTGGTTTGCAGCGTGTTGGGTGACGCCGACGGCGGGAAATTCTTTCGAGTAACCATCACCCATCGAGAAATGCATTGGCACGTAAGGTGGAGTTGGCTGGGTGACGGTATCGACTAACACTTCGCCATCTTTGATCTCGGGAGCCTCGGACGTGGTGAGGTTCGAGTCGCGATTCAGCGTGCCGTCTTTATTGCGGTTCTTGCCATTCTCCATGAAGGGACGATAAAAATTCCAGGTGGTTTCGACTTTTGCCATCCAGAAAGCATCAACTTTCACGCTATGCTGCGGGCCTTCGTCAGCTTCGCGTTTCTGTTCTTTTTCGGGCGAGCCGATGAGAAATTCACCCGCGGGAATCGGCAAGAGTTCGATCTCAGCATTTTCGGCTAGAGCGACTTTGTCCGCGTAGGGCTTCATGTCCTTCGCTTCGAGGTCGGCATTTTTTTTGATCAATTCGTAGATGGCCTTTGTGGTGGGAAGAACTTGCGCGTTGGGCAAGGTTTCTTCGGCAATTACGATAGAACTAGTAGCAAGAATGGCGGTAGTGATGCGGATCATGGATGAGACAATCGTTAGTGAGTGGTGTGAGGAAAATATTTCACTGCGGCAACAGAGTGCGATTCTGTTGCCGTCGTAAAGGAGCATACGCCGAAACGGCGATTAGGCAAGTTTGTAGGTGCCGGGCACAGGAACAGGAGCGTTGGGATGCTTGTCCGCAAATTGCAAGCTATCGGGTGCGAGGTCTTGT
Source organism: Akkermansiaceae bacterium (assembly GCA_044239965.1). Taxonomy (GTDB): domain Bacteria; phylum Verrucomicrobiota; class Verrucomicrobiia; order Verrucomicrobiales; family Akkermansiaceae; genus UBA956. The sequence continues at coordinate 6,235 of JBIIAI010000145.1, forward strand.
TTGGCGTTCCAGAGTTCGGCCCAAGTGACGCGTTGGCCCGAGTGCGCGGCTTCGCGTCCGAGGATCGCAAGCATGGTGCTGTTGGCCATGTACTCGCCCGTATTGAGCGCCTCGCCTTTGCGGATGGCGGCAAACCATTCGTTGTGGCAGACTTGATACATGTTGGTGTTGTCACCGCGGTAGGCCCAGTTGATTTTTCCGCTAGGATCTTTGGTGAGCACGCGATCGGGAGCTTCCATAACGCCTTTTTCACAAAGCACGCGGTCTTTGACCTCGCTGAAGGAATTGGCGAATTGGCGTTGATTGATGTGGCAGAAAACTTCGTTCGGATACTCGAAGGTGACCTCATAGTGGTCCCAGACGTTGCCGTCGTCGCTGCGTTGGGCGCGACCGCCACCGCCGCGTGCGGCGATCGGTGCGACATCATTCATCGCCCATGCGATTTTATCGACCGTATGAATGGCCTGCTCTAACAAAGGACCGCCAGCGAGCCACTCGTGACCCATCCAGTTGCGAATTTGCCATTCGACATCGCCCCAGGCAGGATTGCGATCGTTGACGGAGGTGGTTGGCTTGGGCACGCCGCCCATGTAGGTGCCGTAAACGGAAATGACGCGGCCGAGTTCGCCAGCGTGAACTTTGCCGTAACCAGCGCGGGTGTTTGGCGAGAAGCGCCAGCAGAAACCGTGTTGCAGCGTGAGATTTTTCTCCTTGGCGATGCGAGCGGATTCGAGCACCGACTTCACACCGGCGACGTCAACAGCCATTGGTTTTTCAGCAAATACATGCTTGCCGGCTTCGACCGCAGCGCGCAGATGCATCGGACGGAATCCGGGAGGTGTGGCCAAAAGCACGACGTCCACGCCGCTAGCGAGCACTTTTTGGTAAGCATCGAGCCCCGAGAACTGACGTGCTTCGGGCACATCGACTTTGGCTCCGAACGATTTCAGGTTGTTGAGGCTGTTTTGAATTTGGCTCGAAAAAGCATCACCAATCGCCCACAAGACTACGTTTGGATCAGCGGAAAGCGCTTGCGTGGCGGCACCTGTGCCACGACCACCGCATCCGATGAGGCCGATTTTCAGCTTTGCTTGATTGCCTTGGGCGCGAAGAATCGTGGGGAAGCCAGCGATGAGAGTCGCGGCAGTAGCGGTTTGTAAGAAGTTTCTGCGAGTTGGTACGGAATTCATAAGCTGGATGCGATTGTGATGAACTTTTACACAGAGTCGAGCAAAAATCTTTCAATTCGATGGCGAAAAAATCCTCATTTTTTCAATGAAAGCTTTCTTAGCTGTGTTACGTATTGGGTCAAACAATGCAAACCACCAGTCGCCGCCAATTTCTCCAAACTTCCGCATTTGCCGCACTCAGCGCAGGTTCTTTCCTGAAAGCACAGGATGCAACCAGCTCTCCAATCAAACTCGCGCTGAAGTATAATATGGTCAACTTCGATTCCGATTTGGCGAAGAGTTTCGCGATCCTCAAGGAAATCGGTTATGACGGCG
>JBIIAI010000130.1:0-9037 GCA_044239965.1 Akkermansiaceae bacterium
ACCGGATTCTCATAGTAGCGCATCACCACATCGATGAATCCATCGCGCTGTTTCACCCCACAAATCTGCACAGCCTTCGCTACGCGCTCCACGCCACCCCAGGTGAAAGCAAGCGGCACGTTTTGTAGCGTGAGCGTGTATTCATACGGCTGTCCACCCTGAGTCGTAATCAATTCCATGCGCGTATTCCCAGGCAAGGAAGTGAGCTGCATTTTCATCATCTCGAAAAAACTCTCGCGCAAGCTGTTCTCATCCTGCTGCTTGCTGATTCCATTCGCCAGCTGGATGTTTGCCGTTGCCAAACGTGCGCACAGAATGATCAGGGCAGCCATCATGCCAAGGGCGATCACTACCTCGATCAAAGTAAATCCACGATAGAATCTCGATTTTGCGCGTTGATGCTTCATGGCTGGTATAACCTCCCATATCTCCACGTTACCGCAGAACGTTCCATTTCTGCGCCATCTTGCACATAGAAAGCTGTCACGGTGATCCGCCACATGTCCTGCAGTAGTTGACCATCCTGATTTTCCATCTCCTCCATGCGCTCATACACCGTTTGTATATCCACTTGGCGCTCTTCCAGTTCCATGACGGCCTCGCCTTCCTCCAATACCGGCACCGCGAGCGCCTCGTCGAGAGAGCTGGCCAGGATCCGCGTAATCTGCATTTCCCGCGCCGCCATATCTGAGGCATCTGCCGCTTTCTGCAACGCTAGGGTAAATCCCGTAGCTGCGAGAGAAAAAATCGCCATCGCCAAGACCACCTCTAGCAAGAGATAACCCTTGCGCGTGCGCCGACGAAGTTTGCTTGTCATTCGATTCATTTTCATCGTCTTGCCTCCATGCTGCTATCACGAATTCCCGCCGACAGAGGATGAAAATCCATCTCCATCCACCCATCTTCATAATCAATGCGCACCGACATCGGCTCGCAAATCCCATTCGGATCGAAACGCCAGACCTGCGGATCATTCCGCAGCATCGGCACAAAATTCACGGCTCCCCAGCGCCGCACCGATAGCGCAAATTGATCAATCGTCAAGGTTTCACGCACAGGCGGAAACTTCGGCGCAGCCATGCCACCATCGAGCATTTCCTGCTCCATTTCCAAGCGAGCTTCCAATTCTTCATCTGTATAGCCCGCCTCCGCCAAAGGGCTCATGCGCGCACTATTTTCAAAAAATGTAATCGCATAAGGTCGCTGCTGCACCATCGCAATCGAGCGCGCTTTTTTCGATAACAACTCCAAATCTGCCGCTGCCGACTTGAGCTGCCTCTCGGATGAGGTGACGATAAACATCGCAATCGCCCCGCCCATTGCCATACCAATCAGTGCAAGCACGATCACCATCTCCAGCAACGTGAATCCCCGCGCGCTCGGGCGCAAGAATCGCTGCTGATGGATGGTGTCGTGTTTCATGAGCCTGAATTGTTAGACGAGTGAGAGAAAATCAATCTTGGCTGGACATGTCGTCCTCTGTGCCCGCAATGGCGTCTTTGCCTTTGGTTTTCAATTCGAATTCCGATGGCACTTTCGAACCTGGGAATTTGTATTCATACTCCTGACCCCATGGGTCAAGAGGCACTTTGTCAGCAAGAGCTGTCCACGACTTAGGAGCTGGTGTGCCGCCGGGGCGTGTCACCAAGGCCTTCAAGCCCTGTGCTGTCGAGGGATAGAAACCATTGTTGATTTTATACATCTTGAGCACACTGCCGAGCGAATTGAAGTCACCCTTCACGCGCTGAATCGCAGCACCCTCGCCCACTTTGCCCATCACGCTGATCGCGCCGCCGATGATCAATCCGATAATTCCCAATACGATCACCATCTCCAACAAGGTGAAGCCTTTCGCGTAACGCATTCTGCCAATGTGTGTTTTGTTTATTTTCATAGTGTTTGCTTTAGAGGTTTCAGAGCATCGCTCCGTCACAGAATGTAACACCAGAGCGCGGGAGATTTGTCAGTATTATTTGAAAAAATTTACTATTTCCCTCGTAGCAAGCGAGCAGGCTCAAATTTCCCGCCTTTCTGCCAAGTTGTCACTTGATTTCAGCTCGTCTCCACACTAGAAAATCCGCATGTCACACGTTCTCATCATCGGTGCTGGCGGAGTGGGTAGCGTGGTCGCTCACAAATGCGCCCAAGTATCCTCCGTTTTCACCAAAATCACTCTCGCCTCACGCACCAAATCCAAATGCGATGCCATCGCCCAATCAGTGCTTTCACGCACCGGTGTCAGCATCGATACCGCAGCCATTGACGCCGACGATGTCGCCGCCACCACCGCCTACCTGCTGGCACTCAAGCCGGACTTGGTGCTGAATGTCGCCCTGCCCTACCAAGATCTTCCTCTGATGGATGCTTGCCTTGCCGCTGGCGTTGATTATCTCGATACCGCAAACTACGAGCCCCCCGATGTCGCCAAGTTCGAATACTCCTGGCAGTGGGCCTATCAGGAAAAATTCACCAAAGCTGGACTCTCCGCGCTGCTCGGCTCTGGCTTCGATCCCGGCGTGACCAATGTTTTCACCGCATGGGCGCTCAAGCATCACTTCGATGAAATTCACACGCTCGATATCATCGATGTTAACGGCGGCAATCACGGCCACGCCTTTGCCACCAATTTCAATCCTGAAATTAACATCCGCGAGGTCACCGCACCTTGCCGCCACTTTGAAGACGGCGACTTTGTCGAAACCCCCGCCATGTCGCAACACCAAGGCTTCACCTGCCCCGATGGCGTCGGCAGTTATGAAATCTATCGCATGTATCACGAGGAGCTCGAATCCCTCGTCAAGCACATCCCCACCATCAAGCGCGCGCAATTTTGGATGTCGTTCTCGCCGAACTACCTCAAGCACCTCGAAGTACTGCAAAATGTTGGCATGACCCGCATCGACCCCGTCGTTTACCAAGGCGTCGAAATCATTCCGCTGCAATTCCTCAAAGCTGTGCTGCCCAATCCAGGCGACCTCGGCGTCACCACTAAAGGCAGAACCTGCATTGGCAACGTCATCACTGGACTCAAGGACGGCAAACCAAAGGCGATCTACATCTATAACATCTGCGATCACGAAGAATGCTTTGCCGAGGTCGGCTCCCAGGCCATTTCCTACACCACCGGCGTGCCAGCCATGATCGGAGCCAAGCAAATGCTCGAAGGAAAATGGCGCAAACCCGGCGTCTGGAACATGGAACAATACGATCCCGATTCCTTCATGGCCGACCTCAATCAATATGGCCTGCCTTGGCAGTTCAAAGAACTCACTCAAGAACAAGCAGCCGCCTTTACTGTGGCTTGATTTGAAACTAGATTAAACGCGCTTGTCCGCCGTAGCCATGCGTAGGAGGAGAGTTCGCAAAGGCGCTAAGACGCAAAGGTTTCCAGTGATTGAGAAATCACCTAACCTTTGCGAACTTAGCGCCTTTTTTGTGCTTAGCCACAGAGTTTTTTAGTCAAAAAAACAAAAATCACAGAATTGAAGAAGATAACTGGCAGAGGAATCAAAATCCCATCCTGTAAATCTTGAAAATCCTGCCATCCTGTCTGAAAAACTGCCCCCAATAGAGCAGACAATCTTTTCCCGAACTGCTCATCCTCCTATGCTAAAGCTCCGGCGGACAAGCTGCACTCTCCAACAAAAAAACGCCGACTGTTTCCAGTCGACGTTTGATAAATGGATCGCGAGAAGAGCAATTACGCTTCAGCTTTGGCCTCTTCAGCCTCAACTACAGGAGCTTCTTCTTTCTTCGCAGGAACATCGCAGAACTCGATGTATGCCATCGGCGCGGCATCGGTCATACGAGCACCCAACTTGGTGATGCGGCAATAACCACCTGGACGGTTCGCTGCGGCAACGGCCACTTCGGAGAAAAGTTTTTGCACGATAGGCTTCTGGCGCAAAAATGCGATCGCCTGACGACGAGCGTGGAGGTCACCGCTCTTGCCGAGGGTTACCATTTTTTCTGCAACCGGACGCAGAGCTTTCGCCTTGCCAAGGGTGGTTTTGATACGTCCATGCTCAATCAAGCTGCAAACAAGATTGGACAACAAGGAACGGCGATGCGCTGCGGTGCGCTTTAACTTTGATTTACTGCTGCGATGTCTCATCGGAAATGTTCTTTCAGGTTATAGGATGTGGGGAATAAGGGATTAGTCGTCGAGGTTTTGTGCGATCAGGTCAGCCAGACCTACTTGCGATTCCTCTTCGCCACCAAGGCGCGGTGCGCGGAAGGCAACGGAAGGACCGGAGTAGAGCGATGGATCGATCGACATGCCCAAAGACAGTCCGAGTTCGACCAATTTGTCTTTGATCTCGTTAAGCGATTTTTTGCCGAAGTTGCGATACTTGAGCATCTCCGCTTCCGATTTGGTAGCAAGTTGGCCCACGGTCGTGATGTTGGCATTGTTGAGGCAGTTTGCGGCACGGACCGAAAGCTCGATCTCGTTCACGCTCATGCTGAGAAGTTTCTTCAGCGCTGCATTTTCTTCGGTGGACTCGGCAGGAGCTTGGTCGAAGGCGATGAGCTTGTCGTCGTAGTTGACGAATACGTCGAGGTGATGACGCAGGATGGCGGACGCTTGGAGCAAGGCATCTTGCGGAGTGATACGACCATCGGTCCAGATGTCGAGCACGAGTTTGTCGAAGTCAGTCATTTGACCCACACGAGTGGTGTCAACGGCGTATTTCACACGAGTCACAGGCGAGAAAATCGAGTCGATCGCGATCACGCCGATGGCTTGATCCTTGCGCTTGTTTTCCTCACCAGTGGAGAAGCCACGGCCAACGCGCACTTCGAATTCGCAATCGAATTTCACCTTGCGGTCAAGAGTGCAGATCAATTGATCTTTGTTCACCACTTCGTAAATGTTGTCATCAAGGATGTCACCGGCGGTAACCAGACCATCGCGCTCCACGTGAATCTTGAGCACGCGTGGCTCTTTGTCGTGATGGAGGAACTTGACTTTTTTGAGGTTGAGAATGATGTCAGTCACATCTTCTACTACGCCTGGCAGGCTAGAGAATTCGTGCTGCACACCAGCGATGCGCACGGATGTGATGGAGGCACCTTCTAGCGAGCCGAGCAATACGCGGCGCAGAGAGTTGCCGAGGGTGTGACCGTAGCCACGCTCGAAGGGTTCAGCCACAAATTGTGCATACACATCGGTGGCGGTGTCCTCGTTTTTCACGAGACGATTTGGCACTTCGAATCGACCAAGTTGGGTCGCTTTTTTAACTTCTTCAGTTTCTGTTGACATAATGGATCAGTGAGTAGCCGGGTTACCCTCCGTTGCGAGCGGGCCTGCGTGGAAAAAATCCATACAGATCGAGGACCGACGGCGTTGTAGGCTCGCGGGGCGGCGAATAAAGGGTATCAGAACCAATTTGGCAACTCATTTTTTCAGAATTGCCGCAAAAAGTGCAGTTTTTTGCAATAAATCCTTGAGAATCAGAAAAAAAGGCTGGTAGAACTCGGTTAAAGTGCTAGACTCCACCGCGCTAACCCATGTTATCCCATGAGTAATTACACATCCAAAAGAAACCTGACACGCTTCACGTATGAAAACTCTGCCTTCCTCGGTTGGAGGCTGAACATTACCCGCAAGGGTAAGTCATTTGTGAAGTATTTCTCAGACAAACAATACGGAGGTCCCAAAGAAGCCCTTGCCGCCGCTGAGGCAGCATTGACGGATTTGAAAGACGTCCTTGGCAAAGCGAAGCTCGTCAACGGCACGCATACGGACACAACGCTCAAAAAAGGCGCTAAAATCCTCAAAGCCAAGTAATCGATCGTGCATTGCCCGTGACTCCCCCGAAATCACGAACAACACGCTATCTCAGATCGGCGAAACTTTTCCTTGCGTCCTAGCCAGATCGCGCTTTTGGTAGTGGGACATGAGCCACACGCATCAAACAGGCATCTACTGGTTCCGCAGGGACTTACGTATTTCCGATCATAAGATTCTCAAAACCGCGTCGCTTGATTGCAACGCGGTTTTGCCTTTATATGTCGTTTCTGATTGGAAACAGCAGCACAACTGGACTGGACCCAAGCGCCAGGAATTCCTCTGCCAATCCCTCGCCTCGCTCGATGCGAACCTCCGCACTCTCGGCAGCCGCTTAATCATCCGCCAAGGAAAAGCCGTCGACCAGCTCCGCACCTTGATCCACGAGACCAAGGCTGATGCGCTCTACTTTCAAAAAGACCCAGATCCCTTCGGCAAAGCCACTGAGCAAGCCGTAGTCACACTCTGCAACGAACTCGGGGTCACCGTTCACGCCATGCACGACGTCAGCCTCCACTCCCCCGAGGAAGTACTCACCGGTAGCAACCTTCCCTACCGAGTCTACACACCCTACTCCAAAAACTGGCTCGCCTTGCCCAAAGAAGCACCCGTTGCCAAAATCACCGCCCTCTACACACCGCCCGAGATCCCCTCCGATCCGCTGCCCACGCTCGCAACATGGAACTTGCCCGCCTGCTCCGCAGAAATCGTCCCAGCAGGAGAAAAAGCCGCCCGCGCCCGCTTCAAAACCGCCCTCCAAGAACGCATCGCTGCCTACCAAGAAAAGCGCGATCTCCCAGCCATCAGCGGCACCTCACGCATCAGCCAAGATCTTCGCTACGGATTGCTTTCCCTTCGCACGATCTACCAAAGCATCCAACAAGCCAGCGCCGAGGCTCCACCCGCTGCCAAAACCGGCTTCCATACCTACCTCAAGGAACTCGCTTGGCGCGAATTCTACTTCGCCATCATCCACTATTTTCCCGATGTATTGAATAACGAGTTCAGCCAGCAATGGCAAGGCCTCCCCTGGGATCAACCCGATGAAAAACTCGACGCCTGGAAGCAAGGCCGCACCGGCTTTCCTATCGTCGATGCCGGCATGCGCGAACTGCTCGCCACCGGACACATGCACAACCGCGTAAGGATGATCACTGCAATGTTTCTCACCAAAGACCTGCACTACGACTGGCGCATCGGCGAGTCCTGGTTCATGCAACACCTCGTCGATGGCGAAATCGCCTCCAACAACGGCGGCTGGCAATGGTCCGCTGGCACAGGGGCCGATGCCGCGCCCTACTTCCGCATTCAAAACCCCTGGTCTCAAACCGCGCGATTCGATCCTCAAGGCATCTACATCAAACGCTGGGTCCCCGAGCTCGCCCTGACCCATCCTGAGAAATTTCTCGACGCCCCAAAAAACGGACGCCCTATCGCCAATGATTATCCCCTACCCATCGTCGATCATAACACCGAACGCCTGCGCACCCTCGCGATCTTCAAAAACCACAAAGCCGAGAAATGATAACAATCCCCCAAAAAAAAATTAAAAACTGAAAACTTCCCGACCCGATTTCCCATTACTGACACTGAATCACCTTGCATCCCCCTGACCCTGACGCTAGATATCGCGCCATGGCGTATTTTCCCGACATTCCGAAAATTCAGTACGAGGGCCCCGGTTCTCGCAATCCCTTCGCATTCAAGCACTACAATCCCGATGAACTCATCGAGGGCAAAACCATGCGCGATCATATGCGCTTCGCCGCTGCCTATTGGCACGTCATGCGCAATGGTCTCTCCGACCCCTTCGGCGGAGCCACCGCTCTGATGCCCTGGGACGATCAGTCCGATTCCGTCGACAACGCACTCAAGCGTGCCGATGTGTTTTTCGAATTCCTCGACAAAACCGGCATCGACTACTACTGCTTCCACGATCGCGACATCGCTCCCGAGCTCAACAACCTCGCTGCATCCAATGCCGCACTCGACAAAGTCACCGATCACCTCAAAGGCCTGCAACAAGCCCACGGCAAAAAACTCCTCTGGGGCACCGCTTGCTTGTTCTCCCATCCACGCTATTCGCAAGGTGCTGGCACCTCTCCTAGCGCGGACGTTTTCGCTTACGGCGCAGCCCAAGTGAAAGCCGCCATGGATGCCACCCTCAAGCTCGGCGGCGAAGGCTACACCTTCTGGGGCGGTCGCGAAGGCTACTCCACCTTGCTCAATACCGACATGAAACGTGAGCTCGACCACCTTGCCGCCCTGCTGCACATGGCCGTCGACTACGCGAAAAAAATCGGCTTCAAAGGTCAATTCTACATCGAGCCTAAGCCACGCGAACCCTCCACGCACCAATACGATTCCGATTCCGCAGCCTGCCTCAACTTCCTACGCGAATACGGCCTGATGGGTCACTTCAAGCTCAACTTGGAAACCAACCACGCCACTCTCGCCGGTCACACCATGCTTCATGAAATGACCGTTGCCATCGCTGCTGATTCACTCGGCTCCATCGATGCCAACCAAGGCGACGAGCTCATCGGCTGGGACACTGACCAGTTCCCCACCGACCTCTACCTCACCACCAGCATCATGGAAAAAGTCCTCGAAATGGGCGGCTTCACCACCGGTGGTCTCAACTTCGATGCCAAGCGTCGTCGTGAGTCTCATGAGCCCGAGGATCTCTTCCACGCCCACATCGGCGGCATGGATGCCTTTGCCCGCGGCCTGAAATCGGCTGCCAAGCTGCGTGCCGACGGCCGCATCGCCGAGTTCGTCGCCAAGCGCTATGATTCATGGAACTCCGGCATCGGCGCCAAAGTCGAAGCCAAGCAAGTCACTCTCGATGACCTCAGCGCCTACGCCCTCGGCAACGGTGAGCCCACCATCGGCTCCGGTCGCCAAGAGCACCTGGAAAACCTGCTCAACGAGTTCATCTAAGCAGCAAATTCCAACATCCCTCTTCCTCAAAAGCGGTGCCCATCTAGGCACCGCTTTTTTCATCCCGTGGCGTCGCTTTCCAAGCGATAAGCCCCCAAAAAAGTCCAAAGTCCAAAGCCCAAAGCCCAAAGCCCAAAGTCCAAAGTCCAAAGTCCAAAGACCAAAGTCCAAAGTCCAAAGTCCAAAGTCCAAAGTCCAAAGTCTCCTGCCTAAATCTACTAATATCAGCATTCAAAAAAAATCCGTTACATCCGTTAAATCCGTCGTAATAATTGCCTGTCCGCTCATTCAACAACATGAAAC
>JBIIAI010000065.1:0-16941 GCA_044239965.1 Akkermansiaceae bacterium
AAAGTCCAAAGTCCAAAGTCCAAAGTCTCCTGCCTAAATCTACTAATATCAGCATTCAAAAAAAATCCGTTACATCCGTTAAATCCGTCGTAATAATTGCCTGTCCGCTCATTCAACAACATGAAACTTATCGCCCTTCTCACCTGTGCCCTCAGCTCTCTCTGCTTCGCCGCCGGTCCCGGAAAAACCCTCGCCATCCCCGATTTCACCAAAGGCGACACTATTCCCGCTCAGGCCAAGCACGACTGGAATCTCGGCCCCACAGGCCTGCGCGGCTGGATGTTTAGTGATAAAATGGTCACCTCAGATGCCCGCCAAATCGCCATCACCCAAGTCGATGCCACTTCGCCCGCCGATGGATCCTTTGTCGCCGGCGATGTGCTCCTCGGCGTCGCTGGCAAGCCCTTTGCCTCTGATCCCCGCACCGAGCTCGGCAAGGCCATCACCCTAGCCGAATCCGCTGCGGGACAAGGAAAACTCACACTCACTCGTTGGCGCGCGGGCAAGACCGAAGATGTCACACTCCAGCTCGCCACACTCGGCAATTACAGCGCCACCGCTCCGTTCGATTGCGAAAAATCCCAGCGCATTTTCACCCAAGGCTGCCAGGCACTCGCCACAAAAATGGCACAAGCCAACCCGCATCAAGATGCCATCGTGCGCTCGCTCAATGCCCTCGCACTCTTGGCCAGTGGTGATCCCCAATACCTGCCACTCCTCAAAAAAGAAGCCCAATGGGCCGCCGACTATACTTCTGATTCGATGCAGACCTGGCATTACGGCTACGTCATGATCTTCCTTGCCGAATACATCATCGCCAGCGAAGACAAGTCCGTGCTCCCTGGTCTGCGACGCCTCGCGCTGGAGGCAGCGAAGGGCCAAAGCGCCGTCGGCTCTTGGGGCCATGGATTTGCCATCCCCGATGGCCGACTCGGCGGCTACGGCATGATGAACTCACCTGGCATTCCCCTGACCATTTCCCTCTCACTCGCCATCAAGGCCGGTGTCAAAGATCCAGAAATCCCCCGCGCCATCGAACTCAGCGCGCGCCTGCTGCGCTTTTACATCGGCAAAGGTGCCGTGCCCTACGGCGATCACCACCCGTGGATCGAGAACCACGATGACAATGGCAAATGCGGCATGGCAGCCGTGTTGTTTCAGTTGTTAGAGGAACCCCAAGCTGCCGAATTTTTCTCACGCATGAGCGTCGCCTGCCATGGACCCGAGCGCGATACGGGACATACCGGCAATTACTTCAACATGCTCTGGGCCATGCCTGGCGTCGCCCGCTCAGGACCGCAGGCCACAGGCGCTTGGATGAAAGAATTTGGTGCCTGGTACTACGATCTCGCCCGCAAGTGGGACGGCAGTTTCGCCCACCAAGGCCCGCCCGACCTCAATCACGATAGCTACCGTAACTGGGATTGCAGCGGCGCCTTTTTGCTCGCCTATGCCATGCCCCTGCAAAAAATCGCCCTCACTGGCAAACGCTTCACTCAGGGACCACCAAAAGTCCCCCAGCTCGATGCCACACAAGCCCAGGCCCTCATCAATGACGGCCGCGGCTGGAATAACAAGGACCGCAACAGCGGCTACGATCAGCTCAGCAAGGAGGAAATTCTCAGCCTGCTGCGCAGTTGGTCGCCGATCGTCCGTGAGCGCGCCGCCATGGCTCTAGGCCGACGCAAGGACGCCTCTGTGCCCGAACTCATCGCCCTGCTCTCCGCTCCCGAGATCGAAGCCCGTTACGGGGCCTGCCAGGCCCTCGCCATCATTCGTGGTCGCGGAGCCGATGCCATCGAACCCCTGCTGAAACTGCTCAACGATCCCGATCTGTGGCTGCGCATCAAAGCCGCCGAAGCACTCGCCACCATGGGCGACCCCGCCAAAAAGGCCGTGCCACGCTTGCTCGAACTGCTCGCCCAAGTCGATACCGCCAAGGACCCACGCGGCATGCAACAACGCTACCTATCCTTCGCCCTGTTCGATGGCGGCGGCATGCTCAATGGCTCGCTCAAGGGCGTAGATCGCAAGGCCCTCTACACCGCCGTACGAGCGGGTCTGAAAAACCAAGACGGCCGCGCCCGTGGCAGCATTGGCTCGGTTTATCGCAATCTATCTGTCGACGAAATCAAACCGCTGCTGCCCGCCATCTACGAGGCCATCGTCGTGCCCGCGCCCAGCGGCGAAATGTTTGCCGACACCATCCGCGTCGAGGGCCTGCGCCTCATGGCCCAGCACCACATCAAAGAAGGCATGAGCGCCTGTGTCACCTACACCCGCCAACAAAACCCCTGGGCCAGCGAAAAACGCACGCCCGAGCTCATGAAAATCTTGCTCCAATATGGCACCCACGCCAAAGCCCTGATCCCCGATCTCAACAAGCTCGCCGACTACTTCGAGCACGATGAAAAGAACTTCCCCAAGCACCTCATGCGCCAAAAGGCCCAATGCCTCCGCGATACCATCAAGGCCCTAGAAACCTCCACCGATACCCCCAAGCTCCAATCCTTGAAGTGACTCGCAACACAGAATCCCAACGGGATTCCGGCACAAAGCCCATGGTTGAAACGGCACGGGCCTGCCCCGGGTTATTTGCGACCATGCACCACTTGATGCCGAAACCCGATATAGGAACCACGAAATACTCAAAATACACGAAGAATTTGAGTGATGTATGAGCACGCATAAAATTCTTACCCCTTTTCGTGTATTTCGTGACTTTCGTGGATAAAAAAATCGCTTGTTTGGCTCGATCTATTGAGAAATCGCCCCTTTTGTGAATTCTGCGGTTTTTTTGTGGCGAGGGAGCAAGTGGGGCTTAGATCCTATTGCACGATGCAGGCTTGACCAGGGCTAACAGTTAGTGTCAGGATGAGGTTATGGAAACGACGTCAGTGAATCCGTATGAAGCTCCGCAGACGGAGCAGGTGCCCCCTTCTTTGCCTGCGATGCGCGGTGAATCTTTTCGGGAGATGAAAATCTTTGCTTGGCTTGCGGCGATTTGCATTGGCATTTCCTTGCCGTTTGCACTGTTAATTTTCTTGTTGATTCTGGGGGTGTTTGAAGCGCCGATGGACGTGCTCGAGATGATCGACGTCGTGCATGGGATCATCTTTGTGCTTGGGGTGATTTTTTACTGCATCTGGAAGTATCGCTGCGCCTGCAATGCGCGTTTTTTCTATGGTGGCACGATGGACAATACGCCTGGTTGGTGTGTGGGTTCGTATTTCATTCCGATTTTGATGCTATTCCGCCCGTATCAATGCATGAAGGAGATTTTTGCAAAAACCTATCTGGTGATGGAGAAAAAATCGCCTGGTGGGCTGATCTTGACGTGGTGGCTGGTGTGGATTCTGAGCAATTTCTTTGATCGCTTTGCGATGAAATCGGAGGATCCAGACGTGATTGCAACGATGCACGGACTCACCTCGGCTAGCGCTGTGCTGGTGATTTGGGTGATTTTCACCCTGACACGGCGTCAGTATGAGATCATGGAGAATGACTCATTGGCGGCGAAAATCGGCACCTTGCATCCGATCTATCAGAGCCTACCCAGCGGCATTCCTGGGATGCCGATGAAGCGCCCGCAGCTAGAGGATGCAACTAAGAACGAGGTGAAGTCTTCTGAGGGGACTTCACTTTGACTCTCCGCGTGTGCGGCGGAAGCGTGCGGGAGGCATACCGCTAACGCGCTTGAAGGCGACGCTGAAGTACTCGGGGTTCTCGAAGCCGGCTCGTTCGGAAATCACGGTGACAGGTAGGTTGGTGTGGAGCAGCAGACGTTGCGCGCGCTGGACCTGAACGCGCATGATTTCCTCGTGTGGACTGCGGCCGAGCAATTTCTTGATGCGGGATTCCATGGTGCGGCGGGCGATGCCAGCCACGGATACGACGTCGTTGACGGTGATGCCTTTGCAGGCGTTTTCGCGGATGAAGCGTAGGGCGCGCACGATGTTGACATCGGCCACGGCGAGGACATCAGTGCTTTGGCGGGTGCTGATGCCAGCGGGCTTGACGATGTGCACGGCGGGGTCGATTTTTTGTCCCTGCATCATTTGATCGAGCAAGGAGGCCGCGAACCAGCCGGAGCGGCGCGGATTAGGGTCCACGCTGGAGAGTGGCTGTGGGCAGAGCTCGCAGAGTAGTTCATCATTGTCGACGCCTAAAACGGCGACTTCCTCGGGGACGGAAATATTGACGCGGTGGCAGGCATCGAGAATTTGGCGCCCACGGGCATCATAGCAGGCGAAGATCGCTACGGGCTTGGGCAGGGTGAGCAGCCACTTGGCGATCACATCAGTCTCATTTTCGCTATCGCCACTATCGCGTGAGCTGGGGTTGAATTCATGGACGTAGTGCTTTTTTTCCAAGAGAGCTTGTTGGAAATACTCGCCGCGCTGGCGTGACCAGGGGAAGCGGGATAGGCCACAGAAGGCAAAGTGAGAAAAGCCACGATTGAGGAAATGGGTGGCTGCGAGCTCGGCAATGGCCTTGCTATCAGTCATGACCGAAGGAACTTTTTCGAGGAAGCGATAGGAGCTAAGATCGACGACGGGCTGCTTGGCTTTGCTGAGAACTTGGGCGATTTTTTTATTCTCGACGCGGGCGATGATGCCATCGCCATCCCAGTTATCGAGCCAAGCGGGCGGAGCATCACCACGTCCGCGCTCCGCGAGGAAAATGTGCCAAGGACTATGGCTGCGAATGTATTCCTCCACGCCGTGCAGCAGCTCGCGCGCGTAGCCGTTAGAGGTCTCGATGAGCAAAGCAACGCGCGGAACTGCGCTCTGAGATGCAGAAAGTATGGACGGGGGCTGTGATGTCATAAAACTGGGGGATTAACGTCTTTTGCCACGAAAACGATTGCGGGGGTCATCTTCGGGATGAAGGGGCTCGGCATCCTGGTAACGCAAGATGCCACGCTCTTTCAAGTTCCGGATGAATGCTTTCGCGTCGGCAGAGACTTCGTTATCATTGGTTAGAGTGCCGATCAAGCCATTTCCTTGTGCGACTTGATCCATGGTGCGGTTGGCTTTTTGAGCGGCTTGCGCGATGGCTTTGGTGGCAGCAGGGAGTTCTTTCATCGTCGGCCCGAGCTCGTCGATGCGTTGATTTACCTTAGAAAACGTGGTTTGTGCACCGGAGGCAGCTTTTTCGATAGAGGCGATGGCGGCGCGGGCATCGGCGATGGTAGGCTCCATTTGCTGGCTGGTTTTTTCGAGCGCGGCAGAGGTCTTGGCGAAGTGATCGATGGCTTGGTCGACTTTTTGCAAGTTATCGGCCTTGAGCACTGAGGTGTTGACTTTCTCCAGGGTCTGGGAGAGGTGCTGTGAGGCGGTGCGGATGTCATCGATGGCTAAGTCGACTTTTTTCAGGGTGCCAGCAGCGCCGTCCATGAGCTTGCGGGCATCACGACTGAGGATTTCGGCATTGGACTGGATGGCATCGAGGCCCGAAGGTCCACCGCCGGCGATGACAGAACCCGCGGCGATGTATTGGCCCTTCTTCTCTTTATTGGGTGTGACGATGATCATTTTATCGCCGAGCAATGAGGCCGAGGCGACACTGAGAGTGGAGCCCTGGGGAATCTTGATGCGGTCATCGATGTCGAGATTGATGATGACGAGGGCATCATCATTGAGCATGGGTAAAGTGCCGACCTTGCCGATCTTGGCACCACCCATGCGGATTTCCGAGCCCTTGATGATACCAGCGGCATCATCGACGACGAGCTGCAAGGAGTAATAATGCTGAAAGCGGTCACCGAATCGGCCAAATTGAAAGATCAGGGCACCAAGCAAAATCAGGCCGAGTAGCAGGAAACTCCCCACTAGAACCTCGCTTTTCCTTACGCTATCAGACATCCACGCTCAGAATAGTCAATACTCTCGCCAAATCAAGGAAAAATCGCATGAAATCCGCTCAGCGATCGATTTGGTTCATTTCCTGGTCGAGCTCGCGCATGAGGTTGTCCATTTCCTTCATACGGGCGCGCAGACGTTGCATTTGCTCGCGATTGAGGCGCGGTCGTACCTCACGCGAGCCGGCGAGCTTGGGACCGGGCTCTTCTTTTTTCACGCGGGCCATTGATTCTTCAACGGGCGCGCGTTTGAGCATTTGCTCAATGGCGGAAGCAGAAATCACGTAGCTGCGGATGCGGCCAGCGCGTGCGGCCATGATGCCGACGACATTGCCCTTGAGATCGAGCACGGGGCCTCCGCACTCTTCAGGATTGAGCACAAGATCGGTCTGAATCACAGCGGGAAAGCCATCGCGCACATTGCTGATGTCTCCGCCCATGCGCTCCATCACCTCAAGGCGGCGCTGCGGGAAAGCAGCATTTTTCGGCTTCGCCGCGAGCTTGAGCTCGACGTCGAGGTTGTCGCCCTTGCGAGAATAACGGAACACAGCGTTTTCCCCGGGCTTGAGTGTGCTGAGTAGCGAGCGGAACTGCATCAGCCCGCTGATGATCTGACCATTCACACTGAGGATGACGTCCCCTTTGCTGATGCCGGCTTTTTTGGCTGGAGAATCCTCCGCAACCTCGCGCACAATCACACCAGTGCCGTCTTGGTGAGTTTCCGCACCAATGCCCACAAAGGCCTGATCGCTTTCGCGCAAGCTACGCTCGGCCACACTGACGACGCCGAATCCCAAGGTGGTGTCACCAGGTGCGGCAGCGACCAAGAACTGACCGAGCTCCAATTCTTGTTCGGGAGAAAAAGTAACTGGCTTGAGGGTCGAATTTTTCAGCTTAAGCAGAACTACATCCTCTTCTTCATAGACCCCTTCAATGGTAGCAGGAAATGTCTCATTCCCCTCACCTACGCAGACAATTTTCTCGCCGCGAGCACGTGCGACCTCGCTCCATTTGGCGAGCACCTGAGAGCCATCGCCGACGACGGTGCCGACGCACAATTGCCGCGTGCCGCCCGCCCAAACCCAGACGCAGGACTTGCTCAATTTTTTGGAAATGGGCGACACGAGATCGAACACCACGCTGGATTGATGCCGCAACACCGCACGTTGTTCATCCGTTTGTAGCGGCAGATCTTGACCCCAAGCAACGGCAGAGAGTGCCAGCCCGCAAATTCCATACATGCATTTCATATCCATAAAAATTCTCATTGTTCAGTATCACCACGGCGCACGAGCTCCACTTCCTTTTCCATGCTCTCGCCGTTCCTGACGATGGTGATTTTCACCTTATCACCTACCTGTTTGCGCAATAGCTCGTTACGGAGGTCATTGAAATTGCGTAATTTTTCGCCCTCGATCCCCACCAACAAATCTCCCGGCATGATCCCAGCTTGAGTAGCCTTCGAGCCCTTGCTCACAGCCCCGACGACTAGGCCACGACGCGTGCCGTCCAGAGCAATCCCCAGAACGGGCATGTCTTCATTTTGCAAAGGATCGAGTACCAGCTTGCCCCATTGCTCACCGGCGAGCATTTTATCCCAGTCCTCAATGAAGCCATCTACCCCGGCGTGATTGTTCGCCCGCAGTGCTTGACCAATGTTGGAATTGATGCCGACGATGTTGCCCTCCAGATCAAACAAAGGACCGCCCGAATCACCACCGATGAGAGTGCACTCTGAGGTGAAAAAAATCCCAGGCCCCTTTGAAACTACGCGACCAAAGCGCACGGGCGGGGTCCTCGCTGGATCAAAGCCCGCGGCATGTCCCAGCGCTACCACCCAGTCGCCCACTTCCAGAGGTTTCGATTTGCCACGAGGAGCATGGGGCCATTTTCCTTCCTGCTCGATCTGCACCATGGCCAGGTCCTTGCCGTAGTTAGCCCCGAGCACCTTGCCCTTCACCGTTTTCCCATCGGGAAAGACCACATCCATCGTCTCATTGCCTTGCACCACGTGTGCGGCCGTCAAAATCAACCCCGCCTCGGTGGTGATCACGCCCGAGCCCGAGCTGGATGCATCCTCCGCCACCAAAGCCACGGTCAACAGCATTCGCTCCTTGGCCACTTTTTGGACTTTTTTCTCTAACAGCTGCAAATCCTGTATCTGCTCGACGGCCTCCACCACCTGAACCGACTGAGTGAAAATCACTCCCATCCATATCAACCAGCATAATCCTATCGTTCGCATAAATTCACTATACGCAGCGTCGCAGAATCGTCAATTTCTCTGTGCATTGATTTTTTTTCGCGAAATATCCCGATCAAGACGACATCTTTTCATGAACCATTTTTTTGTTTGCCATCGCTCCATGCTTTGACTACTCTGCCAAAAAATCCACGACATGATTCATCTCAGCACATTGACGAAAAGACTCTCCCAGTTCTTCACACTGGCGCTTTTCTTCGGATTCGCCGCGGTAGCACAAGCTCAGTGGGATATCATGCAGTATGGTGGTCGCGATTACGTTTCGCTTGATAGCATCAAGAAATTTTACAACTTCAAGACCTTCAAACGCAGCGGTAATCAACTTGTGCTTGAAGGAAAAAACCTCATCTTCAAGCTCCGCATCGGTGACCAAGAATCCACGCTCAATGGTGTTAAATTCGTCTTCACCTATCCCGTGATCGAGAGTGGATCGAGAACGGCAATCTCACGCATCGACCTCACCAAGCTCATCGATCCTGTGATGCGCCCCAGTTACATTGCGAATGCTGGAAATTTCCGCACCGTCGTCATCGATGCAGGTCACGGGGGCAAGGATGCTGGTGCTGTCAATGCTTACAACACGGAGAAAGCTTACAACCTACGCGTGGCACAGGAGGTGCAAAAACTACTCACCGCCAAGGGCTACCGAGTCATCCTGACCCGCAGCAGCGACGTTTACCTCACGCTGCAACAACGGGTCGACATCGCCAACGCGCTCAAAGAGTCTGCCATTTTTATCAGCATTCACTTCAATTCGGGTGGTCGCAGCGCGCGCGGCATCGAGACCTTCACGCTCTCGCCCCAAGGAGTCGCTCACTACGGCTCAGGCCTCAAGCCGAGCGACCTCAATGCGCGCAATGGCAACATCAATGACTCCGCAAACGTCGCGCTAGCTACCGCTGTCCACAGCCAAGTGTTGATGAACATCGGCACGAACAATACCTTTGATCGCGGCATCAAACGCGCGCGTTTCAGTGTACTCACAGGCGTTCGTCATCCCGCGATTTTGCTCGAAGGCGGCTTTATGAGCCATCCCTACGAATCTCGCTTGATGGAGAACCCCAAGTACATGAGTGCCGTGGCACGCGGCGTAGCCAACGCGGTCATTCTCTACAAGAGCGCCGTGAGCTACCGCAAACCAGCCACGCGCCCGCAGTGATTTTGTAAGGGAGCGCTTGCGACCCTATAGGCAACAGAACCTCAGATTTCGCAAACTAGCCCTCCCTGATGCGTTTGCGATCTTGATCCGTGGGAATGCTATTTCCCCTGCTTAATCGGCATCGGTCAAATTTCTGCATTCGCGCCTTGGATTTCTTGCAAAGTGGTAGTAACATGCCTGTGCACTCGTGGGATTACGCTCGATCAAATTTTTTCGCAATCTGCGCACCGCATGGTATTTGCTGGTGTTCGGGCTGATTATCGCCTCGGTCGGCACACTCTTCTACCTGAATGCCACCGGTATGCCTCTCGCATGGCGTAAGGCGCTGGAAAATGAACTTGCCAAGCAAGGCATCGAGGCATCCATCTTACGACTGCGCTACATTCCCCTCCGCGGCATCGAGGCAAGCGAGGTGGAAGTTTTCACCGATAGCAGTCGCCAAAAGCGCATGGTTCGCCTGGAGCGACTGGTCTTCGATCTTGATAAAACCAAGGCCATGCGCGGGATCATTCGCCTCACCCACGTCGAGCTGAATCAGGCCGAACTCTCCCTGCCCGTCGATCCCGATAAACCCTCGGGCGAAACGCTCGATGTCACAGAGCTCAATGGCAAAGTGCTGATGGGGAAAAATCGGATGTTTGAGATCAAAGATGCCTCAGGCTTCATCGGTGGCATTCATCTCAAAGTAGACGCTACGATCCTCGGCTTCCGCCCCGTTCCTAACTACGATCGCGAGGACAACCAAAGCGGGATGCATCGACGATTGATGAAGACCTTCGTCGAGGAATTAGCCCGCTGGCAACTGGAAAAAGACGCGCCACCCGAGCTGCAGATCAAACTTTCCGCCGATGCCACCAAATGGTCCGATCTCGAGTGCGACTACGTTTTTTCCTGCCCCACCGCCACGCGTGATGACCTCACACTGAGCGACATCCGCGCCGAAGGCAACATCAACCAATCGCTCCTAACCGTGCAAAATTTCTCCGCCAAAGATGAGCGCGGAGCTATGAATGCAACCTTCGATTATGATCTTGAACAACGCGCCGGCCACTATGATGCGACCAGCTCGCTCGACATCATCCGCATGTTTTACGCAGTCACCCGCAAGCGCCTCCTCACTGACTTTGCCTTTGCCAAGGCTCCTCACATTCAAGTGCGCGGCACCTATGCCCTGCCCCAAGATGCACCGATCCAGCTCAGTGCCATCGGTCAGCTCGATTGCAAAAACGTTCTGTTCCGGGGCAGTCCGCTCTCAACAATCAAATCAGAATTTTCCTACAGAGATCAAAACTTTTTCCTGCGCAATCTCGAAGTCGAACACAATCAAGGCAAGCTCCTCGGTCAAGTGCTATGGAAAGACTCCCGGCTCACCATCAAGGCTGAGGGCGCTGTGCCTTTTGCTGTAGTCCGCCCAATGATCCGCGAGCACAAGCTCGCTCCAGCTGTCGAGGCGCTTGAGACATCAGGCCTCAAAAGCCTCAGCGCCAAGGTCGGGCTGGTTCTCAGCAAGAGCGAAAAGTTTCAGTTAGAGCATCTCGACATCAGCAACATCGCGCTCGATCATCAACTCGGTCAACTCAAGGGCGGAGTGCAACTCAAGGAAGCGCTGGTACTCTACCAACTGGAAAGCACACTCCCGCCCACCATCTGGAAGCCCTTCTTCCCAGGTCAGCCCTTAGAAAAAGTGTTAGGTGATTTTCAAGGAAGCCGCGCCAGTCGCCACTTCGTCAATCTCACCGGTAGAGCCGATCTCAAAGACAAGCACAACTGGGCTGTCCAGGGCACAGGAAAAGTCGAAAACATACGCTACCGTGATGTGCCTGTTTTTTCTGCAAACACACAGCTCGATCTTAAGCACAATCATCTCAATTTCTCTCAGATCAACATCGATTTCGACTACCGCGACTACGAGTTATACGAAACATACAAAACCTCCGAGCGCGGCCCAGTGCAGTGCAAATCCGTCACCTACAATCATGAAGCAGGGATCGTAGGCATTCATGATCTGCGTGGCTATGTTTTTCCCGTGCCCCTACTGCGCATGTTTGCACTGCCAGTGGCCAAAGCCGTAGAAGAATACCGCTTTCACCAAGCGCCGCCGCTCGCCGCAGAGGGCAACATCGATGTTCGCAATCGCGGCCTCACGCGGCTCAACGTCGAGATCCAGGGCGCAAAAGCTCTCGATTGGAAATTTCTCGGCAAACCCACCACCTTCAGCCAAGTGCGCACCAAGCTATTAATTACAGGCGAGGCCGTCACCTTGAATCAACTCAGCGCCGAGGTGTTTGGCGGAGGCTGCGCTGGCAGCGTCGTCGCCCAGATCAAGGGCAGCAAAAAATTCACCGCCGATCTGCGCTGGAACCGCCTTCGCATGAAGAACATCGCCGAGACCCACGCTTTTAAGGAAAAGGGCTACGGCACACTCACAGGTCGCATCTACCTAACAGGTGTGGCCAGCGATACCAGCACGCTCAATGGAGAAGGTCTATGTTCGTTAGAAAAGGGCGAGTTGTTTGCCGTGCCGATGTTTGGCCCACTCTCGCCGATCATTTCCGCCGTGCTCGGTGATCGCAGGGCAGGCTTTGAGCGGGCCAAGGATGCGTTCTGCAATTTTACCATTAGCAAGGGAGTGATCCACACCAACGACTTCGCGACTCAGACCAGCAACATGAAATTCACTGGCAATGGCGACGTCGATCTCAACAAAGATACCATCGATATGACCATACGCATGAATGCACGCGGTCTGTTAGGCATCATTACCTTACCCTTGCAACCGATCATCAAAGGCCTTTTCCAATTCCACGGTCAAGGCCCGATGAAGGAACCGAAATGGGAGCACGTAATCTTTACCTCCCCTCCCGAGGAGGAAAAGGAAGCACTTCTCCGCAATATACCGCTACGAGCGATCGAGATCGAAGAATAGTAAACGCATGAGCTTTTCAGCCCATACTCAGAAATGACCAAGGGATTGATTCATCCATGAACCTAGGATTTCCCCTAACAAAAACGCACCATGTCTTTGATGAACTGGCCCCAGAGATAGAATAATCCTTTGGTGCTGTAGCAAAAACTGCCATCGCCTGCGAACTCGATGATGCCGCGATCAAGATTGTGCTCGATCATTTCCTGCATCTCCTGCTCGATCCAATCGTCGAGGTGCTCTGGATCCATTTCCATCAACTCTGCGGTAGGAACCGCGCATTTTTGCAGATGTTCGCGGTGATTGCTCCAAATCTGGCGAAAGCAATTGCGCGTGCATGGCACATGGTTCCAGTGAAATTTCCGCGGCACTTGCAGGGTCTCAGCAAAGGGGTAGTTGGTGGTCCGCCACTGCGAGCCATCCTCGGCGGCGCAGGTGATCGATACGAAGGAAAATACTACGTCAGACTGCTCACAAAGACATAAGGTAGCCATCGTGCGGGTCTCTTGATGATAATACATCCGGTAGTGCTGTTTCATGCCGGACCATTCCCAGCAACAATCCCCAGCATGATCAAAGCCCTCGGCCTCCATGGTATCCACCGTTTGCTGGGCATGAGGAAAAAACGAGGTATTCGGCACCGTCTGGTGGCGGAGTCGATTATCCATCGGCAACTTCATGCGCTTCACCCGCGTGAGTAGCTCGACCCATGGTAGGAAAAACCAAACGACGACGCCGATCACACCACCCCACCACTGACCGGTTATGAAAAAAAACAGCGCGTAGCTAGCAGCCAAAAATGCCACCGCACCCAACTTACGCACCCAGCCTCGTCTCGCTGTGCGAAACGCAATGGCCATGATCAAAAGGCCTGAGACAATGAGAAATGCCTGCATAGTGTGTGGTATTATAGCGGAAACGTTCGCAATCGGTTGAGATGTGTATACCTATCGCAACGTTTCCGCATTTGTCCAGCAAAGAGTTTTTGCCGTCTTAGAGAACTTTCTCAAGAATCTCATTCATGCGTGTGGCCAATTGCTGTGGGTGCTCGACCAAGCCCGCCGCCAGCATCGCTTGATCGACCAGTTGCTGTGCAACGAGACCAGCTACCTCAGGGTTCGATTCACGCAACGATGCCAGTTTTTTCACCAAGGCATGACGCGGATTGATTTCGAGAACCGGCTTAATTTCAGGAGCTTCTTGACCCATGGCCTTCATCATCGCCCGCATTTGCGCGTTCGGAGCGTCCTCGGGCACAAGGGCGACCACGGGGCTGCCTACCAAGCGCTTGCCGGTTTTGACTTCTTTGACACTGGCGCTCATGCTCTCTTGCCACCAAGACTGCAATGCTGAGACATCGGCCTCAGACATCGATTCGCCATCCATCGCAGCATCTTCCAACTCGATGTCCGCTTGATCTGCGCGCACCAGTTTTTTGCCTTGGAACTCAGTGAGACTCTCAAAGACAAACTCGTCGACGCCCTCGGTGAAATACGCAACCTCCAAGCCGCGTGCCTTGAATGCCTCGAGGTAAGGACCTGATTCCATCACCTCACGACTGGTTCCAGCGAGGTAGTAAATTTCCTTCTGTTCCGTCTTCATGCGCGCGATGTAGTCATCAAAGGATGAGAGCGCATCGCCCTCGGTCATCGAGCTCTCAAAGCGCAGCAAGCCCGCCAAGGCATCGCGGTGCTCGTGTGAGCTGACAATTCCCTCCTTGATGAAGCGGGAAAATCCTTGATAAAATGCGCGATAGGCTTCGACCTCGTCACTGGCTTTTTTCTCCAAAAATTTCAACAAGCGCTTGGTCACTACTTGGCCTAACTTTTTCACCAAGGCGCTGTCCTGCATCGACTCGCGCGAAATGTTCAGCGGCAAGTCGGCGGAATCGATCACCCCGCGCACGAAGCGCAGCCACTCAGGCAGCAGGCCATCGGGTTGAGCATCGATCAACACACGTTTGCAATAGAGAGCAACGCCGGGCTGCATCGCGCCAAAACCGAATCGCTCTTGGTTTTCTTCCGGCACAAAAAGCAAGGCGTGAATGTCCAGCGGCGCATCTGCGGTGAAATGCATCGTGAAGCGTGGCTTGTCCCAGGCCTTAGCAGTGAAGCGATAGAAGTCCTCGTATTCCTGCTCGCTAACTTCGTTTTTCGATTTCAGCCACAACGCCTCGACTTTATTGACGCGCTCGCCATTGAGCAGAATCGGAAAGGCGACAAAGTTCGAATACTTCGTGAGCAAATCTTGAATCCGCGAGGACTTTGCATACTCGGCAAATTCTTCCTTCAGGTGGATCACCATTTTCGCCCCGCGATCTGCTTGTTCTACTTCCTCAATGTCATAGCCCTCGCGGCCGTCGCTGCTCCACTTGAGCGAAGGAGCATCGGAGCGCCACGAGTGAGTATATACGTCAACGCGATCAGCGACCATGAATACGCTGTAGAAACCCACGCCGAACTGACCAATCATGCCACCGGCCTGACTGCCCTTTTCTTGAAGATTTTTCAAAAACGCTTTGGTGCCGGAATGGGCAATGGTGCCGAGATTTTGCACCAATTCTTCACGAGTCATGCCGATGCCTGTATCAGCAATTGTCAGCGTGCGCGCCTCCTCATCGGTAGTGAGAGAAATCTGCAATTCCGTCTCGCCCTGATACACATTGTTTTCCGTGAGTTGGATCAATTTAAGCTTTTCGAGCGCATCAGAGGCGTTCGATACCAATTCCCGGGTGAAAATCTCGCGATCTGTGTAGAGGGAGTGGATCACGATGTCCAACAACTGTCGTACTTCTGCTTGAAATGATTGATGTTCGCTGCTCATAGAGATAAATAATAGGGATTGCGCGGAAAAACTACTCATCTTCGGCACTGGTGCAAGCACTGAGTGAGAAAAATCAAGACAAGGAGCACAAAAGCGTTTCTAACGCATTTGCGGGATGGCAAAACCAGAAAAAATTTATTTCCCATGATTTTACTAACAAAAAAGCACGACCGTAGTGATCGTGCCTAAGAAAATACGAGGGTAAAACGTTATTGAGCGTATCGCGTAAAAAAACGAACCCCGCCTCGGCAACCAAGAGTCTCCCCCCAGACACTCTCGATACTTCCGAAACGGGGAACGCGGTTGAGATTAGGGATTCAGCTCAAAATTGCAACAAAAATCATTCGATTTTGCGTAATTAATTTTCTCATGCCTCTTTTGTTGTCACTTTGACAATCTCCATCGTATTGCGATGGATCCACACGCTCTGTACTAACCCTAACATAAACATACACATGACGACAAAGGTACCAGAGTAACTGATGAGCGGCAACGGAATACCCGTGATTGGCATGATCAAAACGCACATGCCGATGTTCTCGAAAATGTGCGCAAAGAAAAACGCGACAACACAGGCAACGACGACTCGCCCCTTGAGATCTCGACTGTAGAAAGAGATGAAAAGACACTGAATCAACAACAGCGCAAATGCTGTCAAAAGAAGGAGGCTACCGCGGAAGCCATGCTCCTCGGCTAAAACGGCGAAGATGAAGTCATTGTGCGCCGTTTTCCACGGGATGTAGCGCTTAGCATGCAGCGAGCCTTTTTCCGAACTCGCATTCCAGCCAATGCCCGACCAGCCCGCCTTGCCCACAGCCATCGATACATAATAGGGAGCGTACGCTGGGCCCGATATGTCTACAGACTTCTCTTGCATCATGTCAAGATAGAGCTTAATCCTCTCCGGTCCGCGCTCCGAAACCAGTGGTAACGCGACCAAGTAAACCAGCGGGACAAAGGTCAAACCGACGATTGCCATCAAGCTCAGGTAGCGGAAAGGAACACCTCCGATCAAAAGTGCGACCACAGCCACGGGAATCCACACCAGCGCCGAGCCCATATCCCCCATTTTCATCACCATCAAAAATGGCACACAGGAGAGCACACCGATCACAGCAATGCGCACAATCGGCAAACCAAGCCAGCGGTGCAACTTCGGCAAATCCTGCAGCACCCACGCAATCATCAACACACCTGAAGCCACACCAAGCTGAGCCGGCTGGAAAACAATCGGCCCAATTTTCAACTGGTGGACATCTTGGTCACTGCCCATCACCATCGCCATACAGCCCAAACTCACCACGTAAATGGGCAGGGCGAGCCAGCGAATCCAGCGGTAGTCGATCAAAGCCGTGAGGAAGTAAATCACCGAGCCAATTACAATCCACGATTTCTGCTGATTGGCATAATAGGCCCCTGCCGAGCCGAATTCCTCAAGCAATTTTGAGCTCAATGGCAAGTGACGTGCGGCACTCTCGATGGAGTAGATGCCAAAGATCAGCAACCCATACATCGTCAGCACAAGCACCCAGTTCATTCCTAAAATTTTGCGTAAAATGGGAGACATTTGGGGTGATTCTTATACGCAGAAAATCATGCGGGAACTTAGTCACAGATGCAAGCATAGGAGTCGAAAATCCGTGGAAAACTATCGATTTTTGCCAAACAACAAGTGTTTCTCCGAAAAAATCGACAAAACCCGCAGTTTCCTCCTTGACAATCAGACAGAAATCCCCAAGAGTCCGCCCCCCAACCACAAATTTCAATTAACAAACAACCAATACTAGCAGCATGCGCGGAGTGACAATGAAGAAAGGAGAACCCGTTGACCGGGCTCTCAAGCGTCTCAAAACCAAACTGGATGCCGAAGGCATTCTGGAAGAAATTCGCCGTCGTCGCGCATTTGAAAC
>JBIIAI010000344.1:0-3161 GCA_044239965.1 Akkermansiaceae bacterium
GATGTCCCCCAAGATCCCGAAGACTACGTGCACCGCATCGGCCGCACCGGTCGCGCTGGTCGCTCTGGACGCGCCATCACCTTTGTTTTTGGCCGTGATCTCTATCGCCTGCAAAATATCGAGCGCACCATCCGCCAGAAAATCACCCGCCACCGCGTTCCTTCGCAAGAAGAGGTAGAGGATCGCCGTGCCGATGCACTCTACGATAGCGTGCGCGATCGCTTGGAGGCAGGCAGTTTCGTCGGTCACGAGACCCACATCGAACGTTTGCTTGATCAGGGTCACACCGCGACCGATATCGCCGGTGCCTTGTTTACCCTACTCCGCGAGGCCACCACGACCAAAGGACAAAGCATCGCCGAGGATAACGCACAAAACCCCAGTGCTGGTGGTGGACAAGGCAATCGCTTCGATCGCGCCGATAGTCAACCACATCGCCCTGATCGCAATCAAGAGCGCTCCAGCTCGTATGCTGGTGAAATGACCAAGCTCTTCGTCAATCTCGGCAAAACCCACGGCATCAATGCCAAGGATCTCGTCGGTATGTTCTACCGCGAGGGCGAAGTGCCCGATGGCTCACTCGGTCACATCAAACTCTTCCCGCGCCACACCATCGTGGAGGTTCCCGAAGAATGCGTCGAGAAAACCCTGCGTGCGCTCGGCAAGTCCAAGCTGCGCGGCAAGCCATTCCGCGTTCATCGCGACAAACAAGCCTAACCCGCTTTCATCATCACCGCGCATCTTTCCCAGATCGCGGTGATTTTTTTTGCCTTTTTTTGAATAGTTCCCCAGACAACTCGTCATACTCGTAACCCGCCTCGCGCCATGATCACGAAATTTCCACACGTCCTCGCCTTCCGCCTCTCCCTCGCACTGGCCATCCCCGCCCTGCTACTACCGTCTTGCCAGAAAAAATCTGCTGATCCCGCGAGCAATACCGTCTCTGCCGAGAAAACCAATGCCATCGCCAGCGAACTACGCTCGCTCGAATTGGAAGAGGAAAAACTCCGCCGCGAGATCGAGGTTGAGCGCCTCGCCATGGAACGCGAGGAACTCCGCCGCCAACGCGAAGAACTGGAATCTAAGAGCTCACGACTCACTGCTGAAGAATTAGAACTTCAACGCAAAAAAACGGCTCTCGCTGAGGAACGAGCCGATGATCTTGCCAACAAAGCCCGCTCCGCAGCGCAAAGTACAACACGCCCATCAAGCTCCCCTGCACTTCGCGCAGAACCTGTCTCGCCCGGCGGCTCCACCTACCAACGGCCCGTATCAGTCAGCACCAATGACTACGACTACAGCGTATTTTACAATCGCCTGTCCTCCCATGGCCGCTGGTTTGAGTCGCCCCAATACGGCTACATCTGGCAGCCAAGCCTCGCCACCAGTGCAAATGATTGGCGTCCCTACACCCATGGTTCATGGGCATACAGCGATCTCGGCTGGACTTGGGTCTCCACCGAGCCTTTCGGCTGGGCCACCTACCACTACGGTCGCTGGGTCCTGCTCCGCAACGTCGGCTGGTGCTGGGTTCCCGGCAATGAATGGGCTCCCGCCTGGGTTTGCTGGAAGTCCGGCGGCAACTACGTAGGCTGGGCTCCACTGCCTCCCGAATCTCTCTACTGGCGCGGCAATGACTGGAACCGCTACTACGGCAGATCCAGCGGCATCAGCCCCCGTTGCTTTACTTTCGTTCAAAGCAACACCTTCGGCAGCAATATCTACCAATCGGTATTCTCCTCCAACGAATGCGTCCGCATTTATCAAAAAACCCAATACATCGGTGGATACGAATGGAGCAACAACCGCGTCCACTGTCGCGGCGTAGATTTCACCCGCATCTGCCGAGAAATCGGCCGCACCTTGCCACGCTACGAATGCAATCTGGATACCCGCCTCCCATCCAGCTTCGACCCCATCTCCTACGTCAACAAACGCGGAAATGTTCTCAACGTCCAAGCTCCCAGCATGAGAGCCCCTTGGAACGGTGCTTTGCGCCCGCGCGCCATCGAACGTCGTCTCAACGACGAAAATGTCATTCGCGAGAAAACCATCGCTCCTGAGGTCCTCACCCAATTCGTCTCATCACGCCAGCTCGACCGCCAACAAGCTGAAACCTCATTCCGCTCAGGTCTGGCCCAAAAAATGCACCAACGCATCGAGCTCCAAGAAAAAATTCAAGCCCAACGCGTCGAACTCGCAGAAGCCGTAGCCATCAACACTCCCGCAGCCGATAGCAGCACCAAGGGCAACATGGAGCGCCAAGATCAGCTCACACCTGGATTCAATGCAGAGCCCAGCGCCCCTCGCACCGGCTTAGCTGGTCGCCAGCAGGAACAAAGTCCCTCAGCCAACCCTGAAATCGTCCCTCCACTCAACGAGGACGATAGCACCCATACTCCCGCAAACCCACCCGCCCCGCAAGAAACAGCAGCAGCACCTGAGCTCCCACGCGGTGAGTCTGGAACCCCAGAAAACCTGACTCCGCCCACGCAAGGAGAACAACCCGGCAATCCCCCAGGCATGCGCGGCTCTCTGCGCGATCGCCAACAAGCGCAGCAGCAAGCGCGCACCGATGCCGAAAACTCACGCCCGGGTCTAAGAGAAGCGAGCCAAAACCGACAACAACAAATTCAAGCCGAACAGCAAGTGGCACAACAAGCTCTGGAACAAGCCGCGATGAACGAAGCTGCACAACAAGCTGATAGCGCAAAAGCCAAGGCTGAGGCCGAAGCCGCACAGAATGATGCCCAACGCGCTGCCGAAATGGCCGCCGCTGAACAAAATGCTGCTGAACAAAACGCCGCACAGCGCGAAGCCGCAGAGCTAGCTCAGCTGCAAAAACAACAAGAGGCCGAGGCTCAAGCCCTTGCCATCATTGAGCAACAACAACGCGAGGAGCAAATGCAAGCAGCGCAGCAAGAAGCCGAGAACGAGGCCCAGGCCCGCGCCGCAGAAGAACAAGCTGCCGCCATGCGTGAGCAACAAGCAGCCGCCGAAGCACAAGCACTCCAAGAAGCCCAAATGCGCGAGCAACAGGAGCAACAAGAGCAAATGCGTCAGCAACAAGAAGAAGCAGCTCGCCAACAGCAGGAGGAAATGCGTCAGCAGCAACAAGAACAAATGCGCCAACAACAAGAAGAGGCCGCTCGCCAACAGCA
>JBIIAI010000220.1:0-4426 GCA_044239965.1 Akkermansiaceae bacterium
AACAGGAGCAACAAGAGCAAATGCGTCAGCAACAAGAAGAAGCAGCTCGCCAACAGCAGGAGGAAATGCGTCAGCAGCAACAAGAACAAATGCGCCAACAACAAGAAGAGGCCGCTCGCCAACAGCAAGAAGAAATGCGTCAGCAGCAACAAGAGCAAATGCGCCAACAACAAGAAGAAGCCGCTCGCCAACAGCAGGAAGAAATGCGTCAGCAGCAGCAAGAGCAAATGCGCCAACAACAAGAAGAGGCCGCTCGCCAACAGCAGGAGCAAATGCGCGAACAACAGGAAGCCGCACGTCAGCAACAAGAAGAAGCTGCCCGCCAACAGCAAAGCCAATAAGTCTCCAAAAGCACCCCCATCTCATCACACTAACAATTTCCGCAACTTTGACCAGCTTGTCCGCCGGAGTCCCGCTAAGCGGGACGTAGGAGGATGACCAGTTGCCAAAAAAAGCTTTGCTAATTGCCCCGCATGCGCTTGATTGCTCCAGCAACAGCTTTTTATGTCATCCACCTCACTGCAATTTAGCCCCATTCACGAAATCATTGCCGAGATTGCCGCAGGCCGACTCGTGATCGTGGCCGATGACCCAGATCGCGAAAACGAGGCCGACCTCGTCGGCGCCGCCTCCCTTTGCACCGCCGCGCACATAACCTTCATGGCCGTTCACGGTCGTGGATTGATCTGCGCCCCCATCAGCCGCGAGCGTGCCGATGCACTAGATCTGCCTCCGATGACCCGTCGCAATCGCGAGGTTCAGCGCACCGCCTTCACCGTCACTGTCGATGCCGCCACGGGCATCAGCACCGGCATCTCCTCGGCCGACCGCGCCCGCACGATCCAATTGCTCGCTGACGCCACCATCAGTGCCGATTCCTTCGTGCAACCCGGCCACGTTTTCCCGCTCCAAGCCATGCCCGGCGGCACCTTGCGCCGAGCCGGTCACACCGAGGCCGCCATCGATCTTGCTACTCTCGCCGGACTTCCCGCCGCAGGTGTCATCTGCGAAATCATGAACGATGACGGCACCATGGCCCGTGTTGGAGAACTAGGTGCATACCAAGAAAAACACGGACTCAAGGCCTGCACCATCGCGCAGCTCATCGAGCACCGTCGACGCTCCGAGAAACTCGTGCGCGCGGATGAAGTCGTGAACATGCCCACGGAATACGGGGATTTCCGTTGCCACCTCTATCAGATCGATACCGAGGGCACCCACCATCTCGCCATGGTCATGGGCGAAATCGACCCAGAAAAACCCACCCTCGTCCGCGTGCATTCGGAATGCCTAACGGGTGACGTTTTCCTCTCCAAACGCTGCGATTGCGGCGAGCAACTCGCTGCCGCCATGGAACGCATCGGCAAGGAAGGCGGCGTGCTCCTTTACCTTCGTCAAGAAGGCCGCGGCATTGGCCTACCCGCAAAAATCCACGCCTACAAGCTCCAAGAAGCCGGGCTCGACACCATCCAAGCCAACGAAAAACTCGGCTTCGCCGCAGACCTGCGCGACTACGGCATGGGAGCCCAAATCCTCGCCGACCTCGGCCTGAAAAAAATTCGTTTGCTCACCAACAATCCGAAAAAAGTCATCGGACTCGAAGGCTACGGCCTCAGCATCGTCGAACAACTCCCGATCCGCGTCGATAGCAACCCGCACAACGAAAAATACATGGAAACCAAACGCAATCAAATGGGTCACACGATCTGAAGCAGCCCACAATGCTTGCCATGTCTGTCCCAAAGGGCCATTGCATCATGAGCCCACGATTTCAATCGTGGGATTGCCATTTACCCACAACATTCCCCATGTCCCAACGGGACATTTCATCATGAGCCCACGATTTCAATCGTGGGATTGCCATTCACCCACAACATTCCCGCGTCACAACGTGACGCATCAATCCCACAAATAGGTCTCGTCGACAACAATCCCATACTTTTTGATCAATTTGCGAAATTCGTCCTGAAACGACTCTTTGCGATGATGCTCTTCTTGGTTCGCAATGTATTGGATCAACTTAGCTTTGTGAGAGGCACTCACAGAAAACGCACCATACCCTACTTGCCAAGCAAACTTCTGATGCTCTGGTCCTTGCTCTTTGATCCACTTCGAGCTCGAGCCTTTGATTTTCTTTAAAAAATCCGCCACCGTGATCGTGCGGGGAAAATCAACGGCCAAATGCACATGATCCGCCACGCCACCTAAGATATGCACCTCGCATCCCAAGCTACGCACAACTTGCGCGAGGTATGCATGGACGCGCGGACGAAGCGAATCTGTAATCGAATTCTCTCGATCCTTGGTAGAAAAAACCACGTGCAAAATAATTTTTGATAAAGAGTGCGCCATGACATGATGATAGCACACAAAGCAAGCCCACGATTGAAGCGTCCCGTTGGGACGCACCAATTCTTTTAGGGAAATCGAATGCCCATGATTGAAATCATGGGCTGGAAATTGAATCGTTCCGTTGGAACGAGGAAAGCATGTCCCAACAGGACATTTCATCCATGAGCCTACGATTTCAATCGTGGGATAACAAACCATTTCCCCTATCCACTTGACCAAGGGGCGATTTCCTTTACATTGGAGTTATGAAAATTTTCGCCCTCCTCGGCTGCCTTTGCTTCACTGCACTTGGCCAAGTCGCCCCCGTTGGGAACTGGCATACGATCACACCTCCCAGCCCGCTGCGTTTGCCGCTCTCCACCGTTTTTAAGGGTGAGGCCAGGTTCGCTGCGATGGTCAAGCAGGCCGAACGCGAAAACTGGCGCGCTCGCCCCATCGGCCAACGCACCGCTCTCGCAGCCCGCGCTCTTCTAGGTGTGCGCTACGTCAACTACAGCCTCGAAGTTCACAACCACATCGAGAATCCCGTGGTGAATCTGGAGGCGATGGACTGCTGGACCTTTTACGAAAATGCCCTCGGCTTCGCCCGCATGCTCACCTACAAGCCCGGCCCCTACCGCCCTGAGGACCTCATTCACATGGTCGAGGTCGAGCGCTACCGCAACGGCCAATGCACGGGCTGTTACCTCAGCCGCATGCATCACCTCGAAGAAGTTTTCTACGACAACCAACGCCGCGGCTTTGCCGAGAACATCTCGCGTCGCATCCCCGGCTCCGCGCGCATGGAGCGCTCGATCCAAGAGATGACGGTGCAGTGGAAAAGCTACCGCTACTTGAAAAACAACCCTTCACTGATCGCGCCCATGGGCGAGATCGAAAAACGCGTGTCCAAGCTCCCCGTTTATCACATCCCCAAAGCAAACGTTCTCAACGCGGAACGATACCTCGCCGATGGCGACATCTGCGCCATCACTACCACCTCGCCAAACCAATACACCTCCCATGTCGGATTGATCATGCGCTACCAAGGTCGTGCCTACTTCATGCACGCCACCTCCTCCAATAGCAAAGGCCGCAAGACCGTATTTGACAAACCGATCAACGATTACGTGCACGAGCTCAACACCCATTCGGGCATCATCGTTTGCCGCCCCAAGGATTTCCCGCCATCACGCTTGTGGAAAAAAGCCAAAGGGTAGTCGATGAGCGGACATCGGTTTTCATTGCGATACGCTAATTCACACCTTCACCCTTACCATCTTGCGGATGCC
Source organism: Akkermansiaceae bacterium (assembly GCA_044239965.1). Lineage (GTDB taxonomy): Bacteria > Verrucomicrobiota > Verrucomicrobiia > Verrucomicrobiales > Akkermansiaceae > UBA956. The sequence goes on from JBIIAI010000220.1 coordinate 3,624, forward strand.
GCGCATCATCGCACCGAGAATCGGGAATTCCCCGTAAAGCACAAACGAGGCATCCCAAAAATCCTCTTGCTGGGTGACCAAGCCCGCTTCATTAAAGCGAAAGTGGCTCACGCCGGGGATGCTGCGTTTTTTTCCACGAAACTCATAGTGCATGTTCCATTGGAGAAAACCAGAGCGATCATCGCCATGCATGTCTTTGACGGCGATCGTCACATTCTTGAGTTGCTTGAACAAATCAGCCATGACTTTTTCGATGGCCACCGCCCCCACCACTTCATTGATCGGATCTTTGAAATCGGCATCTGCGGCATAAAGTTTCTTCACCTGCCCGACTTGTTCGCTGGTCATTTCATGAAAAAAACCCGCCATCCGAGCAAGGTGGCGTTTGTCATCTGTAATCATCATCCATCAAGATAACCCATTTCCCCCCACGAGCAAATAAAGAATCTCGTGGTTCGACCTTCGCAAATTCCCCGCCTTTTTTCCATCTTCTTACGCACAAACAACACCACTATGCGCCACGGCGATCAAGCTAGGGAAAACTTGACTTTTAGAAATCCTTGCAAATTCAAGGATTGCCAGTTTTTGGTTAGATTCAAGCGCGGCCTTCGACTCAGGATTCCTCTTTGGTGACCCTTGCTGCATCAAGGGTTTTCTCCCTAGCTTGATCGCCCTGCACTATGCGCCAAGGATTAAAGCTTGCCAACCACCCATATTCCTGTATAGTTGGGTTGTAATGAAAACCACCTTGGATTTGCCTGATGAGCTGTTGATTGAAGCGAAGGCTGTGGCGGCACGACGGA
>JBIIAI010000035.1:0-24154 GCA_044239965.1 Akkermansiaceae bacterium
ACCAAACTCGATGAAAATCAGAGAAATAGCTGACAAGTATCTTCGTGAAGTATATGGTAATGATTTTCAACCAGAAATCGGGGCAATTAGTTTAAGTCGAAGAACACGATTGAATTTCTCTGAACCTAATTGGTATTGGTCTATAACATACTTCTCGGAGGTTAAAAGACCAGGTTATAAAGATCCACAAGTTTTTGTTGTATACTTGAATATTGATGGGGAAGTTCTTATGAAAAAACACATCTTACAAAGAGGTAAATGATTGTTAGTTATGTAATCTGCAAGCCTGCAATTTTAGCCAAAAATTATATGAAACATATTGTGCTTTTCACTTTCTTTCAAATTTCTTCTACTTACTCGAACGAAGATCTAAGAAATGCCGTAGAAGACATTAATCAATCTAGAGAAGTCTATCGTGAGGGGGCCACAACCATTTATTTACCCCGTGATTTTCAGCGTCCAGAGTTTAAAACTGATTTCCCGCGTGACGAAAAATCGATTGCTTCTGACGAGGTAATCAACCGCGCAGATAAGTTTCTCCACCAAGTGTTTGGCAAGAATTATGAGGCTCATGTTATGAGGGTGAGTCTATACAGGTATAGTGATCAAAAACACAAAGATTGCTGGATATGGCGTGTAACATATATCGATATGAATGGTCAAAATACGATCAATGATGCGACACAGTTTAACGTTTTTTTGTCAGGAGACGGGGATATACTGATGAAATCTTATACGCCTACAAAAAGCGAAAAATGAGGAAGCGCTGAAAATCATCTAGGCAGGATGGATGAAATTATGGTAAGCATCTTATGAAGCAGCTTTCATCGTTAGTGTCGTAGGTGGGCAGATAGGACGTTTATGACTATGCGGTTTTTTGGCGTCGTGTTTTACGCGTGCTCGGTAAGCGTCCTATGATGCGCCTCTATTCATTAACGTCGTAGGTGCTAACCTACGACACTTATGACTACGACGAACCATACAGACGAAGCCGAGAACCCAGCAGCAGAACCCAGTCAGCTACTCAAAACCGATGTCCTTGGCCGCACGCGCATGTGCCGGGCGCAGCGTGAAGCCATTCTCGATACATTTGAAGCCAGCGGCATGTCAGGGCAAGCATTCGCGCTTCAACATGGAACCAAAATCCAAACCTTTGCCTCATGAAATTCAACAGCGAAGTGTTGCTCGTGGCATTTTTCGATATGATTGTTGCATTGGATTTCTCATAGCAAAAATCGAATATCGGCTTGACTGGAAAAGACGTTTTTGGCATTCATTCATCATGTGGAAACAATCATGGCTTTGTTTATTTTTGGCTTTAACTCCTCTGGTCAATGCGCAAGATGATGAGGAGTTGAAGGAGGCGGAGGCTGAATACAAGGAGCGCATTGATAAGGAAGACTTTGATAAATAGAGTCGGTCCTTGGAGGTGAGTCTGTTTATGATCGGATTACTTTCGCAACTCACGTAATCAACCTTGCAAGAAGAATGCTCGATCGTTGCTCAATGTTTCGTATGTTTTGTGTATGTAGTAGTTCCAACTTCGGTTTTCGGGTAAAGCGCTGGCGGGTGGATTTTGCCTTGAAGTGATGGCAATGGGAGTGGGGTGGGTTTCACGATTCGATGATCTGAGAATGGATGAGATGCTGCCCGGGAGCAAATTGCGGATTGTCATGCGGCTCGTAATGAAGTAGGGACGGAAAATCATGCTTGATTTGGCATCGGCACGCTTATGGATGAGCCGATTGTTTATTTTCATTTGTTTTGCATATCATGCAATTGACTGCGTTGGGGGGAAGGCTTTTCATCGCCCCAATATCGCTAGCTATTTTGCTTCCAGCAGGCTGGAGCACCAAGTTCGCTCACAAGCAACACGAGAGATCAGCATTGCGGGCGTAATGCCGAAGCATGAGTTTTGTAGTGCGTAAAGCTGGTTAGGAATCGCCTCCGAGAACTTTTTTCAAAAATGATTCATTTTTGTGAGTTTTTTCGGTGTTAGGAGCGTTTTGTGCGATTTCATAACGAACTTCTGTAGAATGCTCCCTTTCCAGCGATTAGTGCGGACTGCCTCTCTGAAAGTTCATTTGCATGTTTTTGGTGTTTATGGAGCAAATGATTCTGAGTCGCAAGCCAAGTTCTAACCGCAATGTTTCCTCGCTGAATCGTAAACTTTTTCAGGCATCTAGCATCAAATCCGCAATACTTACAAATTAACGATTGACAATAAATTCTGTATGCGTATTCATGTGGCGGAATTTTTCAAGATCATCTCCAACCCATGCTCCAGACAGACCAGAATCAATTCTTCTATGGACCTACCAGTTTTTTCGGTGGCTTCGGTGAGCAGATTGGCGATTTGCTCGGTGAGGACCAAGGGAGCTTCTTCTGTGGACAAGCACTGTAATTCATAATGCATAAATGAATTTGTGACTAAAACAGTAACGCGTGACAAGAGAAAAATGTTAAAATTTGCAGATTGATGGTATTTATGATTCATTGGCGCAGCCATGAACTCTAAGTCCGTCATTACTCAGCTCCGATTCGAACCTGCGCTCTTGGAAAAAATTACCGAAGCCGCTAATCAAACAGGCCTTAGCAAGGCGGACATCATGCGACTTTCCATGCAAATTGGCTTGGAAGATCTGCGCCGTATCGATTTCGATTTGCCTTCTCTCATTTCCTCCTCCGCGCGTCGCCATGGTGCTGATGCAGAAGGTGAGGAGGGTGAGAATGACTCGACCCTTCCTGTGTGAGAGGAATGATCTTGCGGATTTTTTTCAGCGCATTCTGCATTTCCGGTCGGTTTGTTGCGCCAACCTTTTTCCGCATGAAACTTCTTTACCCTTAGCTCTGTGCCTCGGCGTCTGGCGCGCAGCAGCGAGGGTCCTGTCGGGTGGATTTTGTTCGGATGTGATGGCAATGAGCTCTGAGGGAATTATTTTCCGATTTCCTGATCCAAGATGCGGTGCTTTGTCGAAAGGATTTTTGGAGTGGCATTTTCGTGGCGCTCCACCAGTCTTGTCTTGCCAGCTTTGATGTCATGCGCCCGCAGTTGCACGCTTTGCCAGAACCTGATGCCTCGCCTTCTTCCCAGGGCGAGGATCACGTAGCGCGTCTGCTTTTTCAGGTGGGACAGCAAGATCGTTTTGCCTTTGATACGCTATACAATCTCTGGGCTCCAACCTTGCTCGGCATTGCGATGCGGATGCTTGGTCAACGGCAAGAGGCCGAGGAAGTGGTGCAGGATGCCTTCGTGAAAATCTGGCACCGCGCGGCATCCTATGATCCTGAGCGATCCCAAGCATTTGTCTGGTGCTTTGCCATTATGCGCAGTTTGTGCATCGATCGCATCCGCCATCATAGTCGGCAGAAGCGAGATCGCAGCATGCAATGTTCCTTCGACACATCTCCCGCTGCGGATCTTCCCTGTGATCCGCTCATTCTCTCCCAAGATACTTTTCTTGCCGTGCGTAATGCCATGAAACAATTGCCGCCTGACGAACGGCGTTGTCTCGAACTCGCCGTGTTTCTCGAATACACTCACTCAGAGATATCCGGCCATTTGCAAACCCCGCTGGGCACCGTGAAAAACCGGTTGCGTCGCGCTCTCGAAAAACTCAAACACTTTTTGTCTGATCATGAACTCTGACGAGCATTCTTCATCCAAGTCATTTTCTGCGGCGGATGCTGCCTTTGGCATGGAGGACCCATCCATCTGCCCCACCGCTGCCGAACGCGAACAGCAACGCTGGATCGATGCGATTTCTGCCGTGATCGCGGTGGATGGCAGCAATCCCATGGCTCCCTCTGCCGCCATGCACGATGCCATTCAATGGCGCATCGATGCCCCCGTGCGTTCGCTGCGACGCATGAGACTGCTGGCGTGGACTGGCTGGGCTGCGGCGGCTATGCTTTGTGCTGGATTATTCCTGGTTGATTCACGCCGCGAGTTGACAGCACGCGAGGATCTATCACCAATCACATCCCAAGACCAAGTCGCAGCTCAACAAAAAGCATCACTTTCGCCATCAGAGAACAGGATCGCAATCGAAGAAAAAGTCGCCATGGCACAGCAAGCTGCAACCGATGCGCAAGCTCTACAAGAATCCATGCGCGCGCAACAACGCAGTCTCATCCAAGAAATCGAAACCCTGCGTGAGAAGGTTTCTGTTCTCGCCGCCCGGGATACCGAGCGCCTCGTTGCCAACGATGGCATTTCTTGGCCGATCATCATGAAACTCACCCATCCCGAGGCTGATCCTGCAACGGTTGCAATCGATGAACCACTTCTTGGTGTTCTCCTCGCTCCCGGAAAGATTCCCACTGTCGCCGGAATGCAAGCGCCACTATCTGCGCCACGTTTAGCAGGCTTACCACCAGCCGAAAATGTCCCCATCAATCTTCCAAGCGCTGTCCCCGTTTATGATCCAGCACGTGATACTGGACAATTGATTGTCAGCAATTTGCCCGTGCCTGCGGATGGGCAAGCATACTACTTCTGGGTGAAAAATGATCAGTCGGAACAGCCTGTGCTTGTCGGAACTTTACCCAGTGACATTGGGCAATCAGAAACATTCGACTTCCAACTCGGCTCCACTGGGCTGATTCCTGACCGCTTTCTCATCACGCAAGATCCGGTGGAAAATCCTAGCATACCGGCAGCCTCGAACATCATTCTCGATCGTCCTCAGAAATAAGCGAAAATAATCATGCGTTGGTGATCCAATTGTATCCTTGGCGGCGTATCAAATATGGAGCTTTTCAGTAAGTCGCTCTTCGCGTGGGCGAGGCTTATACAAAATGAGTCGCGTTTTTTTCCCCAATCACGGCCCGCTGTGGTTGTGGAAAAAGATCTCGGCGCCTCCGCCAAGAGAAGATCGATTGATTGAAGAATGAATATGTGGCGAAGAACAAGAAAGGCGTTGGCCTGAAAAACGAACAAGCGCCGCAAGAAAGCCCGCGCACATGGCCTTGAAGCGTGGGACGGAAAGTTCTTTTGCGATCCTATCTTGAATCCCAACAGAAGGTTGTCGTTCACGCGACAACCTTCTCGTTTTTTATACGATGGATGCTTCAAAATCGAAAAATCCCTCGTTCCCGTGAACTTCACAATTGATTGAAAGTGACGCAATTTTTTTCGTCGCTTCTGGACAAATCTGCACGCTTTCTGCTTACCCTTGGGCAGATGACGAGGGAACAGCAGAGACTCCAAGAAGATCGCGAGCGCACCAAGAACTGGAAGCGCTGGGGATCGTATCTCAGTGAGCGGCAGTGGGGAACGGTGCGCGAGGATGACTCGGATCATGGAAATAGTTGGGCCACCTTGCCGCACGATCACGCACGGCTGCGCGCCTATCGTTGGGGCGATGATGGATTGCAAGGATGGAGCAATCGCAAAGGACAGCTTTGTTTTGCTCCTGCCCTGTGGAACGGCAAAGACAGCATTCTCAAAGAACGGCTCTTTGGCTTAGGCGGCAATGAAGGCAATCACGGCGAAGATGTGAAGGAGTGTTACTACTACCTCGATGCCACACCGACACATTCCTACACCAAAGCACTCTACAAGTACCCGCAAACTGCTTATCCGTATGCGGCAATCATTCAGGAAAATCAAAAGCTGGGGCGCGAAGGTCCAGAGCTCGAAATTGCTGACATGGGCGTGTTTGCCGAAGGCCGCTACTTTGATGTCTTGCAAGAGGTAGCAAAGCGCAGCCCTGAAGATTTGTTGTGGAAATTGACCATCACCAATCACGGACCAGATGCTGCGCCGATTCATGTGTTGCCGACTTTGTGGTTTCGCAATACTTGGGCATGGGGCAATGAACGTGAGGCTCCTATAACTAAACCTAACATTTTGTTAGAAAGCGATCGTCTTCTGGTGAGTCACGAAAACATCGGTGCGTATCGATTTTATGCGGCATCGGACGATCCGAGTGTGAAGAGTGAGTGGTTGTTTACCGAAAATGATAGCAACTGCCAAGCACTCTGGGGACAGGAAAATGCGACGCCTTACGTGAAGGATTCTTTCCATCGCTACATCATTCAAGAGGAGGCGTCAGCAGTCAATCCCGCGCAGCATGGAACAAAAGCTGCGGCTTATTTGGTATTTGAAGTGCCAGTTGGAGCGAGTGTGACGATACGTTGCCGACTCCATGCCGTGAAAGAAGACAATGGCATCGAGGGCTTGAATGGCTTTGAGGAAACCATGAGTGAGCGCATTGCCGAGTGCGATGAATTTTATCAAGCAGTGATTCCTACGCATATCCCCGATGCCGAGCGCATGATTTGTCGCCAAGGTTATGCAGGGCTGCTGTGGACCAAGCAATTTTTCCACTACGTGGTAGACGATTGGCTGAAGGGTGATCCGAATGGGCCACTGCCAACGGAGCGACGCCTGAAAGGCCGCAATGCTGACTGGCAGCATTTTTTCGCGCGCGACATTCTCTCGATGCCCGACAAATGGGAATATCCGTGGTTCGCCGCGTGGGATACTGCGTTTCACATGATTCCCTTTGCGGCGATCGATCCTGATTTTGCCAAGGATCAATTGCTGCTGCTTTTGCGCGAATGGTATATGCATCCAAACGGTCAGCTTCCTGCCTATGAGTGGAATTTTTCTGATGTGAATCCACCGGTTCACGCATGGGCTGTATGGCGTGTTTACAAAATTTCTGATAGCAAGGGACAGCGCGACTTGTTGTTCTTGGAGCGAGCATTTCAAAAACTGCTGATCAATTTCACGTGGTGGGTCAATCGCAAGGATGCCGAAGGCCGTCATGTTTTTGGCGGAGGATTCCTTGGCTTAGACAACATTGGGGTGTTTGATCGTTCTCATGCTTTGCCGGGCGGTGGTCATTTGCATCAAGCAGATGGCACGGCGTGGATGGCATCGTATTGCCTCACGATGTTGTCAATTTCGTTAGAACTCGCTCTCGAAAAACCCGCGTATGAAGACATTGCTTCGAAGTTTTTCGAACACTACGTCAACATCACCGATGCGATCAATAGCCTCGGTGGCAGTGGCTTGTGGGATGAGGAAGATGGATTTTACTACGATCAATTGATCATCAATCAAGAATCGCCGATCCCGTTGCGCATTCGTTCGTTGGTTGGGCTTTTGCCACTCTGTGCCGTGACGGTATTAAAGCAAAAAACCATCGATGCGCTGCCAGGTTTCCGCAAACGACTCGACTGGTTTCTCACCAACCGTCCGGATTTGCTGAAGTATATCAAAGTTCGTCGCGCCCAAGGTTCGAAAAACCCAGGACGTTGTTTGCTTGCATTGCCGACGGAAAATCGACTGCGCAAGACTCTCGCCCGCATGCTTGATCCCAAAGAGTTTCTTTCACCGTTTGGTATTCGCTCGATGAGCAAAGCGCACGAAGAACAGCCCTTTGTGTTCGAGCACAGCGGCATGCGCAATGAAGTTCGCTATACGCCGGGTGAATCGAACACCGATATGTTTGGTGGCAATTCCAATTGGCGCGGTCCGATTTGGTTTCCGACGAATTTCCTGATCATTGAGGCACTCGAGCGCTACTATTACTTCTACGGTGATTCATTTCTGATCGAGTATCCGACAGGATCCGGCGAAGAAAAAACCTTGCTCGAAGTAGCCATCGATTTGTGTGATCGCTTGATCAAATTGTTCGTCCCGAACGAGTCCGGCTATCGTCCGTGCTTTGGTGATGCACCGCGCTATTCTGACGTGCCGCATTGGCAAGACTTGCTCCTATTTCACGAATACTTCCATGCTGAAACTGGCGAAGGCCTTGGGGCATCGCACCAGACAGGTTGGACCTCACTCGTGGTTCGTCTCGTGCGCGAACGTCGTGAAAAATTGGTCAATGGATGATCTCAATCGTTCATCGCGTAGCAGGCGCGTATAGTTGCATCACATAATCGAGCAATGAACGAACGTTGTGGTCGTCCCAGGTCTCGTGTCCAGGCATGTCAGTGCCGGGAATGCCGTATCGAATCACCTTAGCAATCAGAGCGGCATCACGAGTCGTGCTTCCTTGTGTCCACAAAAATGGACCATGTACCAAATTCGTAACAGGTCTTGTGAGCTTTCGAGCCAAAGGTCCATCGCCGCGACCTTCATCGCCATGACAGGCGCGACAATGTGCCGCAAAAAGTTTTTTCCCTAATGCCACATCTGCCGAACCCTCGGTTTCGATCACGACGTTTTGCCAATGTTCTTGGGTCATGCGCAACGCGCGGTCGCGATCACGAGTGAGAAATGCAATCAAATCGCTGCCACGTTGGTCTTCGAATAAATGTGCGTAGCGAGGCATGGTCGAGTGTGGTGCCAGCAAGCGTGGATCAAGAAAATGTTCGCGAAGCCAAGCATCGGAACGCCTGCCGGAAATGTGCGTTAGGTCAGGCCCTTGACGTCGATTGCCAATCATCACGGGAGCGCCTTGCAACACCTCCTTCGGGTCACTTGCCTTGCCCCAATACATTTCATCTCGACTACCCGGTCTCACATACTGCGAGTGGCAGTGTATGCAACCCTCCGCGATGAATACTTGCTTGCCGCGGTGGATTGCATCGACATGTTCTTCATGCGTAAAATTCGTTTCTACTAGGATCATCGTAGTTGAAAGCGCAATCAACAGAGCGAAGCCGAAGAAATTACGGCAGCGCTTTGCATACAAACATGCGATGATCAATCCACTGGCCACGAGCACAAACCACAGCGGCACGATGTGCAGTTTCTCGACCATACCAATTCCCATGGCTGATCCGATCCAACCAGCAATGGCAAATACCCAAGCAGCACGTTTCCAAGCATCTGCATGACGATCCAACAAGCCAGGCCAGCACACGAGTGCGGTAGAGTAAAACGAAACAGCAATGGGGTAGAGCCATCCAGCTGCTTGACGAGTGGATGCATGATTGACCCACATTGCTGCAATACCTAACAGAACAGTGGCTGAAAGAATGACCGCGCGAAAGGAACCACGTGAGAGCAAAAAGCCTGCCGCGACTGCCGCGAAAAAATGCAGCCCTGCATTGCGCCATAGATTTTCGGCACCCCACGTTGCTTTTTTCAATTCCGGCACATGCTGAATCACAAAAAAAGCCCCTGAATCAAACCACACCAGAGCAAAAAATACAGGCAATGCGAGTGATAGCGGCAATGCCATGGATGTGTGTGCAGTCGTAATTTGCGAAGACGGAGTTTCTGTGAGAGAGAGCGAAGCGACCAAAGTCAACAACATCATCACCGCCGCGAAGTAAGCTTGGGCCGATGGCGTTGCGAGAAACAAAGTCGGCACATTGCAAAGTGCATAACCCAACCCTGTGCCGATGCCGACCCATAAGCACGCATATGGTTCCTCAAGCCAACGCGGTAACAGCGCAGCAAGGGATACCGTTGCTACCCCGAGTGACAAGCCCATGAGCGCCGAGACAATTGTTAGACTTAGCATCTGATGAGCATGAACGGAAGCAACTGCTGCAACGGCACAACAGATACAAGCCATCCTAAAGAACCGAACGTTAGAAAATTTTCTTGCGACAAAAGCACCGAGCACACCTGCTATGGCCATTGCGCCTAAAACAGTCTTGATGCGCCATTCCACCTGCACAGCACTCTGCACCCATTCCAAAAAGGCGAATTGCGAGAACAGCAGAAAATACCCATAGACCCCGGCGATCATCACTACCGTGGCGAGTCGATTGCGATACGACGTGTTGTTCATGAGTGCCACCAGTGTTTTTTGATTCCGATGCCTTGCACGATTGCGATGATGCCATCGGTGAATGCCACGCTAAGCCATAGCGGTTCAAGATTTCCGCGCAACACCTGGGTGGTGACGAAGCAAGCAATCACAGCACGCACCAGCGCCGTCGATTTCCAGATTGTCTCACCTTGCAGCGCATGCTTCGCGCCTACCGCGAGATAATACGACACGCCTACCGAGAAGACAAAGCCACCCATCCATGAGAGAAACACTTGCGCTTCTTGTGAAACAGGCGCTAAGCCCATGAGCTGAAGTGTCATGGTGGGGAAAAACATCAACAAGATTCCTGTGCAGGCATCCATTGAGCCTACTGCGATGTTCCACCAATTGAGCCATTTTTTCATAACGAATGATTTTTAAGAAGAGATTGATACCAACGCAGAGAGACGACAAAGAGGATCACACCGCAAGCGAGGCGAAATGCATACAGCGCTGTGCGCCATGGCGCAGCGGACTGCATCCAGCTGTAGTCGGAGCCTTCGAGCCAACCGCAGAGCATCATCGCGATCACATAACCTGCCACAGCGCTATGCCACCACCAAACGCCACGTCGCAAATCGGCGGATGCTTTTTCTCCTAACAGGACCACAGCTAGCAGTATCACAAATGCACTGGTGAAGCCAGCCATCGCGAGGTGAGAGTGTGCCACCAAGGCGTTGGTGAATTTCATGTGATCCAGTATACCCGGAAGAAATTCGATCCACCCGAGCACTAACAGAACGCTCCACCAAATCCACAATGCTCGACGCCACAAAAGTGAAGATTGCGGCCAAGAATATTGCCGCCATAAGCGCGGGATCAAGAGCATCCATGGCAAGAGCAGCGCAAGCCCTAGGATTTGCTCCCATTGATGATGCGTGCCACCTCGGACTTCGAGCACAATGAATGTGACAAACTCTGCCGCCCATAGCAGCCAATAGTTGCGCTCGGGTCGACCATTTCCGATCAAATTCATGCCGCGCGGCAACAGCAACATCATCGCCACAACGATCAAAGTGCTGCCTAACAAACTCGCGCCTGTGGGACCACCGGTTGTGTGATCGATGGGCGGATAGGTTTCGGGCGATGTTGTCACCGCCAGTGACATCGGCACCATCAGCAAACCTAACAAAACGATCAAGCGAGAACCCGATGCCATGCGTGACCATTGACTACGGTTGGCGCGCCATGCGCGAAATAAAACGATCCACAACACCACTTGTGCAGCAATGAATACCCACAATGCCACGCCATGCCAGTCGAGAAAAATTTTACCCGAGCTGACTCCTGAAAGCCATGACAGCGAACCCGTAAGCAAGGCAAATGACCAAGCCCACACCGCATGGATTGCTCGAAGACCCGACGAAATCGAGGAGGTGCGATACACCGAAAACAACCACGCAATCAATGGTAGGCTCGTCCAACCATACAATTGCACATTCAAATGAACCGGAACCCAACGTCCGTAGGTCAGTGGCGACATCGCATCTCCGATTCCTGGAAACACCAGCCACAGCGCAAGAAGAAGTCCAACGGCGTTGCCAAAAACGAGCCAGAAGAACCCATGTCGCAGGGCCGAAAAGATGCCATCGTCGTGGTTCATGCGGGGAGGATTCTGCCATCGCGCATGTGCAACACTCGATCACATCGCTGCGCCATTTCTTTATCGTGCGTTGCCATAACTAACGTTTTGCCGCCACTGCGAACGAGATCCAGCAACAATGAAAACACAATTTCACGGTTTTCTTCATCGAGCGCACCCGTTGGTTCATCTGCTAACAAAATATGTGGATCATTCATCAACGCGCGCACCAAAGCACCCCGTTGGCGCTCGCCACCCGATAACTCACGCACCGAGCGATCGAGTCGATGCGCTACGCCCGTTTGATCCGCAAGATCACGCATGCGTTTGCGCGCGGCTGCCATGTTGCCACCGACGGCAATCACCGGCACCAAACAATTTTCCTCTAGCGTAAGATCCGGCATGAGGTGATGGAGTTGGAAAATAAATCCCACCTCCTTGCGCAACAACGCGACCTTTTCTTTTTCTGTGATGCGTTCACGACCATCAATGCGAATGTTCCCGCGATCCAGGCTTTCTAATCCAGCGATCAAACTCAATAATGTTGATTTTCCACACCCCGAGGTGCCGCACAAGGCAAGCAATTCACCGCGAGCCACCTGCATGCTCACGCCTTTGAGCACGGCAATTTTTCCTGCGTCAAAGCTTTTCCAAACATCTACAACGTCGATCATATCATTCCTCCTTGGTTCACTCAAAACGCAATGCGCTGGCGGGTTTCAATCGTGCTGCATACCACGCGGGATAGACGGCACCGAAGAGCGCGGTCAATGCGGCGAGCGCTGTGGCTCCGATCACTTCAGCGACTCCGACTCTTGGTTCGATGTAGCCTTGCAGAGCGGGCACTTCACGCAACAACCAAAGTCCGCCGGTGCTCAAGCCCCAGCCTAACAAAACTCCGATCATCGAGACGAGCAGTGACTCGCCAAAAATCATCATCACAACTTGTCCACGGGAAAATCCACAGACACGGGTAATCGCCAGTTCTTTGATGCGACTGAACACCGAGAGAATCATCGTATTGGTCACGCTCAATCCACCTAACAAAAAGGCGCAACCGCCGACTACCCACGCAGTCGTTTTGAGAATCTTGAACTGCGAGTAGCTCTTGCTAAACTCATCGTTTTCTAAGGCATTGAGTTTCGGATAGCGCTCGCCGACCCAATTTTTCACAGCAGCAGGTTCGGCACCAGCAGCCAAGGCTACCGCCAAAATACTCGCGACACCTTCTTTATGAAAGGCATCTTGGCAGGCCTTCAGCGGCATGAATACACCGCCATTTTCAAAGCCATTTTCCATGCGCACGATGCCGACTACCGGGTATTTTTGCTGACCGAGTTCGATCGATTCACCGAGCTTGGCTTCGAGGAAATCTGCCGCGCGTTCGCCAAGCACGATGCCATCTTGATCCCCGCGAAATGATTCAGCGCTTCCCTGCAACCATTCGCCTTTTTGCAAACGACCGTCTTCAGGCCGAATGCCGAAACAGGTGACCACAGGTCGATCGGGTGAGGCAACGATGGCAAACAACACAGGCTGCACGCTTTTGACAAATGACTGCTGCGCGAGTTCATCAGCGATTTCGATTTTCACGTTGCTGAAAAACAAGTCGCTGACATTTTTCTCGAACACCACCATCTCGGCATCACTGCGGAGGATGCGTTCGAACATTTTCACGGCTCCGCCTAACAAACCAACCACGCTGAGCATGGTTGCTACGCCAAGGGCAATGCCTGTTGCCCCGATCAACGTGCGCACGCGATGGCGGCGCAAGTTGGTGAGGATCATCTGAAAAATATGCATGGAATCAATGTAAGAATGTGTGCGGGGCTTAGCAAGCACTGTTGATTGCGTTACTCGTGACAACTTTGGCAGTCATCGGCAAAGTTACGCGGATCAACGAAAGCATGCCCCAACGCTCGGGATTACCAGGCAGATTCTCCTGCACCTGATCACCGATGCGCAACATTTTTCGCAAACGTTGCAAGGCGGCTTGGAAACCTTCCGCTACGACAATGTTTGGACGGCCCATCAATTCATCACGACCCGCAGATTTCCCGCTGGTTGCTTCACTGAGCATGACGTCTTTCAAATCATCCACAGCTTGATAGGTGAGACCACGCATCAAACCAAGGCGCTCTAACAACTGAATTTCTCGTTTCGACCCATGGCCGATGATCGCGGGGAGCACAAGAGGAAGTCGCAACAAAGTAGCTGTCTTACGACGCGCCACTTCCATCACTTCGCCCGCGGTTTGACCATCGCGCCATCCGCGTAGGTCATAGGCTTGGCCGCCGACAAGACCTGCTGTGCCGAGGCATTCTTCGACCAACTTGCTAGCCGCGTCGCGTCGTTCTTTGTTATGACTTTTGGCAACAGCTTGCCAGAGTAGCGAGTAGCCGCGATTGATCAGAGCAAGTGCTGCTAGCATTGTCACAGCTTCGCCGTGTGCTACATGCAAACAAGGCATGCCACGGCGGACCCGAGCATCATCCATCGCGGGCAGGTCATCAAAAAGCAATGATGCGGTGTGAAGGTATTCAATCCCGCAGGCCAATCCGCGTGCTGTTTCCTCGGCGACGCCCATTTCAATGCCCATGAGATAGGCAACGAGTGCTCTTGTGAGTGATCCAGGTTTCGCCAATACATCGCGCAATGCCGCTGCAAGGCGATCTTCCACGCCCTGCAAGTTGCCCATTCCTTGTTGATAGGATGTGGCGACGATCGTGCGGGCGCAGGCACATCGACGTGCCAGTCGTTTTTCTGCATTCATACAAAATTGATGTGAGAGATTAGAGCGATCCTTCGAGGTGGAAATACACGCGCACTTTCGGATTCACCGACATCACTAACATCTTCACGATGGGTAAGCTGTGGTCCGTGGTATCGAGCCAGACTTCGCCATCGATGGTCATGGTATTGCCGCTTTTATTTACTTTAACGGGGATGGTGATTTCTTTGCTGACGCCAGCAATGGTGATGGGACCTTTGACATATTGTTGGCCTTTCGAGTCTTTCCATTGACCGGTCATTTTCCATGAACCGCTAGGATTTTTCAGCCATGTGAGCATTTTTGCGTCGCGATCGGCTTCGTTCGAATCAAGATTGGCAAAGCTCCAGCTGAATTCTGCGGCGGAAGGCGTGAGCGTTGCTTCATCGCCACTGGCCGAGGCGGTGAATTTTTTCAATTGAGCGGTCCAACTGTGACCCGTAGCTTTGCAATCGACCTTGAGCCAGCTGCTGCCGTTGTCGATTTTGAGACTGCCTGCGGATGCGATGCCAATCATGGCAAGAAATGTGAGAAGTGTTTTCATTATATTTGGTTGTAAAAGAGTTATTCAGTTGAGTGAGAGATATGTTTGATCAATAGATTCCAGTAAAAGCAACATAGCACTGATTGCCTAGGACAATCGCAATTAGATCATCGCACAGTGGCGGGATTCGCCCGTTGATGATAAGATGTCGATACAGAGATCAAATATTGAGGCGCAAATGCCTCCACTGATCGAGAAAGCCAGCGTGCATTGCGTTACGATGTTGCATTTTTTCCGCCGCTATGGGTCGGATCTCATCGATGAAATCGTTAGATAAAAAGGATGTGTCTTCTTGATCAATCGCTGAGCCGCTATGAGCCAGTAACTTTTTTTTGTCAGAATTGTGGGAGCTGTTGACAAGGTCCGAATAAGCGATCTCGTGGTCACGATCACCCGAATTCGCAAAGATTGCCGCAAAGGAATGGTGTTCGTGTGTTACTCCCGAGGAGTGATGAAGAATCACCTTGTGATCGCGTATCAACATTTGATGTTGCCCTGAATGCTCAGACATCGCGCACAGGCCCGAGAGCGTGAGAAAGCTGATGCTGAGAAAATACAAAGCTACAAGTGATAGAGCTGTGATTGAACGCAGCATTCGCACCCAGTATGGGCGACCATCTTGGGCGATGGCGGGAGAAAGCGGCGTAAGTGCGATTTGCATGAGGGTGCGGAAAAATTTTCGTAGTCGCCTTGCCAAACAAGGAACAGCTGTTAAGATAGACAACGTCAACAAAAAGTCAAGATATGAAATTATTGCAAACCATTCTCAATAGTGTCGCCGTCGCCGTTTTGTCCATTGGTCTCAGCCATGCCGATGTTTATGCAAAAGGCAGCAAAGTGACTCCGTTTCAAGCGAAAGACCAACACGGTGCGGAGTATGCCTTCGAGGCGAAGTCCACAAATTTCCTGCTTGTTAGCTTCGATATGGAAACGGGCAAAAAAGCAAATGCTGCACTGAATGCCCAAGGTGCTGAGTATTTGCCCTCGAAAAAAGCGGTTTATGTCGCTAACATTTTCGGTATGCCTGGCATTGGTCGGATGTTTGCCATGCCCAAAATGAAAAAATATGCGCACCGCATCGTGCTTGGCGACGAGGAAAATCTGCTAGCACCATTTCCGCAAGAAGCGGGAAAAGTCACCGTTTTGAAACTCAACAACGGCATCGTGTCAGCAGTGGGTTATTGGGATCCCGCCACGCAAGGCATTGACCAAGTGCTGAAATAAACGTGGGCGTTAGGGCTCAGAGCTCCCACCACTCGCCGACCTCGCCGCAGACAAAGCGCGCGGGGTCGATTTTTTTTGCCTCGAGTGCTTCGGCTAGAATCAAGGGTGGTTCGCCGGCGGGCTCATCGGTGAGGCGGAAGGTGCCCCAGTGCATCGCGATGGCTCGCTCGCTTCGTGTGTCGAGAAAAACTTGCACTGATTCGGCAGGGTCCATGTGCATCGGACTCATGAACCATCTGGGCTGGTAAGCGCCGATGGGGATCATACTCAAATCGATCGATCCGTACAGCTTGCCGATCTCAGAAAATTCCGCGCAGTAGCCACTATCGCCCGCATGCCATAGTCGTTTTCCCGCGCCTTCGATCATCCAGCCGCACCAGTGCGTACGATTCCGATCTCCGAAACTCCGCGACGAGAAATGTTGTGCCGCCGTCGCAGTAATGCGCATGTCATGATCTAACAAAACGGAATCATGCCATGCCACTTCGGTTACGTTGGTAAAGCCTTTGCGAGTGAGCCAGCCTTGCATCCCTTCAGCACAAATGATGCGTGTCTCGCCCGGGAATTGCTTGAGCGTCGCCAGATCACAGTGATCGTAGTGGTTATGCGTTAGCAAAATGGCATCGATGCTTGGCAGGTCTGCAACTTGGCAGGCGGCTTGTTGGAAGCGGCGAAATGCAGGTAGATGCAGCGGAAATGGCGCGCAGTAATTCGAAAAAACTGGATCGATCAGCAGACGCAATCCATGGCCCGCGAGAAAAAAGGACGAGTGCCCCAGCCATGCAACACGCCAACCTTGTGTAGGCATGATTCGCCATTCGGCTCGATTCACCTCTCGACGCGCAGCCGGCGTGATCGCCTCGGGGAAACGGCATGTTTCACGCGGACCGAGGCCGATTTTCCAGCGTAGCACATCGCGAAATCCGTGTCGCGTGTGCGGGTAGGTGTTAGAAAAAACACGAGCGCTCATGGTCGGGGGCGATGGTCATTTTTATACCACGCCTCGACCTTCGTGCGCGCCCAAGGAGTTTTGCGCAAAAAGGCGAGACTGGACTTGATGCTGGGATCGAGTTGAAAGCAACGAATCGGAATGTGCCGACCCATCACCTCCCAGCCATGTCGCTTGACCAAGTCTTCCAAAATGGCTTCGAGAGTGACGCCATGCAAGGGATCGCGGGGATGAGATTGTGGTTCAGACATGTTCGTTTTCGTTAGGGATCTTCGCGACTCAACAACGCATCGAAATCTTGTTTCAATCCGTCTAAAATGGAGGGATCGGTGATCTTCGCGCCACCAGGATGAGTGATGTAGAGGGTGTCCACCGCAGCACCTTTTTCGGTGCAAATCCGTGCATGCACCGTGTCGAGATTGCGTGCATTGATCGCATGGAAAAGATCGTGCAGCAAGCCGATGCGGTCGAGTGCTTGGACTTCTACCGTCGTACATGAAGGATGCAAGTCATTGCTAATATAACTGCGCACGGGAAAGGAAATGCCGCTGTCAGTGCGTGGCGCAAGGAAGTTTTTTTTGCGCTTAAGATACTGCTCTGGGTTGTAGTCCGGCATCTCGAAAATTTTCTCAAAGGTATCAGTGAAACGTTTGCGGATGTTTGGGTCCGAGATCGGCTCGAAGTTCGTATTGCAGACGCGGAAGATATCGACCACGATGCCATCGGTGCGCGTGTAGAAATCGGCCGACAAAATGTTGATTTGCTCGGATGCCAGGGCGCAGCAGAATTTTTCTAACAAATTCGGGCGATTGCGCGTGGCCAAAATGATCTCGGTGTAGCCTTTGCCACTATGATCGATCCACTTGATGCAGAACGAGGGTGCCTTAGCCTCCTCGCGCTGCGCAAAGTGGCGCACAGTGCGCACTTGGGTGACGATGTGTGCTGGTTGGCGAAAGCTGAATGCTGGTGGTGGCATGCGCTCAAAATGATCACGCACCCAAGGATGGTAGTCATCGCGCATCAAGCCAATCACGGCTTCTTGCAGTTCGTTTTTCTGCTCCTCCATCGTCGCGGTGTAGCCCTCACGACCTTGATCAAGAAAGCGACTGGTTAGGCCGTGAAGCTGACGCATCAAGGATTCTTTCCAGCCGGTCCACGCATCAGGTGATGTTCCATTCGAATCGGCGAAGGTAAAAAGCAGCAACGCATCAAGATTTTCCTTGGTCTTCATGACGGCAGCAAACTCCGCGACAACATCAGGATCATCGATGTTTTTGGTCGTGGCCGTGCGCCAAAAGGTCAGGTGATTGTCGACGAGGAACATCAACAAGGCGCGCCGCGCCCCTGTGATTTGCAGGCGTTTGCATACTTTATTCGAAAGCATGGTGGAGCCATCGATGTGTTCGCGCACATCTTCTGCACGACCCGTATCATGCATGATCACAGCGAGATATAGTGCATACGGATCGGAAATTTCTAACAGCAAGCGGCGATAGAATGCGCGTTGCGGTTGTTCATCGATCAACAAGGCATCGAGCTGATCGACACAGCGCAAGGTGTGCTCATCGGCGGTGTAGCGATGGAAAAATTCATGCTGCACCAAGCAGTCCATGGCATCGAACTCGGGCAAATATTTGCCGAGAAAGCCAACGCGGTGCATCAAGCGCAACACTCGTGCCACATCGCCCTTGCGTTCAAGAATCGCCTGAAATGTATCGCGGTTCGCTTTGGCGTAGCGGAAGTTTTTATCGACGAGCTCGAGGTGCTCTTTGATTTGCTTGCGGATCGGCGGCGAGAGTTTCAGGTTGCGCAATTGGCAATGTTGAAACAAGCGCATTAGGCGGTTCGGATCACTGATGAAGCAATCGGGAGCATTGGTGTAAATGCGACCATCCCGCGCGGTGAATCCATCAAACTCCTCAGTCTTTTTCTTGCGGAAAGTCAGGAAAGATCGCAAGCCAGAGGCGGCAGCTTGTTGTTCCTCAATCTGATAGATTTCCATCAACGAAGTTGTGTGCTGCCACAGATGCCGGGTGTGCGTGTAGTAATCGCGCATGAAGGCCTCGGTACGGCGAAGGATGCTTTTTTGTGGATAATCGAAGGATGTGGCGACGATTCCTTGAAAGCGCAGGGTCAAGATCTCAGTGGCTTTTCCTGTCTCGTAGTGAAGTTCATTGCGCACGCGATGCAGGAAATCATACGCCGCATTGATCTCGGAATAAGCTGTGGGGCTGAGGCTTTTCTCTCTGACCAAATCTTTAAGATGGGTGATGCCTCGCTTGACGCGAGAGACCCACATGATGTTGTGATAGTCGCGCAGCCCACCACAGGATTCTTTTACGTTTGGCTCTTGCAAGAAAGGTGTGTTCCAGAATTTTTCGTGACGGCTGCGTTGATCTTGACGTCGTAATTCCAAAAACTCCGCAGTTTTTTTGCGCACACATTCTTTCTCGAAGGTGACGAGAGATTTCTCATAGAGTGCCTTGTCGCCTGCGATCAATCTCGTGTCTAACAGCGCGGTTTTGTTTTGCTGATCTTTCTGTGCTTCCTCAATGCACTCGGCGATGGAACGCACGGAGTGACCAACTTTAAAGCCGATGTCCCATAGCAAATACAACACCGCCTCGACGGTTTCTTTTACCTGCGGTGGGATGCTTGCGGAAGGTCGAGCAAGCAAGAACAGCAGATCGATGTCTGAACATGGATTGAGTAAACCACGGCCGAATCCACCAATCGCGACGAGAGCAAATGCCGGAGACTTGATGCCGCGTTCATTCATCGCTGATTGATAGGCATGCCACAACAAGACATCGATGAGCTGGGCGCGCGCGCCAGCGACTTCCAATCCACCAGCACCTTCGCGATGTCGCTCACGGATGAGCTCTTCTTCCTTTTTGAGAAATTGCTTGAACAGGGTGATGCGTTCTGCGGGCGAGAGCACACCTTCACGGGCGGGTGCGAAAAATTTTTCGGCTCGTATTTGCAGGGGAGAACTCGATTCGCTCATAGGAAAGGGTGGGGTGCAGTTTATTTTTTGTTAGAGGCCGATGGCTGACTTTACGGCTTCGCGTTTGAGCCGAAGTTCACGCCACTCGTTGACCACGCGGCTGGCCTCGATGACACCGCATCCAGCGGGGAGCAGCACGGATTGATCATGCCACCAAATGCCGCGAATCGCTACAACGGCGCGAAACACGCCATCGTGCCAGAGTCCGAAAGGTGCGCCAAATTCGGCAGGGCATCCCAGATGGGAGCGCCACTGCAGCAGCATTTCCATCGTCTCTTTGGTGCGCGGCAATGGCCCGAGTGCAGGAGTGGGATGCAGTTTTCGCAATAAGGATTCTACCGACGTCGCCTCTTCCAGTGCGACTTCGATCAATGTTTGGAAATGCACGATCGGACCAAGATCAAGGATGCTGCGTTCTTGGCGCGTCAAGGTGCCCATATCAGCCAGCTTAGCAATCAGACTTTGGGCAACGTACTCGTGCTCACGGATTTCCTTTTCATCAACGGCGAGAATTTCGCGCTCCTCACTGCGAGCAGTGCCGGCGAGAGCCATGGTGTGTAAGGTGCGATCCTTGAGAGAAAAGAGCAATTCCGGCGTGGCACCAGCGAATCCGCCTTCGGCATCCATCCAACCGTAGCAAATTTTCGGATCGCCCACCTTCGCAAACGCTTGGCCCAGTGCGCGCAGATCGCCCTCAGTGCAGGTGCCGTGCTCCACACTCACGGGCACGGTTTTTTCGAAAATCCCTTTGCGAATCGCTTGCGAAATGTCCTGGAACACCTGCGCAAACGAGCCGGCATCTGGCACCGACCAAGTGATGCGCGGCAGCTCGGTTGTCGGCACATCTGCGGCATCGACGATTTCCCAACGTGCCGGAATGCGCCATGGCATTTCCTGCGTCAGCCCAAAGTCGTTGAGATAAAAGGCCACGCCCTCTGCTGGGCGCGTTGCGCTGCGGGTAAATGGTCCATAGCCGATCAGGCGCTTGCCTTGCGGAAGCCCGAAAATCGCCCATTCTTTCGAAACAGATGTCACTGCGACAAGCTCCACGGAAAGGGGGCATTCGTCCAGTGTTTTCTGAGGCTGCATCCGCTTTGCTGGAGGAAAATCCTGCGCTCATTTTTCCATCATTTCGGCACGCTGGATCAATGCCTTGGCGGCCTCAACGTTCTTGTTTTGCTGCTGCCACCAGCTCGCGAGCAAGCGCATGGCGGCGGCGCTATCCTTTTTCTGTTCGGGCGGGTAGAGCTTGATCGCCTGTCGTAGCGCACTCTCTGCGAGCTCCGCTTTGCCTGCATTCCAGTAGGCCTCAGCACTGCCAAGCAAGTAGAGTGGCTCCGTGATCGGCTCGGTGGAAAGTTTTGCTGCTGCCTCAAATAGCGCAAACGCTGCTTTTTGTGTCTCGGGATCGCGCTGACTCGCAATCGCATACAGGTACGCTAGGCCGACGTCCTGCGGATGATGAAATACAGCTTTTTCTAACAAAAGACGGGCGCGCCGAGCCTCGTTTGCCTCGATCCAAGCCTGACCCAGTTCGCGAAACTCATCGATCTCACCACCGCGGATCTTGAGCAACTCAGCGCGATGATGCCGCGCGGGTTCGATTTTTTCTTGCTTGGTGTAAAGCTTCGCAAGCGATTGATGAGCGAGGAACTGGGAGGGCGCGATCTCTAACACATCGAGCAAAGTTTTTTCTCCCTGTTCCGTGCGCTTGTCGGAGAGTTGCAAGATGCCGAGACGCACGCGCAAATCAAGCGACGAAGGTGCGGCCTTGGTGTGAATTTCGAGAATGCGGATCGCTTCGTCGAGGCGCTTGGTGCTACGAAAATGTTCGGATGCTGCCCTTGCGAGAACGGGATCGCGAGGAGATTCCTCCATGCGATTGCGATACATCGTGTCGAGTTGCGCGCGATTTTTTTCATCATCGATGTCATGCAGTGTGCGCGAAAATTTCGCCGCCACCGCAGGATCAGCTTGGGGGAGTTTCATGTATGCGTCATACAAGGCTTGGGATTTTTCGCGTTTGCCTTGTTGCTCATACAAACGGAGCAAGCGCTCTAACAAATCAGGGCGATCTTGATTTTTTGGCAACATCGCCTCAAGCGTTTCTACTGCCAGATTCAGCGCGAAGTCATCATCCTTGCTTTGACTGCGTAAAAAGTCCGCGTAGAGAAATTGGGCATTGAGCGAATCTGGATGCGCCTTGGCGAGTTCTCGGTAGAGCGTGGATGCGCTCTTCACATCACCAGCTTCCAGCGCACGGCTGGCGCTACGACTCACCAAAAAACCCGCTGTAGGATGTGCGAGGCGTGCGGCTTCTTCGTGTGCAATCCGTTGTGCATCATCATTTCTCACCGCTGACAAAACCGCCTTGGCGTATTCTCGCCGCGCCAGCGCCAAATCCTCCGCACCAACAACCGCAATGGTCATGGCAGAAATGATTCCGACGGTGATTCGTCCGCAGTGCATAGTCATATCTTACTACCGTCATACCTGCTGACAAGAAAAAGACGAAATCCACTTCACTTCAACAAGGCCCGTTGATCGATGGTGCAGCTTTCATCGTGCTCATCGGGTTGGCCGACTTCGTCAACGGGATGAGTGAAAAGATAATGCCAGACATCCTCGTGGATGTAAGCACCTTTTTTGTCTTTCACGGCGGCACCACCGGGAACGGAAGCGCTATGAGCACGGCCTGGGTTGTTGCCTACATTTGCCGAGGTGATCAATCGACGACTGTGACCATAAGGTGATTTTGCTTGGTCCACATCGGTGACGGCACCAAATTTTGCCAAGCCTAGCAGTTCCCAAGAGCGGCAGTAGTGATCATTTTTCCAGCCATCATCGAGCGTGTGCGTGAAGCCGAAATAGCAGTTCTCGGGTGTGGCCGAGGGAAGTTTTTGCCAGACTTCAAACTGATCGCGCGGACCAGAAAACATCACCACGCGGGAGACTTTTTGGTGTTTGGCAAAACGTGCCGCGGTCGTCGATCCGTGCGATGCACCCGATACGATCACACGATCCCAGCGCAGGCTTTTGCGATCGGGCGTCAGGAAGCCATCCCAGCGCGCTTGTGGATTTTTTTTGTCGAGCCATTTCACAAATTGCAAAGCGCGCTCCATCATGCCATCAGGCTCGGGGATGTCCACAGCCTTGCTGAAATCCTTGCCCGTGGCGGCTTCGAGGCGAACCTTCGACAAAAACAAATCATCTTCCGGCGGCTTGTTGCCATACAATTTGCCAAACCACCCATTGGCGTAGTGCACTTGAATCGAGTGAAATCCGTAGCTGGAAAGTTTGTCAAACAGCGCGCCATTGTGCCCCATCAACCAAATCACCAACTTGCCTTGTGGTGCGACCCGAGTATCCACAGCAGCAAATTGCAGGTCCGCTGGTTTGCCTCCTTTTTCGAACACAAAATCAATTTCAGGATGAGCCTTCGCCCTTGAGTCAATTTCACTGGCCCGCGCCTGGAATTTGTAGTGCTGCGGTGAAGGATCGCGATAGATCGATTGCTGAGCCGATGCGAAGGCGGTCATGGCGACCACCACGGAAAAGATGCATTTCATGAACGAAATACCTGCCAAATCGTGGGATACTTTCAAGAAAGCACTTCCGAGCAAGGTGTCTCACGCACGAAATCCGTTTCGTTAGAAAATTTTTTGACAAATTTTCGTTAGGTGCAACATTCGATTTGTTATGCAGATTTTATGCATGAGCTACTCTCCCCTGAGCGCAAAAAACGTTCTGCATGCCGCAGCAGAGCATGCTTGCCACGCTCGTAAATGCCGTTTCACCACCCTCAAACGACATTTAATCTCTCGCACCAAACGCTTAAGCACCCGCACATGCCGTTTCGCCCGATGCAAGGCGCATTTAGTTTGTCGTAATGAACATTTTACCTCCCGCAATCGCCATTTAGGCTCTCGCAACGGCCACTTAATCCCCCGCAACGGCCATTTAATGCCTCGCAACGGCCATTTAATGCCCTGCAACGGCCATTTAATGCCCTGCAACGGCCATTTAATGCCCTGCAACGGCCATTTAATGCCCTGCAACGGCCATTTAATGCCCTGCAACGGCCATTTAATGCCCTGCAACGGCCATTTAATGCCCCGCAACGGCCATTTCGTCTCTGGCACCCCTCTCCCCCCAAGTAACAGCAAACAACCAAAACGAAACATAAACCAAACAAAAGTATGATCAACGAATTCGCCAACCGTCAAAATATGCACCTTGCCGTCCTACGCCTCTTGGATTCAGCCGAATTCAAGCCGGTGTGGGTCGATCAACCGCCAGCAGCCTTCACCGCACTTGCCGGAGGACTCGGGCCAAAAGTCAATGGCC
>JBIIAI010000029.1:0-25733 GCA_044239965.1 Akkermansiaceae bacterium
CTCGAGCAACTGCTCGTCACTTTGTTAGAACATGCCCGCCCGATGACGCTCAACGAACTCGCTCAGTCGGAACGACTCACCGATCAATGTGATAAAGCCACAGTTTTTCGCCTATTGCAGCGCCTTACGACGATCGGCATCACCCGACGACTCGGTCTGCATGAGCGTGCCGCGTATTTTACCTTGCTGTTGCCAGGACGTCATCAAGACTACTTGATTTGCACCGAATGTGGTAGCATCGAACCGATCAAAGCCCCCTGCCCTGTGCATCATTTGGAAGAAGAAATCCGCGAAAAAACGGGCTTCAAGAATCTCTATCACGAACTCGAGTTTTTCGGCATCTGCCCCGCTTGCGCCTAACCATTTTTTCCTCCACCATGCACGGACATCTTCTCATCCTCGGTGTTGCTGGTCCCACTCTCAGTGCCGAAGAGGCCGCGTTCTACCAACGCATTCAGCCAGCAGGCTTCATTCTTTTCTCGCGCAACATTGTCGACCCGGCACAAACACGTAAGCTCACCGATGACCTGCGCGGATTGTTTTCCTACGACGCGATCATTGCCATCGATCAAGAAGGTGGACGCGTCACACGCACCAAAGACATCGCTCCCGTTTGCCCGTCAGCAGTGGAACTTGCGGCAAAAAAAACACCGCATCTCATCGCTGAGGCCGGCGCTCTGACGGCGGATTTACTGCGTTTGTTAGGATGCAATTTAAACTTCGCGCCGGTGCTCGACATCGATCATTTTCCCGGTCTGCAAAACGCCCTGCGCGAACGTTGTTGGGGCGTGGAATCGCAATCGATCATCAACAATGCTGGCATGTGGAATCGCTGGTTGCGCAAGCGTTCGATGCGCTCTTGCGCCAAACATTTTCCCTCCTGCGGCCTCGCGACGAGTGATCCGCACCACGATTTGCCTGTGGCACAAGTCAGCAAAGAAGAACTGCTGCGCAACGACATCTTGCCCTACACCGCCTTGATGCCCGAGCTGGATGCGATCATGACCAGCCACGTGCGCTTTCCCTTGCTTGATGACGTGCATCCTGCGTCGCTCTCGCCAAAAATCATCAACGGTTTTCTCCGTGGCCAACTCGGCTTCGACAAACACCTCGTTCTCACCGATGACCTCGACATGGGAGCGATCGGCAAAGCCTACGGTCGCGGCCCCGACGTCGTGCAAGCCATCACCGCCGGTAACGACCTCGCGATGATTTGTCACGAAATTTCCAGTGCTGACGTCGCCCTCAAAGCCTTACAAACCCTGCCGATCGCGATCGTTGATGACGCCCTCGCACGGATCGAAGCATTCCGCAAAAAACTTTTCGCGCCACTGAAATGGTCTCAGGAAAGCTGGCAAAAAACCTGCGATGAAATCGAAAAACTCCGTGCTGAAGTGCCATCCGCCGCAGAAATCAAAGCCGACTCGCCAGTGGCGGATTATTGAGAATACAAGCCCAATCTTCTCGTCGCTATCGAGTCGCTACTTGATCCCCACGCGCAATGCTTTGCGGATGGCGGCAATCACTGAGGGCGTGACGCCCGCTTGCTGGGCATAGGATTTCCATGATTTCACGGAGAGAATCACTTCGTCCACAATCTCGCGCGCGCGGCGGTTTTTGATATCGGCAAACGAAGCGGCGGCTAGCAAATCGCTGCGCGAAAATCCATCGCGTTTTCCTTGCAGTGACATCTGGTGTTGTGCCGTCCATGCACCATCAGGGTTGTAGGAATAGGTCACATCAAAGGCAGGCGCGAGCCGCCAAGTGCCACGCCGATCCATCAGAAAGGCGATGTTTTTCGTGTGATCATCCTGGTTGCGCGCGATGATGTTGAACACCGCCCGACGATAGAGTTGCTCCAATTCCTGTTGCGATAAGGCCAAGCGACGCCCCACCTGGAATGCTTGCTCGTAGGAATACGCCCCGGCTTGATTGAAATCATAGTGCGCCATCGCACAGAGGCTTTGCATGTGCAGTTTGCCTCCCGCATCCGGGCGATCGAAACGACGCGTCATGAAATGAGCCCGGCCATTTTCCTCGAATAACTCACAATCACTCATCTCGATGCCCGCTGCCACGGCCATCAGCGCATAAGCATACTCGATGCGCCCAAAGCCCTGGGGATCTGCGAGCTCTTTGTCGCGATTGCCCGTCACGCCATCAAATTTCAACAACCATGCTGAGAACCCAGGTGGAACGTCGAGTTGCCCCGAGCGCATTTCTCCCGTTTCGCGATTCCATGACACCACCGCTTTCGCCCGCGCTCCGCCCGCCGAGGTGCCGACGCGCAAGATGCCCGCCATCGCATCGGCTTTGCGCAGTGATACCCGCACGCGTTTGCGCTCGTCTAACACTTCATTGGCCAGCTGAATTAAAGCCTGCAATTCCACCGTTTCATCCAGCTCCACTTCCCCTTCCGATGGCACAAATTCCAGTGCACCCATCGCCCGCGATCCCAGATAACACAAGCGTTCCACCGGATGAAACGACGAGGCTTGACGCCCCTGTAAGGCCAACCATTGATCGATCAGTTTATTGCCAAAGCGATCCGGCAAACAATCCGCCAGCAAGCCTGGCAGCCCCTTGAAGGTATCGCGCGGCAATTCGGGAAACGCATACCGCGTAGCCACCGCAGGCATCATCAAGGGAGCTACTTGCATTCCGCTGCGCAAAAAATTCGCATCGTATTCAAACACCGCACATTGCCGCGCGGGTTCCCAAGTGACCGCCGCGATCCGCGTGCCAAACAAATGCACCGATGCCGTTTTCACTGCTCATCCCCCCATTTCCATTCACCTACCGTTTTTTTCGGCTGCCCCGCGTGCTTGCGACGTTTGACGCGATACTTGACTTCATTTTCCTGCAACAACAGCGCCATTGGGCTAATCCCTGGATCAGGGAGAAATTGATCAATCCACTCCAAGGCCCGCAACGCCCTCACCAACGCAATGAGTGTTTGCAACGAACACCCCTCACCATGCTCCACCGAAGTGATCGTACGCCGCGCCACCCCAGCCCGACGTGCCAATTCTGTCTGACTGATGTTCATATCCAATCGACGACGGCGGATGCGCTCACCCATTTCCGCCTCAATCTGCTGATTGCTCATGATTTCCAAATTGAGTAGTTTTGTGCTCATTTTGTATATTCCTGACACAATTTGAGCAGAATCCCGCACATTGTCAAATCAATTTTCCTTAAAATATTCAACAATGAGCAAAATATCGCTCAGAACAATATAATACAATGCGATTCGAGCATAAATATGCGCGTTAATCAATTAGTGAAATTTTTCACATCGGACACTCCCATTGATATCTGATCGGAACAATAGTATAAACAAACGCAAAAATTCCCTGCTTTTCATTTCGCAAGCATGGGTATAGACTGCGGCTGTGTTCATACTTGCATTCATCGGGCGACTGTTGCTTTCGTTTGTCGGCTATCTCGGCGAACTGACGGTGCTGGCAGGAGATACCGCCGAATCCGTATTTCGCGGGCACAAGCGGCCAAGGCTGATTCTGCAACAACTCGCGGAGATCGGCTATCGCTCCCAACCGGTGGTGATGGTAACAGGAGCCTTCACCGGGGCCGTATTGACGGCACAATCGTTGTTTCAGTTTTCGAAATTCGGCATGGAAACAATGGGCGGGGCCTTGGTGAGCGTGGCGATGCTGCGCGAGCTTGGGCCAGTCGTGACGGGGCTGATGTTGGCAGGTCGCGTTGGAGCCTCGGTCGCCGCGGAAATTGGCACAATGAAAGTCAGCGAACAAATCGACGCCTTGCGAGTGATGAATGTTCACCCCATCGACTACCTCGTCACCCCGCGTTTCATTGCGATGCTGATTGCCATACCACTGCTGATTGGTGAATCGGCCGCACTCGGGATCATTGCCTCAAATACCGTCGGCATTCATGCGTTCGGCGTGGGTGAAGCGTATTGGAAATACCAGATGGAAAATTTCACCGATCTCACCGATGTGTCCATCGCGCTGATCAAGGGAGCTTTTTTTGGTATGATCATCATCATTGTCGCCTGCCATCAAGGTCTCACCGCCACGCAAGGAGCAGCCGGAGTCGGACGCGGCACCACCCGCGCGATGGTGTATTCGTCGCTTTTAATTCTGATCGCCAACTTTTTCCTCACCTTACTCCTCAACCTCATCTTCCCTGCTGGGGCCAGTCTCGGCTAACAAACCAACGACTATGAAAATGATTGCTCGTATCATCGCGCTCAGCTTCTCACTGCTCAGCATCAGTCACGCCGCCCAATCGGCATTTTCGCTCAAAGGAGATAAAATTTTCCTCATCCCCATGGAAGGATTTGGGAAACTCTATGTCATCGACACTGCCACGCAAAAATCCACTTCCGTGAGCTTGGGAAAAGCATTCGCTGATGTGTCGATTGATTCGATTGCCGTGTCGCCGAAAAATGAAGTCCTTTTCGCTGCAAAAGGATCGTTGTGGAAATGGAACGAGAGTGGCTCTGCGCCGCAAAAAATCACGGATTTCGAAGACGATTGCCGCGTATTGGACATCAGTTGCAGCCACGGCACACTCTCCGCTCCCGAGGGAACCATTTTTGCTTTAATCGAAATCGACGATGCCGAAGAAGCCTCACTGCTCGCCATGCTACCGGGCAAAAAGAAATTCTCGAGCGTCTTTTGTCGGCGCAATACTCCATACTCCGCACCACAAACCGATGCCTCTGGTCGAATGTTTATCGCCAGCAATTACGATTTATGGGAAGTTCGTTTCATCCCTGAGGAAGAAAATGATCCGGAGCTCGATCGCGCCGGAACACTGCACGGTTGTCGCATCGCACCACTCGCCTTGATGAATACTGACATCGCCAATTCTGGTGCGATGATCGTGCGCGGAGTCGCCTCCTACGGCACCAGTGTTTACGCGTATACGCAAGGACGTCACATGGGAGCCATCGTCCGCTGCGAAGCACCAAAAACACCACTCTATCAGGCGGAAGATCCCGATGAACATCCAGGTCTGGCCAAGTCCTTTGCCATCATGAAACAGGCGCTTGAAAAATCCGCCGTCCTTTATGATGGCTCGCCTTGCGATGCGTTGAGCGCTTACCAAAGCGCCACACAAACGTTCGTTTTCTGGCGTCAAGATCTGGAAAACGACCGCGTTTGGATGCTGCAAAAAGGAAAAGATGCTGCGATCAAAATTGGTGCGGATCCCCAACCGTAAGCGAGATCAGCCTTCCACCCGCACGATCACCATGCTGCCCTCGGCGCAGAGTTGATCGGACTTTTTCACCGCGAAGGTATATTTCACCGAGCTTTTTCCGACCACTTGCACCACCAAGCGGATCTGCACCTCATCGCCAAAAAACAATGGCGCACGATAATCACAATCGATGTGCACGCGTGGCCAGCCATGATTTTCACCAATCACCGCCATGCCGCGCGAGGCAAAAAACGCGTGTTCGGCATCTTCCACATAACGCAAAATCGCCGTGAAATGCACCCGTCCGCTAGCATCGGTATCAGAAAAACTCACACGTCGCGTTGTGTCAAAATGGTCGCCTTGCTGCATCATGAGTGATTCTTAAACGCCCACAGGCCGATTGCCAATGCGAGAATTGCCAGATTTCTGCATTTTATTGCTTCGAAGTTTTGACATTCGCCGCCGACCACTGCATTTTACCCGCCGAACCAAACATTACATCTTATCATGGCATACGATCTCATCGTCATTGGCGGAGGCCCTGCGGGCTACGTTGCTGCAATCCGCGCAGCTCAACTCGGAAAAAAAGTCGCCGTTGTCGAGGCTGACCGCGCGGGTGGCACCTGCCTCAACTGGGGCTGCATCCCGACCAAAGCTTTGCTGAAAAATGCCGAGCTCTATCACACTCTCGCCCATCGTGCTGCCGAATTCGGCTTCAAAATCGAAGGATTTTCCTATGACTGGAGCTCCGTGATTGGTCGCTCGCGCAAAGTGTCCGATCGTCTCGCAGGCGGCATCGAGTATTTGCTCAAGAAAAACAAAGTCGACTACGTTCGCGGTTTCGGCTCGATCCCCGCCTCTGGAAAAGTCGAAGTCACCGCCGCCGATGGCAGCAAGCAAGTGCTCGACACGGCTCACATTCTGATCGCCACTGGCTGCAAATCCCGTCCGCTTCCTCCCTTTCCCTTCAACGGCACCACCGTCATTGGCTCGAAAGAAGCCATGGTTCTGCCACAGCAACCGAAGTCGATGGTGATCATCGGCGCAGGTGCGATCGGTGTTGAATTCGCTTACATCTACAATGCCTTCGGCACCAAAGTCACCGTCGTCGAAATGTTGCCGCGCATGCTTCCCGTCGAAGACGACGAAGTCGGTGACGCGCTCGAAAAATCCTTCATCAAACAAGGAGTTCGCTGCCTCACCAACACCAAGATCACCGCCACCAAAGATTGTGGCACCCACGTCGAAATTTCCGTCGAGGGTCCCAAGGCCACCGAGACAATCGTTGCCGATGTCTGCCTCGTCGCCATTGGTGTGCAGCCCGTCTTGCCCGGCGGCATCCAGCCCGCCCTCAGCGAGCGCGGCTACATCAACGTTGATGCCCGCTACCAAACCTCGATCCCCGACGTTTATGCTGCAGGCGATATCACCGGTCCCCCATGGCTCGCTCACACCGCCTCCTTCGAAGCCGTACAAGCCGTCGAAGGCCTCTACCTCGAAGGTCACACCCCACGCAAAGTAAACAACTTCCCTGGTTGCACCTATTGCCACCCCCAAGTCGCCTCCGTCGGCAAAACCGAGCGAGCCCTCAAGGAAGCCGGCATCGAATACACCGTCGGCAAGATTCCTTTCGCCGCCATCGGCAAAGCCATCGCCTCCGGTGAGCCAGAAGGATTTGCCAAATTGCTCTACGGCAAAGAACACGGCGAACTGCTCGGCGCTCACATCATCGGTGAAAACGCCACCGAGCTCATCGCCGAAATGGGCTTAGCGCTCGACCAAGAACTCACCGCCGAGGACATCCACGCGACCATCCACGCGCACCCGACCATGTCCGAAGTGATTCACGAAGCCACCCTCGCCGCCGAAGGCCACGCAATCCACTTCTGATCCCTGTTCACCCATCTATCAAAAAACGCCCACCTTCACAGGTCGGGCGTTTTTTGTATCTAAGACGAGCAAGGGCTTCCACGTTATAACGAAACTAGCATGAAATAGAAAATGAAGAATCAAATCGCCATCTGGACCGTTACAGTTGTAACAGCATTCACACTAGGGAATATTTTCACCTTCATAAATAAGAGCCACCCTACGCAGCAGATGGAATCCAACCTACATTATTGCAGATGCGTTGAAGACCATCCAGAACTCTATCCCCATTTTCTTGATGCTGCAGCCGAAGTCCAAAATGGCATTCACCAACAAACTAAGGCCTTTATTGCCGCTCATAAACTAAAGCCAACTGATTTTCAAGGAATCTTTGTTCCACAAGAAAATGGCAACTATGACGTTCACTACTTTTGCTCACATCGCAACCGCCACGTTACTGGATTGCAACCCGCATTTATCGACTACATTCGCCCCAGCTTTGAACCCTACAGACGTATCTTACGCAAAGCACATGGAGAAAATTTCTGAGTTAAACCACTTTAAACCTATTTTAGCCATCACATCTAAAACTATAAAAATCCGCATTCCCAAGTATTCGCCCCCCCCGAGATGTGCTAACTGGTGTCGCAAAAAGCTGGAGAAAAATGGTTGCATTTTGACGAGAAGGTTGTAAAATCGACAACTTTCCCGTTGAAATCATGCACTCCAAGCTTCCAACCGATATCATTATGGACGCTGTCCGGATGCGTGACGCCTTTAAGGGTCTAGCGGATTGGAAGGGTAAAATCGCCCGGATGCTTTGCACTGGGGAGCTGGTATCGTTGCGTCGGGGACTCTATGCAAGCCGCCGAGATCTCGATCCCCGCTGTCTAGCGGGGCCCATCTATGGACCGTCCTATGTGAGCTTTGAAACCGCGCTGGCATGGCACGGGATGATTCCCGAGGGAGTCGCTGAAATTTTATCTGCCACACCGAAGAGGCCAGCCATGTTCGCTAACGACTTCGGTCGCTTCAGCTACCAGACGATTCCCAAGGCGGTCTATCCAATCGGAATTGGACGCGTGACTGAGTCAGATCTGCCATTCCTGATCGCCAGCCCGACCAAGGCGCTGGTGGACCGCATCGCCCGGGAATCTGGCTTCCGCTCGATGGCGGATGTCGCCCGCTGGATTGAGGGCATGCGGGCTGACATCGATGGTCGCCTCAACCGAGAAGAACTGCTGAGCTGCGCGGAGCAGTATGGTAAACCGTCCGTCCGCTGGCTGCTGCGATTTGCCGAAAAGAACCAACTGATCGAAACATGAACCCTGCTCTCAAAGACATGCTGGATGCCTACCGTCCGGTCACACCTGCGGACTATCAGAACGCCACGCGCGAGATCGTTCAGGAAATCGCTTTGCTCGGCATGTGGCGCGGTGGCTTTTTCGAACACGCAGCGTTTTACGGTGGCACCGCGCTGCGGATTTTCCACGGACTGCGGCGTTTCTCCGAGGATCTGGATTTCACCCTAGTGGATTTAGGAGATGCGACGCGGTTAGAACGTTACCTTTCTGGTGTTGCCACCGAATTAGAATCTTGGGGCTTTTCTTTCGAGGCCGAAACGAAGTCGGAGGGCCAGAAGAGTGGCATTGAATCGGCGTTTCTCAAGGGCAGCACGCAACTCAACCTTCTTCACATCGGCGCGCCGTCCGAGCTCGCCCGCAGGCTGCCTCGCAATCAACAACTGCGGATCAAGCTGGAGATGGATATTGAACCGCCGCCACATGCGACGACCGAGGTGCGGACACAACTCCTGCCTAGTCCCTATCAGGTGAAGCTCTACGATC
Source organism: Akkermansiaceae bacterium (assembly GCA_044239965.1). Taxonomy (GTDB): domain Bacteria; phylum Verrucomicrobiota; class Verrucomicrobiia; order Verrucomicrobiales; family Akkermansiaceae; genus UBA956. The sequence continues at coordinate 8,907 of JBIIAI010000029.1, forward strand.
TGCCTAGTCTGTTTGCGGGCAAACTGCATGCTGTGATTTGCCGTGGCTGGAAGAACCGAGTGAAGGGGCGGGACTTTTACGACTTTGTCTGGTATGTCGGTCGCAACATTGCGCCGAACCTCAAGCACCTTGAAGCGAGGATGCGCCAGTCGGGCCATTGGAACGGCGGTGAGATCACGCGACAAGTATTGATGGAACTGCTCCATGAACGTTTCGCCGCTGTCGATTTCAAGAGCGCAGCGGAGGAAGTCCGGGTATTTCTGCCCGATCCACGCGAACTCGATTTGTGGTCACGCGAGTTTTTTGACGGGCTTGCTATGCGGTTAAAGGATGGTTGAGATCATGATAAAAGCTTGTATTCAGCAATCGTGTCTTCTTAGGAAGCTCCGTCGTCATTGAGACTCGGATTTCTTTCTCAATGCCAAAAAAAATCAAAAAACATTTTGCATCCACTCAAATCTGCGCTCTCTTGTGATGTATGAAAAACGCCACCTTGAGCATCGCGATCTTACTCGCCCTGAATTCCTGCGCTTCCTGGGCCGAGGAGAATCCTGCAACTGAAACTCCTGCACCAGCTTACGTCAGTGAGGCTCCACTCCCTGAGGGCTGGCCGACGCCTGGCCCCTACGACAAAGTTACTACGAAAAAAATGCCGGGTTATCGCGCTGCGTTCACCGACAAGTCCATACAAACCATGGCCTTCTGGACACTTTTTTCCCACATTAAGAAAAACGACATTCCGATGACTTCGCCCGTCGAAATGGCCATGGAAGGCGAGGAGACTGCACTCGAACGAGCATCCATGGCATTTCTTTACCAAAATGGCAAAGTCGGCACGGCGGGAGCTGCGGGCAAAAACGTCGAAGTGCGCGATGTGCCAAGCCAAGAAGTACTCAGCTACACGTGGCAAGGCGATGACACCAAAGAAAATGTCGCCAAAGCCAAAACCGCGATCGATGCCGCCATCGCCGAGAAAAAGCTCACGCTCGAACGCTATCGACTGCTCGGCTACAATGGCCCTGCAACTCCTCGCAACAAAGCAACATGGGAGCTCCAAGCGATTCTCAAAAAATAAGCATTTCCCCGCCGCGCAAATTCCGCTAGCATCTGCGCAGTGACTTTAGCCGACCTTGGATGGAACCCGTTTTTTGCCGATGCATTCGCAGCCCTGCCCGCGAATGACTGGGTGCCCGCTCGCTTGATTCGCGAAAGCCCGATCAATTATGGTGCCTTTCTCGAAGACGGGGAAGAAATCGACGTCGTGCTCTCAGGAAAAGTTTGGCACGATGCCAAAAACGATGCCGACTTGCCTGCTGTCGGCGATTGGGTCGCTGTGAGTATCGGTGGAGATAACGAAGATTATGTCATCCGCGCGCGCTTGCCGCGGCAATCGTGTTTTTCCCGCAAAATGCCCGGAAAAAGTGCGGAGGAACAAGTCATCGGAGCCAACATCGACATCGTCACGGTCGTGACCGATGCTGGCGAGGACTTCAATCCGCGTCGCATGGAGCGCTACTTTACGCTGATTCAACGCTCGGGAGCCAAGCCGGTCGTTCTGCTGAATAAAGCCGACCTTTATCCCAAAAAACAAAATCAGGAAGCGGCAGAAATTCTCCAACAACTTTCGCCCGATGCCTCCATTCACATCACCAGTGCGCTGCACAATACAGGGCTAAAAGTATTACTCGCCCACCTCAAACGCGGCACCACCATGTGCATCGTCGGTTCCAGTGGCGTTGGCAAATCCACCCTCGTCAATCAACTCTATGGCGAAGATTGGCAGTGGACTGATGACGTCAATGAAGTCACCGGCAAAGGTCGGCACACCACCACCTCACGTGAGCTCGTACCCTTGCCGAAACGTGGATTGATCATCGACAATCCCGGCATGCGCGAAATCCAGATGTGGACCGATGAGCAAACGCTGCGCGAAAGTTTCGCTGACGTCGATGAGATCGCCCTGCAATGCCGATTCCAAGATTGCAAACATGGCAACGATGCGGGCTGTGCCATTCGCGCCGCCGTCACCGCAGGCCAACTAGACCCTGCTCGACTCGATAGTTACTTGCGTCTCGATGATGAGATTGAAAAACTCCGCCGTCGTCAGAAAAAACGTCAGATCAACACCGAACGGCGAGCCAAAAGAGACCACCGCGTCAAAGCTCGCAACCTCAACGACCGCATTCAGCTCGAAGCGGATGAGATCGGTCTGATGCGCCATGGCGATGATTCCGACCTCGATTGATCGGCGCAACTTTTTTGTCATCCCCGCCACGGATGGCTTGCCAAACACCGCGCTTTCCTGCAATCTCAGCGCGTGTTAGAAATTGTCTTCAACGAACTCAGTGCCGCCGAAATGTCCAAAATGGGCACGATGGAGCAATTGGAATTACTCGATCAATTCCACGTCCAGAAAAGCGACCTCGAGAATCTGGATGGCGAAAAATTTGGCCTGATCGAACGCGATGGCAAAAAGCTCTATCGCTTCCGCACCCAAGACTGGCGCTTGTATTTTGAAGTGAAAGATGGCTCCGTCGTTGTCCATCGCGTGCTGCACAAAGGCACGTTCTCTGATTTTCTATTCCGTTCGAAGATGCCGATTGCCGAAGACGAAGAACTAGCGCAATCCAAGCATTTCTGGAAGCTCATCGATGAAGGCCGCAATGCGAAACGCATCTAACAATTCCTAGCGCATCTAACATTTTCCCTCCTCTCCAAAACCTACTCCACGAATGAAATTCATTGTCCACATCGTCTGCCTCGCCATCCTCGGATTCGGATGGATGAATCACTTGAGCAACAAAAATTCCGTCACCGCTGTGACCGAACTTTCCGCCACCATCAACGACAACAACATCAGCAGCGACATGCTGCCTGAGTTATTGAAAAACACCAAGGATGGCTCGCAGAAAAAGGCGATCAAGGAATTGATGGAAAAACTCAAAGGTCAGGAAACCGATGTGGAAGAAACCACCGAAGCTGCCACCGCGCTGGCCGAAGACGTGGACAATAGTTCGACTTTCATGGGCATTTTGCTGACATTTTTGACCGCGGGATATGCGGGCATTCTCTTTGTCATGCACATTCTGCCGATCTTGGCCCACCGTGCCACGCACCAAATTTTCGACAGCGGAGCTCAACTGGAAAAAGATTTGATGTCGGATGCTCGCTCGAAAGTTGCGCAAGGTGATTACGAAGGAGCCATTCAAGCCTTCCGCGAAGCTGCTGAAAAAGATCCTGGAAATCGCCTGCCATGGGTGGAAGTCGTCAAGCTCCAGCGTGAGGTTCTTCAAGTGCCAACTGCCGCTATCGAGACCATCCGCGAAGTATTGGAAAAATACACCTGGCAAGAAAACGATGCCGCTTACTTCCTATTCCGTCTGGCCGAGCTCTACGATACCGACATGGGCGAGCGTGAGAATGCCATTGGGATCATGCAGCAAGTGATGCAACAATTCCCCGAAACACGTCACTCAGCCAATGCCCGCCACAAGCTTCACGAGTGGGGCGTGGTCTGATCGACTGCATTCCCTGCGCCGTTGGCTCTCACGCCAACGGCTCTGTCTAACGGCATTGAGTTGCTGTTCGGCTGTGCTATTTGCTGATGATTGGTCGGTAATCGCTGCGGCATTTTGGTTGCTATTTTTGAGCATCGCGTGGACAGATGTGCGGAAATTTTTCCTGCTCTGTCTCACGCTGAGCCTTGTTTGCGGCGGACTGCATCGCTACCGAGTGAACGAACATTTCTCGCGACTGGCGGAACTTGAGGAAGCATCGCTCGCCAGGTTCGAAGTCAAAATCACCAGCTTGCCCAAGCAGCGTGAGCGCTCTTGGGAAGCCCAAGCCGGTGTGCTGACAGGTGAAATTTCTGCCGTGCGCGGAAAAACAATCGCACTGAGTGGCAGTGGACTTGCCCCTACAGCAGGAGCATTTTTGCAAGTCTATGGTCGCATCGAACCCGCAGAAGGGCCGCGCAACTGGGGGCAATTTGATCAAGCCGACTGGCTGCGTCGCAATGGTATCATCGGCACATGCTTCGCAAAAAAAGTCAGCAGTTTGGACAAATCCGATGATGCGTTGATGAGCGGTATTTTTCACCTGCGTCAAAATTTTCGCCACGCCATCACCCAAGGACTCACGCCAGATAGCGATGAGGCCAAGGTGATTCTGGCGATGGTCATAGGCGAGCAACCGCCTTACCAAGACAGCCTGATTTTGCCATTTCGCAACAGCGGCACCTTGCATCTTTTTTCGGTGAGTGGTCAGCACGTGAACCTCGTGGCGTTGCTGTTGTGGCTTGGTCTGCGCATCGCCCGCGTGCCGCGCAAATGGGCGATCGCACTGCTGATCCCTGCGATCTTTTGCTATGCACTCGTCACTGGTGCCTCACCACCTGCCATGCGCGCGGCCTGGATGGCATCGGTATTCCTTGCGGCCTTTTTGTTTCAGCGAAAACCGCATTTGATGAATGCCTTGGCAATCGTCATCATCGCCGCTTTGCTGTTGCAGAGCAACCTGCTTTTCCTTGCTGGGGTCCAGCTTTCCTATGGTGTGGTCGCCGCGATCTCGATCGGGTTGGCCTTGAGCCAAAACTTCATCAAGAACTTGAGTTATCACGATAGCTACTTGCCTCGCGAACTCTACACCCGCAAACAAGAATTCATCGGTAACAGCTGGGAAAAACTCCTTCAGTCACTGAGCATCTCGCTCGCTGCCTGCCTTGGTTCAGCACCCCTTACGATCAAACATTTCGGCATGATTACGCCGATCTCAATTGTGGCCAATTTATTTCTGAGCCCACTAGTGTTTTTATTGTTAGGCTTGGCGATGCTATCAACTTTTCTCTCTGTGCTCTCACCCACAGCGTCGTCATGGTGCAATCAGCTCAATGCGCAAGTCGCCCGCGGCTGCATCGGCACATCTAAATTTTTTGCAGCAATACCTGGCTCACATCAAAACCTCTCGTGGCATAGAATCAAAAATGACGCGATTCACATTCACGATCTTCCTCGTGGTGGCGGTGCTGCTCTTGTGCAAACTCGGGATTCAGACATTTTGTTAGATACCGGCAACGAGCGAAATTTCCGCAACATCGTGCTACCAAGTCTGCGCTACTTGGGCTGCGAACCGGATACCATTTTTTTGAGCCATCCCGAATCCCATCACATCGGCGGCGCGACGATGGCCACAGATCACTTGAATTTGCGACAAATCATCAGCCCTGTGAGCCAATCGCGAGCGGCCTCATTTCGCAACTTGTATGCGAAAACTGTATGCGCGAAGTTGCCGTTCTACCAAGCTCGCGAGGGAGTAGAAATCCGGCAATCAGACGAGGTACGTTGGACGATTTTGCATATCCCCGATCCTCAAGATCGCTATGCCATCGCCGATGATCGCGTCGCCGTATACCTTCTGACATTTCACGGTTACCGGATTCTTTTTCTCAATGATGCTGGCCCCAGTGCTTGGGATGCATTGCGTGAAAAATATGCTTCGTTGCGCTGCGATGTCATCGTTTGTGGACGACACCAACTGCATCCGCTCATGGCGGAAGAAATGCTCGATCTCTGTAACCCGCGTGTAATCATTTCCACGAATGCTGATTTTCCCGTTGAAGAAAAAATCCCTGCTTCATGGCCCGAGCAACTCCAGCAGCGGAAAATCGTGCTTTTTGATCAAGGCAAAACAGGCATGATGCGCATGGAATATGCCGCCTCGGGACAGTTGCTATTTCGCAGTTTTCTCAGTCATCATGACTTCGCGCTCGATCAAGCAAGCACGCGCGACTAATTCAACCAGGGCTTGCATTTTCAATCGACCTCACTACATTCCCCGCCAACAACCAACAATTCATCCATGCCGAACTACGACTACGAATGCGAAACCTGCGGAAAACGCTTTGAGCTTTTTCAGAGCATGAAAGACGACAAACTTGTGACCTGCCCTACCTCCATTTGTGATCAAGGCGGAAAAGTCAAACGCCTGCTTGGCACCGGCGGCGGCATCATTTTCAAAGGCGGCGGATTTTATCAAACCGACTATCGCTCCGAGTCATACCAGAGTGGAGCCAAGAAAGACTCCGCTAGCCAAGCTACACCAACTCCTGCACCCAGTAAAGAAAGCAAACCATCAGGGCCAGCAAGCGCTTAATACTTAACATTCCTTGAACAATTTTTCTCAATCGCACTCTTGCATAATCAACCATTTTCTCTAGAAACAACCTCACGCGTAAAACCTACTATCTTATGAAACCATCACGCCTCTTGCCTCTTATCCTTGCTTTGTTCGTGCATCAAGCAACTGCCGCCATCAGTCTGAAAACAGAAGATACCGCAGCAACAACCGTTCCTTCCACCATTGAGGGCCCGATCAAAGAAGCTCTTGAGGCATTCAATGACGGTCGCCACGTCAAGGCTATTGACCTTGCTCGCCCACTTGCCGAAAAAGGCAATGCAGATGCGATGTTTCTCATGGGCGTAGCTCACGAAAGTGGTCGTGGCGTAGAACCTTCTCGCGAAAAGGCGTTAGATTTTTTCAAAAAAGCCTCCGCAGCTGGCCAAAAAGATGCGACCTATCGCCTCGCGCTAATTCTCCTCAGTTCCAAAGAAAAAGCGGAACGTGAGCAAGGGAAGAAAAACCTTGAACAAGCCGCGGTCAAGGACCCAGCCAACGCAGGTCGCATTTTGGGCGAAGCCTACATCAAAGGCATGATCACCGAGAAGCCTGACTTCGATCTCGCCGCTCAGTGGTGGACTACCGCTAGTGAAGCGGGTGACGTCCCATCGATCCTCGCTCTTGCGCGCCTTTATGAAGCCAAGAAAGATTTTCCTGAAAAAGCCGATGCCAAAAAATCTCTCGAACTCTATCAGAAAGCCATCACCCTCGGTGACAAATCAGCGCTCGTAGCTGCTGGATCACGTTTGCTCAATGGCGATGAGACCATTCGTGACGAAAAAGAAGGTCGCGCCATGCTCGCGAAGGCGATTGAAGAAAAGCAATTCGATGCCTACCTCGCGCTCGGTGACTTCGAGGAAAGTGTGAAAAAAGATTTCAAAGCAGCTCTCGCCCAATACGAACTCGGTGGAGCATCCAAGCAAATCGATTGCGCCCTGCGTGCTGCCGATTTTTACCTCGAGGGCAAAGAAGGCACCGAGAAAAGTGAAGTCAAAGGCACGGAATGGCTGCGCAAAGCCGCCGAAATCGGTCACCCCGTTGGCAGCTATCGTTACGCAGCAAAATTGCTCCAAGCACCCGATCCTGACGAGCGCAAGCCTGAAGAAAAAATTGATTCCGCACGCCGCGCCTACGACCACTTGCTCAATGCCGCGATGGGCAACATCGCCCAAGCACAGAACGAAATGGCATTGTTCTATCTGTCTGGAGCTATGGGCGTAGCCGATCCATCGGCCGCCGCAGGATGGTTCCAACGTTCAGCACAAGCGGGCAATGCCGTCGCGATGAACAACCTCGCTACCTTGTATGAAAAAGGTTATGGTGTTGCTCAAAACTTCTCCCAAGCGGGACAACTCTATGAAGCATCGGCCCGCAGTGGCAATGCTCAAGGCGCCGCCTCCGTCGCGCGCTTGATGGCTTCTGGTGCTGGCACCAAGCAAAACCTGCCTCAAGCATGGGCTTGGGCCAACATTGCGATCCAAAATGGCGACAAAGATGCCAAAACTCTGCTTGGCGAAATTTCGACCATTGCCACCGCCAAGGATGTGGAAGATGGCAAAAAAGCGCTCGAAGAATTGCGCAAAGAATTTGCCAAATCCGCCGATCCCGCTGCTGCTGGAGCGAAACCTGCCGACGACAAAGATCCAACTGTGGATGCGCCCAAAGAGGATGCTCCTAAGGAAGTAAAGGCCGAAGACGACAAGAAAAAAGACAACTAACCGCAGTCGCTTTGAAAGTTCTGATCACCGCAGGGCCCACTCGTGAGCCCATCGACCCCGTGCGTTTTCTCACCAATCGCTCGTCCGGTCGCATGGGCTATGCGCTGGCCGAATCCTTTGCGCGTCGCGAAGAACAAGTGCTGTTGATTTCCGGGCCGACGCAGCTTGATATACCGGATCACGTCGATTTCATTCCCGTCGAGACAGCGCAGGAAATGTACGATGCCGTCGCTCATTACCTGCCGCAGATGGATGCTGCCATTTTTTGTGCAGCCGTCGCCGATTACACCCCTGTTTCGGTAGCATCACAAAAAATCAAAAAATCTGGAGACACGCTCACCCTTGAATTGAAAAAGACGCCCGATATTTTGGGCTCGGCGCGTCAGGTCATGGGCTTCACGGGATATCTGGTGGGCTTTGCTGCGGAAACAGAAAATTTAGAGGAAAATGCGCGTATCAAACTGGAACGCAAGGGCTGCGACATGATCATCGCCAACGACGTTTCTCAAGCCGGTATCGGATTTGACTCGGCAGAAAACGAAGTGTTGATTGTCGAACCCGCAGAAAACACCGCTCTGCCGCGCGATACCAAAGAACACCTCGCGCATCACCTCGCAGACATCATCAGTGATCGCTGGCTTCTTAAGGTGAAAGCGCGTGAGTTGCTTTGAAAGTTATTGGTTATTTGTTAATTGGTGAAAGGCTTAGCCAAAACCTCACCCTGCATACGCAGCGCGAATCATTTCTGCCCAGTTTTTGGCCCGTTGGCCATAGCTCAAATCATCATTGGCGTAGAGAACACCACGGGATACATTGATCACATCGCCTGCACTGCGTCCCGCAGCGGCAAGGGCCGCGAGGTCGCCGCCTTGCGCGCCCAAACCGGGCACTAACAAGGGAGCATCGGGAATCTTGGGCAAGACCCCAGCAGAATTGGTCAAACCGACAACGTAGCCCACATCGGTGGCCATGTTGGCCGCGCGCGAACGCTCCCCAAGAGCGGTAACGAGCTCAAACACTGATCGGCCATCGGCCAAAATTTGTTGCTGAAAATCCTGCGAACCAGCATTCGAGGTGACCGCCAGTAGATAGATCCCTTTGCCTTCCCACGAGAGAAATGGCTCGATCGAATCATAGCCGAGAAACGGATTCAGCGTGACTGCATCCACTTTCCAGTGTTCGAAATAACTATGTGCATAGTATTTCTGCGTCTCTCCGATATCGCTGCGCTTGGCATCAAGAATGATCGGCACCTCACGCGGCATCCACGGCAACAGGCGATCGAGAATTTCGATGCCCTGCAATCCCATCGCCTCGAAATAAGCCATATTCGGCTTGAATGCCGCCGCATGTTCCCATGTTTGCTCGACGACCGACTTCAGAAATCCTTCGACGGCAGCGATGTTGCCATCTATGGGGCGAGGGTCCAGTCCGACACAGAGTCGGGAATTTGTTGTGGCAATCCGGGCAGCTAATCGTTCGGCGTATCGCATGCGCAATGATCAAACGAAACCCGACTCGATGGCAAGCATTAGTGATCGCGATCGGAAAATTCGATTATTTTTTGCCCTTTTTCGCGAAGATCAAAAGCAGCAGAAAAGCGCCAAGCGTGGCTGTGATGATCGAACCCACAGAAGGCAGTAAGCCATTGTCGGTCGTGGCGGGTAGGAACGACAAAAATTTCCCAATGAAGCCACCGACGATCGCACCACCAATGCCTAACACAATGGTAAAGAGGCAACCGCTTTTCTGCTCACCCGGCGTGATCCATTTTGCGAGACCACCCGCAAGCAAACCCAAAATCATGTAACCGATGATGTCGAACATATAGAAACATTACCACTCTTCCGCAACTTAGCAATCGCAAATGCCTCCAGAGCCCTTGCGTGCAAGACGCAGCATCGATCTCCCCTGCGCTAAAAATTTTGACCTTTTGCTCGTTTCATGCACACTCGCTTCATGCACGACTCACGCATTGATGACTTGGCCAAGCAATTGGTTCGCTATTCGACCTCACTCAAAAAAGGCGAAAAGGTTCTTCTCGATCTCTACGATGTGCCGGAGAGCATCGGCATTGCCTTGATTCGCGAGGCTCGCGCCGTCGGAGCGGTGCCGCTGTTGCGCCTGCATAGCAATCGACTCAATCGCGAAATGTTACGCGGAGCCACTGACGAACAATATTCCTTGATCGCCAAACATTTGCTGCACGAAATGAAGGACATGGATGCCTACATTGCCATTCGCGGTTCATCAAACATCGCCGAAACCAGCGATGTCCCAGCCGAGCGCATGAAGTTAGCGATGGGCAAAACGCGCGGAGTCATCGATCATCGCGTCAAGAAAACTAAGTGGTGTGTATTGCGCTGGCCGACGGCATCCATGGCACAACAAGCCGGCATGAGCACTGAGGCCTTCGAGGATTTTTACTTCAAGTGTTGCTTGCTCGACTACAAAGCACTCATCCCCGCCATGAATGCCTTGAAAAAACTCATGGATGCGACCAGTGATGTCCACATCAAAGGTCCGGGCACGGATTTGCGATTCTCGATCAAAGACATTCCCGCCGTCACCAGTGGAGGCAACTACAATGTGCCCGATGGCGAGGTATTCACCTCTCCGGTGAAGGATTCCGTGGAAGGTGTGATCTCTTACAATGCACCGACGATTTATCAAGGCATTCCCTTTGACTCCATCGTACTGACGTTTGAAAAAGGAAAAATTGTCAAAGCGGAATCCCCAGGCAAAACCAAAGAGCTCAATCGCATTCTCGATGCCGATCCCGGAGCGCGCTACATTGGCGAATTCGCCCTTGGCTTCCATCCACACATCCGCCATGCGATGCGCGATATTTTGTTCGATGAAAAAATCAGTGGATCGTTTCACTTCACTCCAGGCCAAGCCTACGAAGAAGCCGACAATGGCAATCGCTCGCAAGTGCACTGGGACATGGTGAGCATCCAACGAAAAGACACCGGTGGTGGCGAGATTTACTTTGATGGCAAGTTGATTCGCAAGGACGGCATTTTCTTGCCAAAAGCTCTTCACAAGCTGAACGGATGATGCACAAAAAAATTATCGCCGCCTGCTGGCTGATGCTGGCCTCTGTTCTCATGGCTCAGCCTTATCGGCCAGTCAAAGAGAACATCCCCGCTGTAACACGAGAGTTTCGTGGGGCATGGGCTGCGGTGATTTACAACATCGATTGGCCGAGCAAAAGCACACTATCCGCAGCAGCGCAGAAAGCGGAAATGGTCGCGATTCTCAATCGCATGGTCGAGTTGCGCATGAACGCTCTGATTTTTCAGGTGCGACCTCAATGCGACGCGGTGTATGAATCGAGCCGCGAGCCTTGGTCATCATGGCTCACCGGCACCATGGGCAAATCTCCGGGCTACGATCCCCTCGCCTTCACCATTGCCGAGGCTCACCGCCGTGGCATCGAAGTCCACGCATGGTTCAATCCCTTTCGCGCTCAGGCAAATGCCGCGACGCCCGTTGCACCAAATCACATTACGCGCAGCGCTCCAAATCTAACAAAGCAATACGCTACCATGAAGTGGTGCGATCCTGCGATTCCTGAAACGCGCACGCGTGCTCTCGCTGCAATGCTCGACGTCGCCCGCCGCTACGATGTGGATGGCATTCATATCGATGATTATTTTTATCCCTATCCGATTGGCGGCGCACGCTTTGCCGATGGCAAGACCAATGCCGAACGCCGTGCACTGGTCGATCAGTTTGTGCAGCAAATGTATGCGCAACTCAAACAGGTCAAACCATGGTTGCGCATCGGCATCAGTCCCTTTGGCATTTGGAAACCAGGAATCCCCGAGGGCACGACAGCGCAGTTGAACGCCTACGAGGATCTCGCCTGTGATGCGCGCAAGTGGCTAGCCAATGGTTGGTGCGACTACATGGCACCGCAGCTTTATTGGCGCATTGAGGGGCCTCAGAGCTATCCACTTTTGCTAAAATGGTGGCGCGCTCAGGGTTCTCGACCCGTCTGGCCGGGCATTGCCACATCACGTTTGTCGAGCAGCGAGGACCCCACACGCAAAGCCGAGGAAATCTACAACCAAGTGATGCTCAGCCGCACGATTCCTGGATCACAGCACGCAGGACATTTGCACTGGAGTGTGAAAGCGCTGATGGAAAATCGCGACAACGTCAACGCTCTGTTGAAAAAAGCCTATGGCACCGGAGCACTCGTTCCGCCACTCGCAGGTGCACCAAGAATCGCGCCCGCTATGCCAGAAGCTGCGGCGCGGGCCGAGGGCAAAGAAACCAAAATCTCTTGGAAACATCGCGATCCCGCCATCAAAAAAACCATTTTGCAAGCTCGCTATCAGGGCAAATGGTTTACCTATCAAGTGCTGGGCCCGCAGGAACAAACCGTGAGCATTCCTCTCGCAGAAGCTGTCGCAGTGAGCAGTGCGGATCGATTTGGCACGACCAGCGCGCCACGGATTTTCGCACGTTGATTAAAGCTCAATACTCGCCATCACGCAGCGCGATTTTTTTCTGCGTAATGATGCCAAGAGCTTCTTGCAGTTCGATAGCAGCAGCTTCGAGCAATTGATCCAAGCCATCGATGATCGACAAAAAGCCATCCATCCAACGTTGTTCGCGGAAGGCTGGCTCAGCCATTTCTAACAAATGATCAAGCGCCTCCTCGCGCAAGAATGGCTCCAGTCCGTAACCGACAATCAGGCCGACGCGGTTTTGGACGTGATCGAGTAGCAACAAAATATCGCGATTTTCTCCACCCTTGTGCGCTTCCTCAGATAGGTTCGCATTGTTGAACAGCCAGAAGAGATAAAGATCGAAGGGATGATTGGTTGGCACATCACGCACGATGATGTGCAAAGTCACCTGCGGAAATCGACGTTTTATTTCGTGAATTCGGGCGCCGAGACGTTTCATTTCACGAGGGGAAAGAATGACCGCAGCATCCGACAAGCCCGGGGCAATGCGTGGAACAGCCCCCAACAACGACGCGGCCCGATTCAACGTTAGTTTACACTAGGGGCATTCGGCGGAGTTTTCTTCGAGAGCAGCACGGCAATACGGACAACGCATGCAAGGAACTTAACAAAGGAATGTTTTGACTGCGACACTAAAAATGCGCAAATTCCGCGCATGCCAAATTTTGAAGGAAAAGTCGCAGTGGTCACCGGTGGTGGCCGAGGCATTGGTCAGGCCATCGCCAAAGCATTTGTCGAAAACGGAGCGAAAGTTGCCGTAGTCAGCCGCAGTCTCTCCAGTTGCGGAGCCGTGGCGGATGAACTCAACGCCACTCATCCAGGATCTGCCAAAGCCTATGCCGTCGATGTCGCAGATCACGAAGCCATACAAGAACTGGGCAAACAGATCATTGCTGATTTCGGCACCGTCAACATTCTCGTCAACAACGCTGGCGTCACGCGTGATGGCTTGCTGATGCGCATGAAAGAAGAAGATTGGAACACCGTGCTCGATACCAATCTCAAGGGCGCCTTCAACACGGTAAAAGCATTCATGCGCACCTTGATGAAAGCCGAAGAACCGCGCATCATCAACATCGCCTCAGTCATCGGCCTCATCGGCAATGCTGGACAAGCAAACTACTCGGCGAGTAAGGCGGGATTGATTGGTTTCACCAAAGCCGTTGCGCGTGAACTCTCTGGCCGTGCAGTGACATGCAATGCTGTCGCCCCAGGTTTCATCACCACGGACATGACTGGCGAGCTGTCGGAAAAACTGCGGGAAGAAGTCATGGCAAAAATCCCGCTCGGTTCCTTTGGCGAGACCGCTGATATTGCAAACGCTGTGCTTTTCATCGCCAGCAAAGAAGCTCGCTACATCACCGGCCAAGTGCTTGCCGTCGATGGTGGTATGACCATGTAATTTTTACAATACTATGGAACTTCTCCTACTACGACACGGCAAGGCCGAAGCTCATGGACTGCCCGCGGGCGATGCCGAACGCGCATTACTTGGTAAAGGCATCGATCAAGCGCGTCGTGTAGGAGAGTATCTGCGCCTCGCCGGGCTACTCCCGGAAATCGTATTGACCAGTCCCATGGTGCGAGCAAAACAAACAGCAGATCATTTTTGCAAAGCCGCTCATCTTCCTGGTCCTGTGATCCAATCGTGGCTGGCTATTGGCATGCATCCTGATGTCGCACTGCGCGAGTTGAGTGCCTTTTTCGAATTCAAACGCGTTTGTATTGTAGGTCACGAACCAGACTTTTCCTCGCTGATCGCGTGGGTCACCAATGGAGAAGGCGGTGCTGTAGAAGTCCGCAAAGGCGCGATCGCGTTGCTCGAAATCAAACCTCCCTCACGCTCTGGCATTCTGCGCTTTGTGATCCCACAACGCATGATGCAGCCACTGACAGGCCGCGCCGATCAGCCCAGCGATGATTGATCCTGATTGACAGCCGCAGCTTGCATGCTACATTTTTTTACCATTATGAAAAATATCACCACTCTCTTTCTCTGTGCTGTCGCATGCTTGGTCGTATCATCTTGCAGCATTGGTGCTTCCATTTCTTACTGCGGAAGCAAAGCCTGCACCGACTGCAAAACCTGCAAGTGCTCGCCTGAGGCCAGCAAGACTGGTCAGTGCACTTGCAAGAAAAATTAACCGTATTCATGGGGCCTGTGTCACACGAACTCGGGCATAAAGCTTAACAGGTGTGGAGCCCGTAGCCGTGGCGATTACGCGTATCACATCATTTGCTGGTGCAATCACATCACTTATCAAGCTAGTGGAAAAATTCACAGTAATGCCTCCTGCCGTAGTTCCACCATTATGCCATTGTTGAAGATCGACCGACCATTCATAGGCCAGCGATAGATCGGAGGCTGGAGTATTTGACAAGCTGTGCTCAAAAATGATTTGTCCACTCGCAGCTGAGACTTGCACCAATCCCAGGGAAGAGAGGTCAGGGCGAGTGCCGAAGAAATTTTCTAAGCCATTGGCGACTCCATCCCCATCCATATCAGCATGAATCTGGGTTTGCGAGTTGATCGCAAAGCTCGCAACCCACGCCGCATATGTGCCCGCCGGCGGAGCTGTAACAGTGAGCAAAAAACTCTGACTCACCACTTCATCCAGGCTATTGTAGCGTTCAATGACAATTGGGTAATCTCCAACCGCGACACTCAGAGCCAGAGATCCGCTGACCAGTCCAGAGCTACTGTCCAAGCTTAGTCCAGCTGGTATCAAATTACCACTTGCCCAACGAAAAAGCGAAGGCAGGTTGAGTGCGCCAGTGCGCAAGGCTGTGACAAATTGCTGATTTACCACACTATTGGGAGCCCCTGGCGTAACACCTTCCGCAGGAGCCTCGTTGTCAGTGACTGTTATGTTGGCATTTGCCGCGATGTAGCCAGCAGCCTCAGCATTGATTGATGCATTGGCTACACCGTCGACTGCGTTATCATCTATCGCCGCAATTGCGAAATTAGCCGATGTTTGTCCAGCAAGAATGGTTACTGAATTTGGCACAGTGACATTCAGCAGTGATGAACTCGCCAAAGTCACAACAAGGTTTGTGCTAGGTGCAACCAAGACACTCACCGTGCCTGTAGCGGCATTAGCGCCTGCATTTTCCGGAAAAGTCGAGGGACTGATCGACAACTGCAAGCTCGGTGTGCCGCTTGTGCTGCTGGAAATTTGCACATTATCTAACGCTAAACCATCACGCGAGCCTGAACCCGGCACGGCATTGGGCCTATAGAGCCATCGCAGATAAACCGTAGAGCTCAGATTCTCCAACGCAGCTGGCAGAGCAATGTTTGTAAACGATGTGGCAGTCCCCGCAGCGATCGCTCCCGAGGTATAGCTCGCGCCATCCACAGCAACAAAACCTGTGGTGGGCGAGGTGGTGCTGTATTCCAATATCAAATCATGTGATCGAGTTTGCTCTCGGATTTTCAGCACATCATAACTGATGCGCAAGTTGCTCAACGAAGTAGTATTCGCGATCGCCAAGACTAACGAACTCGTATCAAATGCACCACTTGAGCCTAACAGGCCAATGCGCGAACCGTAGTTGTAGTTGGCACCTGAAGTTGACGTTGCGGTACCTACATCCATGATTTGGTCTTCCGTGCTACCATTGAAACAACTCCAGCCATCGGGGTAGGCAGTTCCCGAGGCGCCTGGAGTGGTCGAAAAATTCTGTGCATATGAACCACTAGCTAAGGAAATGGCAGGAGCCAATGCACGTGCACGGCGGACCGTACTGGAGCTTGTAACCACCCACTGACTTGCATTCCATGAACCTGCGTCATCGCCTCCTGTGTAATAAGCCGCTTTGCCTGAATTCACGGCGCCGACGTTGGGCTGCGAGCTGGTGTCATTACCATATCCTACTCGACTGATCACCGCGCTAGTAGCATTACGCAAAACGAGGGCATCACCGCTATTCCCGAGCGCTGGCCAGCTGGTGGGAGCCGAGAAAAATGTAAGATTACTGCTAGCTAAGATCATTTTCCCGTCGCTTGGATCGGCATCATCGGCAGGCAAAAGCGGATCTTTCGCGGAGCCATTGTAGATAACGATCAAAGTGCCAGCGGGAATATTGTCCCATGCTGCTGATGCAGCGAAAGTAAGACGCGTAGCGGAATTATCGGACAATGACCAGTTGCGGAAACTTCCTGCCTGGAGAGTAAGGATTTCAACCCACTCGGCAGAGCCCGCCCCTTGGCTAAATTCATGAATCATCGCTGCACGGGAGAGTGGTGACTCCGTACCGCGCAAGACCAACCCACTCTGGTAGGAGTATGCTGCCCCTGCCATCACAGAGCTGAGCGGACGCGCAAGAATCTGCACTTTCTCGGACAAAAATGCATCACTGCTATCGTTGCCATCAGAAACGATCACGCGACAACGCCACAGCTTGCCTGCACGAGATGCAGAAGCTGTTAGGACTGCATTTTGAGA
>JBIIAI010000146.1:0-7668 GCA_044239965.1 Akkermansiaceae bacterium
GATAGGAGTAAGGTAGTTAGTTTTTTCATAGAGTTGCGAAATTACGGCAAGAATTTGGATGATTTTTCGGAAAATACAAGCTTGCGACAAGAAAAACAGTAGGATGCGTTTTTCCTACGTCATAATTAGCCATTTTCTGCCGATTTTTTCTCAATTTTCTTGACGAAGGGGGCAGCACAGGACAGAAACCTGTCATACAACTTATGTCGACACGCGTTTTACTTACCACATGCAGTTTTCAAGATACTCCAGGCCCGCATCACGAGCTTCTCGAGTCCCAAGGTTTCGAAATCGTGCGCGAGCGCGGCCCACTCAGCGAGACAAAAATGCTGGAGCTTACCGGTGAATTTGATGCCTTTCTCTGCGGCGATGACGCCATCACGCGTGCCGTGTTGGAAAAATCCGGCCCTCGCCTGAAAGTGATTTCCAAGTATGGCATCGGCCTCGACAAGATCGATATCGCCACCACCAAGGAGATGAAGATTCCCGTGATGTTCACCCCTGGAGTCAATCACACCACCGTCGCCGAGCACACCTTTTGCTTGCTCTTGGCATTGGTGAAAAACCTCATCCCCAGCGTCGATGCCACGCGCAAGGGCGAATGGCTGCGTCTGACGGGTCATGAACTTTGGTCGAAAAAAATCGGCGTCATTGGTCTCGGTCGCATCGGTCAAGAGGTGATCATCCGCGCCAAAGCATTTGGCATGGAAGTGCATGGCTACGGCAATTTCTGGCCGACAGAATTTTGCGAACAATACGGCGTGATCCGCCATGACAGCATCGACTCGATTTTTTCCACCTGTGACATCATCAGCCCGCACACCAAATTGGCGGCCGATACCAAACACCTGATCAATCGTGAACGCTTGGCCTTGTTGCCGAAAGGAGCAGTGATCGTTAACACGGGTCGCGGTGAACTCGCCGATGCCGCTGCGATCCTTGAGGCATTGGATTCTGGACATCTTGCCGGCTACGCCACCGATGTCATGGAGCAAGAGCCACCCGCCGCCGACGATCCCATGCTTTCTCATCCCAAAGCCATCGTTACTGCACACGTCGGTTCTCGCACTTACGAAAGCGTGCCACGTCAGGCGATGAAGTCGCTCAACAACTTGGTCAATTTCCTTAACAACAGCGGTCCTGTGTTCTGCGCCAATGGCGTGGTTCCTTCTGCTGAATAACATCTTTTTCCTACAACCTAACAACTACTATGAGTCTCGTAATTAAATCCGCAGAAGAATGTGCCTACGATATCATTTCCCTTGGGGAAATCATGTTGCGTCTCGATCCCGGTGATGGCCGCGTCCGCACGACCCGCCAGTTCCAAGCCTGGGAAGGTGGTGGCGAATACAATGTTGCTCGTGGCATGCGTCGTTGCTTTGGCAAACGTGCAGCGGTCGTTACAGCATTTGCCGAAAATGACGTAGGTCGTTTGATCGAAGATTTCATCCTTCAAGGCGGAGTTGATACGCGTTTTGTGCAGTGGAAAAAATTCGATGGCATTGGTCGCGATGTTCGCAATGGTCTGAACTTCACTGAGCGTGGATTCGGTCTGCGCGGTGCCAAAGGCACGAGCGATCGCGGCAACACGGCCGCCAGTCAGATCAAGCCTGGGGACATCAACTGGGATGAGATTTTCGGCAAACATGGTGCTCGTTGGTTCCACACGGGTGGCATTTTTGCAGCACTCTCTGAGACTACCGCTGCTGTGGTGTTAGAGGCCTGCAAGAAGGCCAAAGAATACGGCACCATCGTTTCTTACGACCTCAACTATCGCCCCAGCCTGTGGAAATCCATTGGTGGCCAAGCCAAGGCGCAAGAGGTGAACCGTGAGATCGCTCGTTATGTCGATGTCATGATTGGCAATGAAGAAGACTTCACTGCTTGCCTCGGCTTCGAAGTAGAAGGCGTCAGCGAACACATCACGGGCATCAACGTCGATCATTTCAAGAACATGATCGAGCGTGTCGTCCAAGATTTCACAAACTTCCAAGTGGTAGCCACCACCTTGCGCGATGTCCACAGTGCCACCGTCAACGACTGGGCGGCTGTCTGCTGGCACGATGGCAAGTTTTTTGAATCGATCGAGCGTCCGAAAATGGAAATCTACGACCGCGTCGGCGGTGGCGATTCCTTTGCCAGCGGCCTTGCTTATGGCTTCCTTGAATTCAACGATGCCGCCTTAGCGGTGGATTACGGTGCGGCTCACGGTGCTCTCGCCATGACCACACCGGGTGATACCTCTATGGCCACTCTCGACGAAGTGAAAAAACTTGTCGGTGGTGGTTCGGCTCGTGTGGATCGCTAAGATCACTTCTATCCATTACGCAAAAAAAGCCACTCGTGATGTCACGGGTGGCTTTTTTTATAGCGAGGGATTTTAGCCTAACAACTCCTGAAAATGCACGTTCACATCAGTATTCACCACCATGCCGGAAAAGCGCTCGGCTTGTGGACCTGTGGCAGTGACGATGGTAGGATCCGAAGTATGCGTGGTGCCAGTCCAGCCGACACCGGTATGATTGCCAGCAAACTGCCCAAGTTGTCCTTCGGGGTTTTCGAGCAGATCATTCCACTCGACAATCGGTTTGCGAGTCAACACCGCTTCGAGGCACTGTGCTTCATCTTGATGCAAGGCGAAACCTAACGAATCCTTGATGAGTGCATTCAGATTTTGTTGTGGATTTTGACGCCAGGTAGCGAACAGCATTTCGTGCGATTGTTTCATGCGCGCGATGGTTTCGAAGCTGCGAGTGCTTTCGCCATAACTAGGACCAATGCCGTTAAGCCCCGGGTTTGCGTTGCCATGGTCCGAGGTAACTACCACCAAGACATCGGGATGGGCCGCGCAAAGCTCAAGGACCTTTCCCACAGAATCATCGAAGGCCAACTGCTCGCGCAACAAAGCACCGATGTCGTTCAAGTGCGCTGCATGGTCAATACGTGCTCCCTCTACCTGCAACAAAAACGGCTTGCCGGAGGACAAAAAACGCGACAAGGCCGCCTCTGCCATTTCCGCCAATACTGGCACCTGCGCTTGGAGTTCAGCAGATTGCTCACGGTCGATGGTGTAGGGAATGTAATTGGGTGCGAATGTGCCTAACAATTTCTCATTTTTGGCATCGAGCATTTCCTGACGATTCTTGACCACTTGGTATCCAGCACTGCCAAACTCGGCGAACAAATCCGCACGGTCGCTCCGTTTTTTCGGGTCAAAAAATTGCGAACCACCACCGAGGATCACGTCCACACGATTCAAGTATTGCTGCGCGACCGAGTTTTCATTGCTGCGCTCTTTCACTGATGCCGCAAAGCCGGCGGGCGTGGCATGCGTCACCGAGGCGGTTGTCACCAAACCAATACGCACATCTTTTTTCTTCAAAATCGCGGCAATCGGTGTGATTTCTTTGCCTTCGACTGAGACGTTGATCATGCCATTTTTCACACGTTGCCCACCGCCCCATGCCGAAGAGGCCGCGGCAGAATCCGTCACTAACGAATTTGCCGAAGCGGTATCCATCAGTCCTCGCGCCGAGGATCGTTGATTGATCAAATCCCACCAATGAGTGCCACGCTGGCGGATTTGCTTAGAAAACGCCTGCGCCATCGTTAAGACACCGGGGCTCATGCCATCGGACACCATGTAAACAATTCCACGTACACGATCCGACTTCGCAGGTGACCCTGCTTGTTTCGCCTCAGGCTTTTGGCATGATGGCAGCATCGCCGCAGCACCACCTAACGAAAGCGCTTTCAGCCAATCGCGACGACTGCTTTTGGAACTCGTGTTGTTTGTGTCAAACATGAGCCAAATCATAGAACCGAATCACTCAGGTGCAAGGAAAAGTATGTGACTCGCAGGTCACACAATAATTCAAGCACATGCCGCGCGTATGCGGGCGAGCAATCCAGTCAAATGCGGCAAGTGTAGACCTTTCTCTTCCGCTCGCCGCAAGGGCTCGGCCCAGATCGCTTCGATCTCGACTTCGCGACCTTCTTGCCAATCGATCAGACTGCTTGGACGATATGCTCCCATCGGACGCGTGCGATCAATGTTCCAGTCGATCAATTTTTTATCTAACAAAAATCCGCGGACTTTTGCTGCTGCGATGACTTCTGTCATCAGCGCTCGCATTTCCAAAACAATGGCATCGTCAGCCAGCAAAAGGTCGGTAGTCTTGCCGCCTTCAGCGATCGCGAGACCATTGAAAGGCACATTCCACAAAAGTTTTTTCCACACTGCTTCCTCGACGTTTTCTTCGACGGCGGTATCGATTTTTGCCGACGAAAAAAGTTTCGCCACGCCCTCTTTGCGACCCAATGAATCAGGCAAAAATTCGCCAATGGCCATGCGTCCGCCAGCCGTGTGGACGATGGAGCCAGGCGCGATGCGATTGATGCACACAAAACACAAGGCCGCCATCACTCGCTCGGGGCCTGTGATCGCCGCGATTGCTTCACAATTGCCCAGTCCATTCTGCAAGGTCAGCACCTGCGTTTTTTCATGCAACAGCGGTGGTAGAATTTTTTCTAACAAGTGATTGCTTGTCGCCTTCCATGCCACGATTACCAAATCAACGGCGCCAATCTCTGCCGAATCGCGCGCGACGGATACCTCTGACAAATGAAAATCACCATGCACACTTTCGCAACGCAATCCCTGCTCGCGCACAGCATCGTAATCACTGCGCAGCAAAAACGTCACCCGATGCCCCGCCTCGGCAAGGCGACCACCGTAATACAATCCGATGGCACCAGAACCTACGATGGCGATAGTAGTTGGTTGAAACATAGTAAAATCAAAGGTTATAGACCACGAAACTCTGTCGTGATTTTTTTCGCCATCGCTACGGTGTTGCGATGAATCTTCGCGGTGAATTCAGCTTGCCGATTGTAACCACCACCATAGAGCACCGCTACAGGAATGCGGTTGCGAATGAATGCCTTGAGCAAAATTTCATCACGGCGTTGCAGATCCTTCAGCGAGAGCATCATTTGACCAAAGCGGTCATTGCGATGATTGTCGGCACCAGCGATCCAGATTACCAAATCCGGCACGAAGGTATCGAGCGCTGCGGCGAGCGTGGAAAAGAGTTGTTTCAAATACATCTCGCCCTCGACGTAGCGCACGGTTTCGACGTCCATTGAGCCGTTGAATTTGCGGTTCTCGGCGTTGCCGACATGGATCGAATAGGTAAAAACACGAGGATCGCTTTCAAGGATGGCGTTGGTGCCATTTCCCTGATGCGCATCGGTATCGACCACCATGATCTTGATGTTCGGCTTCCAATCTTGCAAATCGCGAATCGCCGCTGCAACGTCGTTAAAAACACAATAGCCTTCGCCATGTTCACGAAACGCATGATGCATGCCGCCAGCGAGACAAACGGCGACACCTTCTTCGAGGGCCGCACGACAGGTCAATCGCGTGGCTTCCACCTCGGTCGCGCTGCGCGTATAAAGTTGAGGCGTCACAGGCAGTCCGAGGCGCATTTCTTCTTTGCGATCAACGGCGCAGCTGTAAATGCGATTGACGTAATCTTGGTCGTGCACACGTTGAAGGATGTGCGAGTCGGCAATGCGTACTTCGATGATTTCCTCAGGCAAGATGATTCCACCTTCCAACAGCATATCCTTGGAGACACGATATTTTTCCATCGGAAAAGGATGGCCCGATGGCAGAGTTAATTCGAAGTCTTGTGAGTAAAAGCAGCGCATGATGGCAGACACAGCCAAGCACAGCAAGGCACGAGCGTAAAGAACGATGTTTTTGAGAGGAAAATCTACACCGAGCGTATATTCTCAGCTCGATAATCAATTCGAGGATTATGGGAGACTTCTTATTTCTCGATGCGGGTGATTTTGTATCCTGCTTTTTCTAGGTGCGCACGGATGCTTGAATCACTGGTAAAATGAGCAGCTCCTGCTGCGAAAAAATGACAGTCGCCGGGGGAATTGGCCAATTTTTTTACGATCACTTCCGCCATGCTCGCATCGCGGTCTGTAAGCAGTTTTTTGTAAAAACGTTCGCCTAATTCTTTGTGCTCACCTTTGCGCATTTCATCGAGTGATTTATCGAGCGTTTTTTGCAATGATTGCAAATCTCCCGTTACATAAGCGTCGATCAATTCCTGCATGGAATCTTTTTTCGCGAGACGATCTTCTTTCATCATCTTGAGCGTTTCTGAGAGCATGATGATTTGCTCTTCTTCATTGAACGCATCAAACACGCCCAGTTGGCTTTCCACGGTTTCGATGCTGTCGGTTTTTTTCTCATCTGCTTCCGCGCGTTGCCAAAGTGTGCCATCCATGGCTTGCTCTCCACCGATCTGCGCTTTGAGCATCGGTAAAGTCACAGCTACAGCCCAGGTTTTGAGGGATTGAAATGGTTCGGAATCCAGCTGAGGATTGATGGCTGCGAGTTCCTCATCGAGCCGATTTTTCAATTTCTCTCCAATCGACTGCACGAGAGTTTTTTGATCATTGCGGAGCAGCAGGCGAGTCGCTCCCAACTGCGTTTTTTGATCAAATGGAATTTCTGTGTAGAGCACGTCTGACTGCTCATACGCGGCTTCCGCCGCGGGATGAAGCTTGGCAAGCGGTCCACTTCCCAGATGGATGGTGCCGAACAAGTAACTTGGCTTGCTGAGCCCTTTGCCCTCGATTTTCCATAGCAAGGGTTTCACCGGATGAGCGGGGGCTTCCTCCGAGAGGGTCAACTGCGGCAAAATTGCGAGGGCGACGGTAGCAAAAAAACGGATTAGTGATTGCATAGCGGTAATCTTAGGTGGGATTGGCGCTGAATGTCTAGCGAGAAATCATGGCTCACATTTACGCGCCTTGTCCTAACAGGTGCTTTTTCATCTGCGCTAAAATTTCCGCACAAACTTCTCGATTGCCACCCGCCACTTCAGCGGTCGCCCATCCCTTGTAGTTGATTTGTTTCAATGCGGCACGCACATCGGCCCAAGCGACATCACCTTCGCCAATCTTGCCGAATCCGCCTTTGATGCCCCAGTCTTTGACGTCGAGTTTGATGATGCGCTTGCCTAGCTGCGTGATCCATTCAGCGGGCTTGCCGAATTTTTGATGATTGCCGATGTCGAAATAGGAGCCCACGAGTGGCGAGTTGATTTCATCGATGTAATCGCAGAGCAACTTCGCATCCTGCGTGTTGTTGCCTTTCGGGTCGTAAAGAAATTGGTTCCAGACGTTTTCGATGAGGATGTGAATGTTGAGCTCCTTCGCTAGTGGCAAGGCCTTGCGGATTTGCGCGATCGAGTGCTCCCATGCTTGGTCGTGCGTGGTTGCATCATCGACAACCGCCGGCACTAACAGAACGCTGGTGCCGCCGACCGAATGAGATTCGCGAATGGCTGTGAGCAGGCCTTCGAGGGCCTTTTCGCGCACAGCTTCATCGGGATCGGAAAGGCGCGTGCGCCAGTGGATCGAATCGACCACGCCATGAATCGGCAGGCCAGAGGATTTCGATGCCGCGAGGGCTTCTACTTTATTTTGACCACCAGGAGCATCGAGCTCGACGCCGTCATAACCGATT
Organism: Akkermansiaceae bacterium; assembly: GCA_044239965.1. Taxonomy (GTDB): domain Bacteria; phylum Verrucomicrobiota; class Verrucomicrobiia; order Verrucomicrobiales; family Akkermansiaceae; genus UBA956. Next base: position 7,559 of record JBIIAI010000146.1, read on the forward strand.
TCCTTGAGGATCGCGAAACTCTTCGCCAAATCGGAATCGAAGTTGACCATATTATACTTCAGCGCGAGTTTGATTGGAGAGCTGGTTGCATCCTGTGCTTTCAGGAAAGA
>JBIIAI010000195.1:0-5304 GCA_044239965.1 Akkermansiaceae bacterium
TTGGTTCTCCATGGCAGTATCACATAGGGTTGCAACGAGTAATTCCATACGAGCGCTAGCTTGATCGATCCTGCGCGGGGATACAATGGAAAAAATCTAACAGAATCATTTTATTTCGAGCACCTGTCCGTCGCTGATCAGACGCTCCCGCAGGGAAGCATACGGCAGATCGCGGGGGCTGATATTTTTTTCAAGTGACAGAACCGCCGCAGTGGCAGCACTTTGCCCGAGAATCATGAACACTGGCTCCATACGAATCGAGCCGTAGGCGATATGCGAACTGGAAACGCATACGGGCACGAGCAAATTCACCGCTTGCTTGGGATCGGGCAGAACGGAGCCATAGGAAATTTCATACGGCGCCTTCAAATGCACGCCAATGTCACCCTCGTTGGCCACGGCCCCTTCGGCGGTGATGTAGCGTTGCACATTGTGCGAGTCGATGGCATAGCTGCCCATGCCGACGGATTCCGGTGTTGGAATTTTTTTCGTCAAATGATTTTCCGTCATCACCATCGAGCCAATCATCCGCCGCGCTTCACGAATGTAGAGTTGGCGTGACCAGCCGCCATTTTCGGGAAACTCATCCTTTGGCAGACCCCACTGCTGCATTTCTTTGCGCACCGCAGCTGGCACACGAGGATCATTGCTGAGAAAATACAACCACCCTTGTTGGTAGTCGCGATGCTGCTGGATGATTTCTCGGCGTTTTTCATACGAAGCTTCGGGATATTCGTAATTCATGCCGATGAAGTCGGTGCTGAAAGGACCGTGGTTGTTGGTGTCGGTTTTGAGATTCGGAATCGGATCGAATTTGCCAAATGTTTGCTTCCACCCAGCCTCGTAGATGCGCACGAGCAATTCGTAATTTTTCGGATCGTAGTTTTGCGGCTTGGCGAAGGGAATGCGGTTTTCGGGATGGCGACTCAGGCACATGCGAAAACAATACGCCTGGATTTTGTTGTCACCGCTACCCCGCGCGGCGATCGGCTCTTTGCTGATGTAGGGCAGCACGCCACTGCTCGGATCTCCCGGTACCACATAGGGACTAATCGGTTTGGGAAAAATGTGAAAGCCGTGTGCGTGATGGTAGGCTTTTTCTTGCACGCCATTCCACGTCTCCTGATAGACGGCATTTGCTTCGCGACCCACATGATAGCGCACTCCTGCGGCAGCCATCAAGTCGCCCTCGTAGGTGACATCGAGAAACATCTTCCCACGATACTCGGCACCACTCAATGTCTTGAAGGATCGCAGCACGGCACCTTCTTTGACCACACCATTTTTGCGATCGAGCCATTCATCACGATGCACATCAATGCCCTTTTCGCGGAGCATTTCTTCGAACACTTTCTCCGCCACGTGAGGCTCAAAAATCCACATCGTGCGCGCTGTGCCATCGATCGCTGGACTGCCTTGACCCTTGTTCCCGTATTGATCTTTTTTCTGCCACTTCCAGGCGTCATCCTGTTGGTAGTGTTTCCAGATCCGATGATAAAAATCTCGCGCTAAGCCGCCAATCGCCGCTTTATTTCCCGTGTCGGTCCAGCCAAGACCTCCGCTGCTCAGCCCGCCAAGGTATTTGTCGGGCGAAACAATGATCACACTGCGCCCCATGTTTTTCACCTGCACCGCCGCCGTGATCGCAGCAGATGTGCCGCCATAAATCACCACATCTGCCTCATGCATGGCACTTTTTTCCGCAGCCCAAGCAGGCAGCAGCATCAGAATCCACAGGCAAGTTTTTTTCATCATGGGTTTTGAGTATGCTTGCGCACGAAGTCATCTACTGATTGCAGCATCAGATCATAGTGCACATCAAAAAGATCATTGTGGCCACACGCGGGAAGCGGTAGCCAAGTTCGATCTTCACTAGGACTACGTTCGTAGAGCGACCGACCTTGCGAAAAAGGAATCACCCGATCGTTTTCTCCGTGCATGATCAACAACGGAGTTCTTATTGTGCGGATCACCTCATCATTCGGAAACATATCACCCATAAACATCGGCACCCGCGTGGCTGCCTTGAATGCCGAAGTGAAAGGTGAAATCAACACCACGCCCGCGTGCGGCACCTTTTGCGCCAATACCAACGTCGGCCCACATCCGACGGATCGACCCACCAAAAATGCTCGCCGCGGATCCACGCCAAGTTCTTTTACGCCGTACTGCCAAGCAGTCAACGCGGCCTCATTGACCGATTCCTCTGTCGGCACACCCGAGGAAATGCCATAGCCCGGATAATCATACGCCAGCACCCCGTAGCCACGATTTTCCCACTCCTCATACAGCCATTCATAGTCGGCGAGATCCTCGGCATTTCCATGAGAAAAAAACAACACCGGCGATGATGCATCGCGCGGTGCCCGCCACACATAGCCAAGAGCTTTTCCCTCCACTTCCATGCGCCGAAAATGAACGCCATCAGCCTCATAGCCCGCGACAGGTGGTCGGAATAGCAGCCTGCTACCAAACACCAACGCCACCACTGCCATGATTCCATAAACCCAGGCCAATGAAACAAAAGGCCGCTTCCACGACCATGTGCCTAACAGTTTTTTCTTCCAGTCCACGTTCACTGAGGATCGATGTTTTAATTTCCGGCAAAGGTCAAGGACTGGCAACTAGCTACCTAGTGCGCACCTCCGATTAGGGCTGAGTTTGATCGCTGTCCTTCGCCTTCGACTGAGAGTTCGTAGCGGGTTGCCCAGTGCTGGGTTGCTTGCTCTTTGCTTTGAGAATTGCCGCCGTTCTGATTTTCTCAAATTCGGTTGGCTCAGCGAGGCTCCATGGATTCTCTATTCGTCCATGCTTGCGGTTAAAAAGAACAAGACCGGCGCGCATTGCCTGATCGAAGTCCCTACCCGCAATCGATAGAGCTTCTGATCCATCGATATCAATTCTTTTGAGAGTCACTTGAGAATCAAGAATTGCATCAAGGACGATATTTCCACTCTTATCGATTGAAAATGTACCACGCTTTGGATAGTTCTCGTGAGGCTCTCGAATCACGTCACTTGCCACCCAGTATAGGTATTCATCAGATTCCCAATCAAACGCAATTGCGTGTCCTGTATGTGCTATTGGATCAAGTGCAGAACTCCAAATCTCAAAATGACTCTGGCTCTCTGCATGGGAAGCCTCCGTTCCCAAAGGCCCGTCAGAAGAATCACAAGATGCCGTCACTAGCGCAATAGCTGCAATGCAAGCACTTGTAGTGATATTTCTCATTGCCATTATTGGATGAATTCTAGAGTAGTTGTAACGTCGAGATCATTCTCCGATTTCATTTTCTGACTGTAGCTTTCCGATAGAGAGTCCTCCTGTCCAGCTCAACGGCGCAGAACTCCACATAGATGGTCTTCTTGTCCACACGCTTTGATTGCGCTTCCGATACAACTCGCAGTATCTCTGTCACTTCTTGTTCTGAATAAACTCCGTACACGCTCAAGTGGTCGCTGTATGACAGCCCTGTGACATACACAGCAGGCCCGTGCCCGTCCTGGCGCATCCTCTTAAATTCGTAGTTCGATTCGACATCGCGCAGTAAAGACTCCACTCTTGCGTGATCAGCTGATGTTGGTATGCGGGAAATGGCTAAAACGATTCCACCCACAAGGGTCACGAAAAAGATCGTGCCGATGATCAATAATCTTTTGGCGTGTTTCTTCATATTCTCGCCCGCCCTTAGATGAGCTGGCTTGTGCGGTTGCATTTAGTCAGTTGATTTCGTTACGTGATGGCAATTCAGACGCTCGTTCATGATTCTGATCAATAGGTTCGAAAGCCAGAGGGTAATACTTCGAGAAATCCATGCTGCAACGATGAAGGCGAGTGCTGCTATGCTGATTACAAATGATTCGACATAGTCAAAAATCCCCATTGATTCACCGGCTGGGAGCGACGTGACAACATGATGAATCAATCCGATGGCGAGAATGAGAATTAATGCTGCGACAAGAAGAAATATCACGATGGATGCGCGAGCGATCCATTTGTGGATCAAGATGATCTTGGGGGCTAATCTTTTGAGTTCTTGATTGAGAATGGTTGACATCGTTTATGATATTTTTCCGAACGATCTAGCTGTGCCGACCGCCGTGGCGGGGGTGAGCGTGGAGACGGGATGGCGGGTTAAAATTTCGGAAAACATGGGCGACAGAGGAGCCCCGGCGGTTGGCACCAGCGCCTTGTTCGCCCTTGCTGGGCTCTGAGTCTGATGAGGTTTGATCATGGTGCCGGCGGTGTGGTGGTAGATGCGACGTCCAACCCATTACCACTCTCCGTTGGCTGCGTCCTCTGGGCCAACAAAGTGAAACCCACGAAGTTCATAATCATTGATGCCAACAAAATGAACGCTCCGATGTGTGGCTTGGCGATCTCCCAAAACGGCTCGCTCGGATTCCTTGGCAGGCCAGACAAGACAAAATTCATGCCGACTATGCAGGCTAAAAGGAACATCACGAAGCAGAGAGACCAGTAGCGTGGATATGTTTTCATGGCGAGTGGCGTGCTGACAGGGCACAACAGTATTTATTAGTAGGATCCCGTAGTGGTATATCACACGAGGTTTACGAGATGAGAAAACAGGTTTTTCATTGGTATTGCAAGGGGATTTTCCTATGCCGGGTTTATATCAGTGGAAAGGTATGACCGTTTTCAGGCGGGGTCTCGCTTGAGTGATATAACGACGTTTTGAGGGAGCGTCCTACTTCTAAAAGGGAGAATGGACGAGTGACCAATGACGCTTTTTCACATCTGATTTGTAATTTTTCAGTTTTGGTCGGCATGGCGCTTTCTCGCTCGCTGGCTACGACACGACGAGTGGAAAGTGCCGCCACAGTTTACTCCGCGCTGCCGCCCTTGGTCGCTTGTCGATTTTTTCAACAAAACCTGTCCTAGTGTTTCGGGTGCTTTGAGGCAGAATCATTGATGTGACAATGGAATTGGCCGATGATTCAAATCTAGCAGATGGCGAAAAAAAGTGAAGGATTTTTTAAGGAGCTTTGGCTCGCTCGCGTCATGGTCGAAGGTCGAATTCTTCGTCATGGAAGCTATATGGGCATGATTTTGTAGGCTCGCACGAAGGCACGAAGACACGAAGGAATGGGAGAGGGTGAAGTTTTTGGTTGATGGTCTGAGGAGGGAGCTGGGAGGCAAGATGCCTCTGCTACGGGGGGCAAAAAAAAGAGACCCGCCGGTGGGCAGGTCTCTGAGAAGGTATGAAAATGGAATCCGGTGAAGAAACGCGGTACGCCAGTCGCTGTTAGGACTTGTAGCGCAGACGCTTCTTGTGGCGGTTCT
>JBIIAI010000333.1:0-3186 GCA_044239965.1 Akkermansiaceae bacterium
AGTCCGCGCTCCGTTTTACTTCCCATCAATGGACTGGGTTTTTTTGTCTTTGAGTGAGGTTTCGAGGAACTCGATGATGGCGTCGGCGACGTTTTTGTTGGTGGATTTTTCGATGCCTTCGAGGCCTGGTGAGGAGTTGACTTCCATGACTAGGGGGCCGCGGGCGGAGCGGAGGAGATCGACGCCTGCCAAATGCAAGCCCATGATCTTGGCGGAGCGGATGGCGGTTTTGCGTTCCTCGGCGCTGATCTTGACTTTTTTCGCCTGACCACCGCGGTGGAGGTTGGAGCGGAATTCCCCATCGATGCCTTGGCGGATCATCGAGGCGACGACTTTTTTCCCGAGCACGATGCAGCGGATGTCGGCTCCTTTGGACTCGGCGATGTATTCCTGGACCAAGATGTCTGCGCGCACTTCCTTGAAGGCTTCGATGACGGATTCGGCGGCTTTTTTGGTCTCGGCGAGGACGACGCCCATGCCTTGGGTGCCCTGGAGGAGCTTGACGACGAGAGGGGCTCCGCCGCACATGCTGATGAGTTCATTGGTGGCATCGATGGAGTGGGCAAATCCTGTGACGGGGAGACCGATGCCTTTTTTGGCGAGGAGTTGCAGGCTGCGCAATTTATCGCGCGAGCGGGAGATGGCGACGCTGTCGTTGAGGGTGAAGACGCCCATCATTTCGAATTGTCTTACGACGGCATTCCCATAGGCGGTGTGTTGGACGGCGATGCGGGGGATGATGGCATCGGCGTGCAATTCTTCGCCCTCAAGGTAGATGCGTGGCTTGCTGGAGGTGATGTTCATGTAGCAGCGCAAGTAATCGACGACGCGGACCTTGTGGCCGCGGGCCTCGGCGGCCTGGACGAGAGCATTGGTGCTGTAGAGAGCGGGATTGCGGGAGAGGATGATGAGATTCATGAAGAATGAGGTGTGGGGGAGGGTTGAGGAAAGTGGGCCAGTCCGCCGAGGAGGTAGTCGGACTGGGGATCGATGCAGAAGTAGCCAGACATGGCGCGGCGACCGAGCAGGACGGGGTATTTCATGCGCGAGCGATTGGCAAGTGTGAGCTCGATGGGGCATTGCAAGCCGCCAGGGAAAAGAGCGGTGGTGGTGATGACGATGCGTGGGTGCTTGTGGCCTGTGGAGCTTTTGATTTTTTTGCTATGGGCGATGAGGGCGTGGCAGGGGATGAGTTGGTGATCGCGATCGCGGGTGCAAAAGCTCACGGATTTGCCATCGGCGGAGACGGTGATTTGTTCGGCGTGGAGGGTGGAGGTGCGGGCTCCGCTATCGGACTTGGCGATGATGGGTGGGATGTTGAGGTCGGGGAAGGCGATCCATTCGTTGCGGCCGATGAGCAATCGCGGCTGCGAGCTGAACTTGGTGGGCAGCTCAAGCTCGGCAGCGAGATCTGCCGCGGAGAGCGGGGAAAACGAGCGATTGGTTTGCCATGTTCCGTGTTTGTGATGCATCAGGCGCGGACGAACAATGTAGCATAGTTGGCGGGATGTGGGGAATTATTTTGTGGCGAAAGCGTCAGGATCTGAGTTGTGCGGATTTTTTGTGTAACAAGAGATTGCCATGCTTGGGGGAAATGGAGTAGAAGCTCCTTGTTGAAACGAGGATGGGCTCAGGGAAGAATTTTGCTATTGGTCGCGATTGCATTGCTGCTGAGTGTGGGGTCGTGTCTGTGGTTGGTGCCCTTGGAGTGGAAGACGGTGGCTGAGCATCTGCGGGGATTCCCGGATGCGGATCGTCGCATGCATGAGTTGCGGCCTTATGTATTGGGCGCACTGTGTTGTTTGCCGACGCTAGCGGCGCTGTGTTATGCGTTTGCAGGGATCATGGCGCGGTGGTTGACGAGAGAGTTTTTGCGGGCGCTGTTCGTATGCTATGGGGGAATCTTGCTGGTGTATTTCTTGATCGATTTTTCAGGAAATGCGGCTCGTTTTAGCGAAGGTGAGGGCGTGGGGGCTGGTGCGTGGTTTTACTATAAGTCGATGTCACCAGCGATCATCAGCCTGCTGTTGCCTTTTGGCATGTTGTTTTCGGTGTTGTTCTGTGTGGCTAAGGTCTCGCGCTCACGTGAGGTGGTGGCGGCTTTGCAAAGCGGACGGAGCATGTTTCGGGTGATGTTGCCTTTGTATGTCGCGGCAGTTTTTGCGACACTGTTTAATGTGGGCTGTCATTTTCAATGGGCCCCAAACGCAGAGGGGATGAAGTCGGTGACGATGGATCAAGCGAGCGGGCAAGTCGGAACGCTGATCAATCATGCGGTGTTTTATTATCCGCAAGGGAGGCGGGTGTGGATGGTCAAGGAAGTGCCGCCTTCTTATGAAATGGGTGCGCCATTGCGGGGAGTGGAGGTCACGACTCTGCATGAGGATGGATCGCTGGCATCTAGGTTGTATGCGCATGAGGCGCAGTGGCATGAGTTTGATGGCACTTGGTCATTTCATGGTGTAGAGATTTCTGATCATCATAAAAACGAGGCTCCCGTTTTCGAGAAAAAGGAATCCCCCTACGTCATGCGAGATTGGCGTGAGACGCCGGCACAGATTGTAAAAGTTGGCTTGGATGTGCGTCACCTTGGTGTGCCTGATTTGAGTGGCATACAGGGGCAACTTTCATCGGCTGAGTGGCAGTCGCAGGATGTGGCTCGGTATGCGACCCAGTGGCATTATCGTTTTTCTCTGCCATTGACTTGCTTGGTGTATGCGATGTTTGCGGTGCCGATGACTTTGTATGTGACGCGTCGTGCTAGTGGGGCGGCGATGGCGATAACGATCATCTTGGCGATCCAATTGGTGCTGCTGAGCACTGTAGCACTGGCCATGGGAGAATCGGGTAACCTTTCGCCTATGGCTGCGGCATGGGGGCCAGTGCTTTGTTTCGCGGTGTTAGGAATCTGGTTGATGAGGCGTCGTAGTTCCGGGCGTCCACTTTGGCCTCTGTTGGGCTAGGCGTTTAGCGGAGTTGGGCTCGGATGCGCCAGAACTTGCGGTCTTGTGAGGAGACGGGAGTGGCGGAGCGGTGGATGATGGTTTCCTTGCCTGAGGCATCGCGCGTGCGAGAGAGCAGTAAGTCCTCGGTAGTCCATGGGCCTTGAAGATTGGTGCTGGACTCGAGGAATACGAGGACACTGTCGGTTCCGTATTTTTGAGGATGGGTCAATTGAATGTAGTC
>JBIIAI010000226.1:0-4257 GCA_044239965.1 Akkermansiaceae bacterium
GGCATCGTAGATGTAGAGTCCGCGGAGATCGATGCTGCTCGTTCCCGTATTAACGATCTCGATGAATTCAAAATCATCGGCATCGATGAAACCAGCGGCCAGCTCGGTGGGTGAAGGATCTGTGGGGTGATACATGATTTCACTGATCGCAAGATTGAGCGCAGCGGGTGCGGTGGTATTGAGGAAATAAGTCGCATCGGCCATAGCACTCCACTCGGTGGTGGTGTTGTGTCTTGCTCTGACTTGGAGTTTTTTCTCCCCTGTGCCAGTGAGTTGCAAGGGCGTGCTGGTGTTTGCTCGCGTGGCGCTGAGCGAGCAGTTCATGCTGATGTCAGAGCTGGTAGAATTCGCTTGATGAATCTCGACTGCAATCACGTTGTTGCCCTCTAAGAGTAAGTTGGTGGGGATGTTGTTGATCGTGAGCTCCGTGTCCTCGATGGCATCATTCGAAAAATAATTGAATGCAGGATCGATTGGGAGATTTCCCGCGATGCGAGTGCCGTTAAGGTAAACGGCGTAGGCGTCGTCGTACTCGATGCGCAACGAGAGATTGCTAATCTGTGCAGCGTTAGCGAGGCTGAATGATTTGCGGAAATAACAGGTAGCATAACGCGGCGAGGGTCGGGTGATGGCGGTTGCCTCATCACCATCGCCATAACCAAGCTCTGCGGTGCCCGAGTTCCAGCTGCTATCATTGAAAGCCAAGTTGCGCCAGGCAGTGCCTTGATTGGAGTTGTTCGAAAGATATTTCCAGTTCGATGCCGACCACGGGATTAGCATTTCGTTAGTGGTATTCGACACAAAAACCAAAGCGCCAGCGCGCAGTGATCCGCCGACGGCACGGGGATCTGAGCCATCGGGCATGTAGTAAAGTGTGCTGTTGGCAGGCCCTGTCATCGTGACTTCGGTGCCGGATGGTTGATAGCCTCCCGAGGGCGCGAGGACGGGAGAATCGATGGCAGGGAATAGGCCATCGTTGCGGAGTTGATCCACTACGATCGAGTGACGTGGACTGAGGTAGTTGCTGATATCGTTGCGGGCATTGAGCCAGTTGTTTTTGGTGAATGGCGTGCCGCTTTTCGCATCACCCCAGCGCGCACTCTCGGCTATAATAGCGAGGTCGATTTCTGCGGCAAGTGCATTAAAGCGATTGCTCCAAGCCGAGGATGTCAGCGCACCGCCATCGAACATATGCTTCTGCACACGATCCGCCCAACGCATTTTGTATTCGGCATTCGCGAGAAGATCGAGGTGCAGGTAGTAGGGATTGGAATATAAGAAATCTCCTTGTTCCGTCCCACCGAATGGACCGGTGCGGTCTTCGTTGATATCGAAAAATGAGTGCTCAAAGTCATGGGCGAAAAAGCGGAAGCCTTCGCCCGGATTGTTGATGGAGCGGCGACTGCCGAACCAATTGTTCGCGCGGACATTGCCGAGGAATGCCGACATGCAGCCATCGAGATTTCCGGACCAGAATGTGAGCATCATGTAGTCGATCAAGTTGTCCACATCAAGCAATACGGGATCAAGTGTGGGGGTGACGCCATCGGCTGCTTTGCCCATCATTTTGAAGTAATTGGTATTGGTGGGATTGGCATGATGGGCGCGGCTCAAGTTCCACAAATTTTGCCAAGCCGTGAGATTGCCATCGGTTACCCCCGTGATGTAGCCCGAGTCTTGCTCTGCTTTGATCACATCATATTCGTCTTTATTGCCGCCGAAGTAGGATGCCGAAAAGGCTGCCTCGGTGCGTTCATCAAGATTGAACAATCCCCAATACACGCCATTGAGATAGAGATGAATGTAGCGGACGTGCGAAGTCGCTTGACCCATGTCGAGTTGAGCGACCCGCGTTGCTTCTTCGCGCAAGAAGGTATTTCTGTCGTCACCACCAAAGGACCACGAATAGTTTTGCGAAGTGCGGAAATCAATGCGATCAAATGACTGCGCACCTTTGCGGCCGAAGAGCGGATAATCGAGTTTGGTGTCACCGTAATCTTGGCGGAAATATAAGTGGAAGGCGTGCTTAGGGTTGTCCGTGCTGCGCGAAAATCCACCGCGCATGCGCACTCCAGCATTGATCTGGAATTCGCTCGTGCCATTGGGATTCAATGCATCGGGTGGGTTGATCCATTCTAACGAGGCCGGACGTTCCCAAGCAAATCCGCGGCCGTATGGATTGGAGAAAAACCCTTGTGAGCCATTCATGTTGAACAAATTTGGCAGATCGGTGGTGATGACGACGCTAGGCAGGGCGAGCAGCGCATTTTTTACCACGGTCGGTCCACCGATGTCAGGATTGCTGCTATTCACGATTTCGGGATCCATGCCGTAGTCTAACACCTGTGCGGTGCCCGAATTGCTCGGCCAACCTGGAGGTGGGCTGCCGTTGGCTTGTTGGGTGATGATATCATTCGGAAACAAGTACGTTTGCGTATCGACATCGGTGGCTTCCCAATCGGTGAGAAAGGCCGCTGCGCGGAGATTGGTGGTGCTCGCAATGGTGAGCGGTGCAGTATAGACAGTGCCTGTAGTTGCCGTTGGTGTGCTGCCATCGGTCGTGTAACGGATCGTCGCTCCTGGCGTGGTGGTCGTGATCGTCAGCGTAAAGGGTGCTGAGAAAATCCCACGCTTCACGCTAAATTGCGTATCGGCAACTTTTCCCAACAAGGTGAACTCGGTATTCACCCAGCCCGGTGTGGCTTTTTTCTCTCCGAAAAATGCATAGCCATTGGTGGCATCGGGCGCGCCAGAGATGAGCTCGGGCAATTGCAAAAACGTCGCATCCGCGCTGCTGACATTGAGCCCCTGAATGGCAAGTACGTTATTTCCCGATTGTAAAGTTGTCAGTGCACTTGTGACATTGAAACCTTGGGGAATCAGCGCAGAGGATTCCGTCCGTGCTGCGGTAGCAACCGATGTCCAGTTCGGCGAAGCTGGCGCGTTTTGTGCGGCGATCTGAGTTTCATTGAGCCAGGCGACGAAGCCATCGTTGAAGCGATTGACCAGTGAGAGCGACGTCGCAGTGCCTGGACCGAATGCGGTGAATCTTTTGCGCAAGTAGGCCGTGGCGCGGATGTTGCGCATGACGCTGTCAAGATTGGTTGCAATTAGGCTGCCTGTGCTACCCTCAGGGATCGTGAAGGCCGATAGTCCACCATTGGCGGTGTCGCCCACCAAGTCGAAGTTGGTTGCATTCCACTGTGTGTGCGAGCCAGGTGCTGCATAAAATTCAACGCAATTGCCGCCATAGCCCTGAAACATGATGAACTCGAAGCTGTGTTGACCAGCTGCTAAAAATACCGAGCCGAGATGGTCTTCGGGGCCGTGATTGGTATCATCCACCATCACGTCAGCACCATTGATGCGGATGCGCCCGCCATCGTCCGAGTTCAGGCCGAAGGTGTAGGTGCCAGCTGTCGGGATTTCGATCCAGCCTTTGCCTTGGATCACGTAGTTGTCGCCGTTGCCACCTGGAGGAAGTGCATTGTTTTCATAGCGGCCTTCACTGCCATTGCCGAGAAAATTCACCGTCGTGACGATGCTACTGCTCTCTGAGAGAATGCCGGCATTGTTTGGCACCAGCGCGGCATCTGCTGTCGCTAGACTACCAATGTATTCGTTGTAAAATACCTGCCGAACACTGATTCCGGGGATCTTTGTGCCGAAACCTAAGCCGCTGTTGCCTGTGCTCCATGCAGCGTCATTTAAGTTGAGGTTTTTCCATAAGGCATCCAACGATCCGCTTGTGGGAATTCGGTATTTCCATGCTGTCGCTGGAGCGATGTGGCGCGTATAGACGAAGCGTTTACCGTAGGATTCATCGGCAGCTTGCGAGGGGAACTGAGGCGAAAATTGCTGCTCGATCCCGCCATCTGGCCGCACCAGTGCTAGGAATTCACCACCTTTGCTCAAACTGAAATTGGTGTGATGTGGATAACGCGCCGACTTGCCAGAGGCGAAAAATACGCGGAATTCTCCAGGAGCCAAGCTCACAGCAGGGAGCGACCACTTGCTCAAATTACCGCTATTATCCGTCAGCTTCCAGCCCGTGAGATCGATCGGATTGGCTGTGGGATTGTGAATCTCGATCCAATCCGAATAGGCCCCATCTTCATCGGCCAAGGTGCTGGCATTGTCCGCCATGAATTCGCTGATGATCGGATTGGCCGACAACATCGATGCCGATAGCCCAGCACAGCAGGAAAAACACGAGAGAAAATGGAGTAATCGCATATGGGTTAGATCAAAAATACC
>JBIIAI010000322.1:0-7532 GCA_044239965.1 Akkermansiaceae bacterium
ACCGACATTTCCTCCGCCTTCACCGAGGTGATCGGGCCGAATGCAGCAATTGAACTCACCTTAGGGATCGACCGCACAGCCATGACAGGTGGTAGCAATGCCTTTTACGCCTCCATGCTGCGCTTCACGGCCAGCAGCAATCTCTACGACATCATGTTGCCAGTTACGGCGCGCAAGGCCTCGCTCGCAGGCTTGTGGGTGGGCGATGCCGTCGTCAGCGGGGTCGAAAGTAAAACTACTGGCTACACGGGCACTAGCACCGCTCAGACTTACTCGCTGCGCTACATCGTCCATGTCGATGATGCGGGAGCCGCCCGTGTATTGTCCCAAGTGTTTGTCGGCCAGCTTGCTGGGGAATCCCCGCAGCCAGGGATCTGCACCGCAGAAAGCGCGCTCAGCGTGGCGGATAAAGCCAGCGCGCAGCGCATCGTCGCGGCGCACCTACCACTCGACCGGGTGCTTGATGGCGGGACCATGACGCTGGGCAGCAGTATGAGCTGCACAATCTCGACTCCCTTCAATGATCCCACCAGCCCCTTCGTCCACCAATACCATCCGGATCACGACAACAAAAGCGGCACCACGGCCTTGGTTTCCGGGCAGGAAAGCTACGACCTCAACCGCACCGTCACCTTCAACTTCTCTGCTACCCCACCAGAGGGTGTTTCGGCCACGGGCTACGGCAGCAATGTCATCGCCGGTAGCTACAACGAGGTCCTCACCGGCCTACGCAAGGACGCCATCACCGTCACCGGCACCTTCAGCCTCCGTCGCGTCTCCGAAATCGGCATACTTACTCGATAAATACTGAAAACCTAGCAATTCTAATCTAAAATCACCATGAAACGAATCGTCACACTCCTTACCACGCTCTGCTTGTTCCAGAGTTCCCATGCGGCTACAGCAGTGCCGGATGCCATCAGTTACCAAGGCCGCGCGCTGACGGCGACGGGCGCACTGATGGGTGCTGGCACCCCGGTCAATCGCACCGTCATCTTCCGAATCTGGGATCATCCCTCCAACTCCCTGACGGCCAACTTGATTTATTCTGAGCAGCAGGTAGTGACCATCGCCGAGGGCGAGTTCAGCGTGCTCGTCGGCACAGGCGCCTCTACAGCGAACACCCCACTGGGTTACAGTGAGACCGCCAAGGGGCCTCCGACCGTGAAAATCAGTGATGCCTTTGGCGGCGTGACCCGCTACCTCGGCGTGACCATCGACGATGGCACTGCGGCGGTGGACAACGAGATTTCGCCGCGCCAGCAAATCGTCTCTGGTGCTTTTGCCTTACGCTCCAAGGTGGCCGAAAGCGTCGACGGACTGGCGATCACCACCGCCATGCTCGCCAACAATTCCGTTACTACGACTCAGGTCAGCGATGCTGCCATCACCACCAGCAAGCTGGCCGCCAATGCGGTCACCACGACTCAGATCACGAATGCCAGCATCACTGGGGTAAAGATCGCGACGGACACCATCGTAGCTGGAAACATCGCGGCAGGTGCGGTGGGAACCTCCGAGATCGCCGATCTAGCGGTTACAACCACCAAAATCGCGGATAGCCAGATTACTTCAGTAAAAATTGCCGATAACACGATCACCGGGGCTGATATTTCCGAGGGGACCATTACTTTGACCAACCTAATTGCGGCGGTTCAGCAGGCGCTAGTGCCCCCAGGCACGATTGTGGCCTACGGTGGAGAAACAGCACCTGCTGGATGGTTGCTTTGCAATGGCATGTCGGTTTCCCGATCGACTTATCCAAGTCTTTATGCCGCGATTGGCAATGCATTCGGTTCGGCGTCAGCGACGGCTTTCAATGTTCCTGACTTTCGGGGGCGTTTCCTACGTGGCTGGGATTCAGCTACTGCCAGAGATCCGGATCGGGCCAACCGCTCAGCGATGAATACCGGCGGAAACACAGGAGATAAGGTGGGAAGTATCCAGAGTGACGAATTTCGGGCTCATGCTCACTCAATGAATTTTAGCACTTCTGGTTATAATGTTGGCTATAATGGCGCTCAGGAAAGTCTGGGATGGAGCAGAAATAATGGAACCGTCACAAGTTCTACTAACAATAATGGCGGCAATGAAACGCGTCCGCTCAATGCCAACGTGAATTATATCATCAAACACTGAAGATGCCCATTCTGGGTTTTTCGCTTTGATGAATTGGCTGAGCAACGATTCCACCGATGCATATCTCCCGTTACCAATCGAGTCTGCTATTGCTTTTGTTATGGAATCACTATCCCTTGCCCAACTAACACGGCGGCACCGATGTAATCAGCAGGTCTTGGTTACAGTTAAGGATACAAGCATGATTTATCATCCTCCAGTCTCCGCTGGTCTTTTTTACACTCAAAGACGCTTGATCGTCAAACTCCGCAACTCTTGTTTATCATGAACTCCCGAATTTTTGTCCTTTTTGTTACCTTTGGCAGCCTGTTGCTGACTACGCTGGCTCACGCCCAGTATGAGATTAAGGGCGACGTGAGGAACATACTCGATGGCCGCCGTGCGGGTGGCTATGCTACGGTTTCAGCGGGCGGAGTAGTCACGGCTATCACAGTAAAGCCCTTGTTAAACAGCGTTGGTGCTTGCAGCGGCGGCGCGGGTTACACATCTCCACCTGTGATCACGATCGGGCCGGGTAGCGGTACGACAGCCACAGCCAGTGCTGTGCTTACAGGTGGCGTGGTTACCTCGGTCACCATCAATAACGGCGGCAGCGGCTACAGTGCAAGCGCTCCACCGACCGTGAGTATCGCCGCTCCTAACATCCCTACAGGTGCGGGTGCCACCACTCCGCAGTTCGCAGCTTTTGGCTGGAGCTCCGCCAGTTCGGGGCCGGTCAACGCCGCGCTGACGACGAGCCCGACTCTAGGCATAACCACCGGACGCTACCCCACAGCGAGCGACAAGACAATCCCCGCCTCTCCAGTGGCGACCGCAGTTTTGGCGCGCTCCACTTTTGGTGGGACTTTTGCCTCGGGTGTGCCGCGCTACGCCTTCGGCGATGTGATTGAGCGGCCGCAGGTTAGCTGGAGCGGGGTTATCGTGCCGGGCAGCTATTGGCGCGCTGAGCCAGTCAAGCCGGGCGAGGTGTTTGCCGACAATTACTTGGTCAACCTCAATGGAGCTACCCAGCCGCTAGTGGCCAAAGGCAGTGTGAGTGTGACGAGTTGTTCACCATCGACGAACATCGTTACAGTGGCCTCGGTGCCGAGTGCCTTGGTAAGTGGCTCCACCTTGCTGGGCCAGCGTGTGGACATGATCAATAACCTAACTCTAACTCTGCGGGACAAACCGAGCGAGACGATTAGCAGCGCTACGGAGCGGGAATTCTCACCACCTCTTCCGTATTATTACAGCCCACATGCTGGTAAGGTGTTTGCGACCCAAGCCGGACGAGTGACTGTGACGTGGGTGTCGAACCTGCCGGACACCAGTGCTGGAGCTGAGGCGAAGGCGACCTACAAGTTCAAGACCGAGGTGTTTTCCGTAGCGTCGTCGCCCAGAGTGGCGAAGCGGACTATTTATTGGACAGAGAAGTCGTTCAAAGGGCCGCAGGTAGTCATTCCGACTGGGCGGATTGTGGCGGCCAACGTCGTTTATAACAGTTTCATGCCCAGCCACGTGGTGAATGAGTACGTACCGGTGGGTCATAACCCGAGCAATGAAGCCAATAACTCGTTGCCCAGCGAGCACCGCACGCTATGGTTTGACAATACCTTCGGTTCTGGAGCCCTACATAGTTACAACTTAGAGGGTAGCGTGTTCGTGGAATACCTCGGTGCGGAGATCGCAGGAACCGGTAACCGCGAGTTCCTCGGGGCTGACGTGGTGACAGCCAATCGCAATGCCGAGGCGGTCAATATCGAAGTCCCACTCGGCCAGCAGATACAACCGTGGCAAACGACTGCTGCGGAGGGAGACATAGATTTGAAGCCCTCAATCGCGATGAACAACTCACAGGCCAGCAGTAAGCCGCTTTATGGAACCTCCGCGCTAGCCAACGGCCAACTCGTTTACCACGCCGAGCGTGAAAACGATAACCCCGACAAGATCCAGATTTACTGGATGGAGACCAAAGATGCAGGGATCTATTCATCCACTGCACCGAATCTGTCGATTCAGTGGCCTAAGTATTTGCGTAAATACATCCATGCTTGGCCTGCGGCGCTTTCCGGCTATGAGACGGTGCCGGTGCCAAACACTGGTAGCGGCTTGGCAACGGGGCCTGAGTTTGATGCTGCCCACCTGCCACAAGTGATTTACCAAGACGATCCGGCGGAAACCGAAGTCACGATCGATGCCATCAGCCGGCGCCTCCTTGTAGACTTCTCGACCAGCAGCGACAACACCAGCCGAACCTTGATTAAATTTATGGAAAACGGCTCGCCTTGGTATGTTCCTCTCTACATCCAATCCGAGAACAAACTTGGCAGCCCGGCGGTGGCAGATCCTGATGGCAGCGGTCCGCTCGTGGCCACTCCAGCGGTGAGCACGATCAACGATACCAACGCGGATGGCGTGGCAGATTTGACGGCAACGGTAAATGTCGGCGACCGCATCGACCCGCCAGTAGGCTATTCTAAAGCTGGTTACATTGCCAGCGGCGACAACTATTATCCAGAGGGTTACATCAATCCCTTTGCCGAAGGCGCAGCTGCGGCAGAGGCGGGAGCCATCATTCCCGTCAACGCCTTATCTGGCCGCAATCAACTCAACGTTTGGTGGTTCAAGCGTGTGGCTGCTCCCAGTGCTAAGTTTGCGCCGTTTTACCTGCCGTCCAAGGTCGGCCGCTACACGGTGGTCTATCCAACGGGTAAGCCGCAGATCGTGATCGCATCGGGCATCGGCACGGGGGATCTCGGGCCATCGCAGCAGGCGGGCGGCGTGTACGTTCAAAACGACGTGACGAAGCCAGGCTTCAACCCAAACGAGGAACACGCGTTACTACTTGGTAAAAGCGCCTACGCACTGCGTGATGATTTGAACAATAGCACAACCTCTCAGCCTTTTGTACTGCTAGCTTATACCAGTGCGGACGACCAGCGTCCTAGTATGGATGTCTTTGAAGTGGTACGCGAGACCTTCGCCTATCCGTTAACCTACGATGCAATCGCGGGAACCAAAGCCCAGCCACCGGGACCGCTGTTTGCGCTACCCTTGCCGTTGGATAACACTGGCAAGGTATTGAACTACGAAGTGGACGGAGTGCCCGATCTTGCCCGCGGGCTCAATGCTCCAACGACTTACAGCGCTTTCACCTTCAAGGATCGCCAGGGCTACGACTGGACCTACCGCGGCGCTCATGCCAAGACCAGCGCCAGCGCTACGGCGACGATCAATGGCAGTTCTGGCGTTAGCAGCATAACCTTGTCTGCAAAAGGCGAAGGTTACGCAACCGCACCCGTGGTCAGAGTCGCGCCTCCGGTCAGCGGTACCACTGCCACGGCCACCGCGACCCTGGGCGGGCTCAGTTCAGCTAGCTTCACTATCACCAGCGGCACCAAGACGTTTTCTGTAGCGCCGACCGTAGCCATTACAGGCGGCGGCGGCAGCGGTGCGACAGCCACCGCGATGCTCAGCAATGGACTTGTTACCGGCATTAATCTGACTGCTGCGGGAACGGGATACACAACCGCACCGACGATTACCTTCTCCGGTGGCACCCAGCTGGTTGCGGGAACGGCCCCGACGGGACTTGGCAATGCAACGGGCTTTTGCGTGACCTCGATCGCCGTGACCAGCGCGGGCACCGGTTACACCACCGCGCCGGAGGTCAAGATCGCGCCGCCGGTCAGCTTCGGGATGAAGTTTTATTACAACTCGCTACCCGGCTTTTTTGAGCCGAGCCTGACTCTCGCCAATCAACGCGCGGTGGGCACGGTGATGCCGTTTATCGAAGATACTGGTAGCGGCATGCCTGTCACTCTGACCTACCAACCGAAGTGGCCGGATGACCCGACCTTGCCGATCGCCATGCGCAAGATAGTCCCAGTGCTCCAAACCGCAGAGACGCTGACTTTGGCC
Source organism: Akkermansiaceae bacterium (assembly GCA_044239965.1). Lineage (GTDB taxonomy): Bacteria > Verrucomicrobiota > Verrucomicrobiia > Verrucomicrobiales > Akkermansiaceae > UBA956. Next base: position 6,043 of record JBIIAI010000322.1, read on the forward strand.
AAGGAAAGTCGCATCGCTGGGGCGTTGCCGCAAGTTCGCGGCACGACCAGTGCCGAAGTGATTTACCAACAGTCGGTCGCCAATACCGGGGCTAACAACAACAGCGTGACCCTACACGACCCGACCCGTGCCAAGACAGTGCTGCTGGCTACGGGCTCACTCGACAAACTGCCACCTTCCGTACTAACCAGCGACTATGCCGGCAAGACCTACTTCCAGAAGCTCTCGCCGAGTTTACAACAGCGGTTCTTCTATGATGCGAACGAAGGCTCCCTTGGAGGGTTGACTTTCAAGGGTGAATTTGTCGATGAAATTGCTGGAGAGGATTACCTCAATTTGAATGTACTGGGCGCGGCGGATCTGGCGGAATTGCAAGGTCTCTGCCCAGACAGCGACACCGATTATAAGGGTAAATGGGATGCTGCGATCAACTCGCTGAGAACCCAGTTGGAAACTTTCAGCGAGAGCAGCACCATTCCAATCGACACCGTCAATAATCCAGTCAAAATTCCCGGCAAGTATGTAGTCGACACGGCCAAGGATCACCGCGCGATCGACAAGTCGACGCTGGTCGACATCCGCGACCGCGACACGGCGGTGGATAGCTACGCCTTAAGCGCAACGGGCAAGGGTACGGGCTATGTCACCTTGATGCTTGAAAATGGTGAGGCCTTCACCGACTCGGGTAACACGGTCGCGATGCAGATCATCAAGGTCGATCCCACTCTCTACAAAGGAGATCTCAAGGTGCTGCTGGCAAGCAATCCACTCGACGAGCAGGTGACGCTGCGCCACAGTGGCGACTACGCTGGGCACCCGGAGTTGTATGAATTCCAATGGCGCTATGGCTTCCCAACCGACGGCTCGAACCCGACGATCACTTCCGACAATATCGACACAGCGACAGGTACTAGCACTTGGATCAAGCCCAATGGCGACTTGGGTTACTCAATTCTCGTCGGTGGCTCGTTAGCCGCCACGATCAGTAACCCCGCCGTGTTGATGGGCGACACGTATTTCACGATGAACTACCGCCTCAAGGTGAACGGCCAAGCGGCCGATGCGGGTTGGTCGGGGTGGACATCGCCAGCCTTGGTCGAGGGCTGGATCAAGCGCGTGCTGGCCAAGATCACCCCGTTCAACCAGCGAATGAGTGATCTTTACAATAATGAGATTAACACCGATGTCTCGATGCTCACCCAGGCAGGCAAACGCTGGGAAGGCGACGTCGCGCTGAATTTGAACAATATCAACGACGTCGGACTGATCGAGATTTACGAAACCGTGCTCAACCGCGGCAAAAATTTCACCATCGGCTCAGGCATTGACTTTGCATCGGCCAACAACGGGCTGATTCTCGCGGCGGGATATTTGAATGACCTTTATACTATCCTCGGCAACGAGGCTTACGCCGACGGAGCTAACCCAACGATCTCGATCGACGATGCCAATTCCAGCACCGAAGTCAACACCAGTCGCTTCTCCTTCGA
>JBIIAI010000148.1:0-7467 GCA_044239965.1 Akkermansiaceae bacterium
AAATCGCGGGATGGAGCAGCCAGGTAGCTCGTCAGGCTCATAACCTGAAGGTCGTAGGTTCAAATCCTACTCCCGCAACCAATAAAAGCCGTTGTCGAAAGACAGCGGCTTTTACCGTTTTTATGGAGTGTCATGAAGCAATATCTCCGACCAGCATTCAGGCTCATAATCCCCCTGAGCGGGATCGTAGATTCAAATCCTCTTCCCGCAATCCCGCAAGGCGGGACCGTTGTCGAAATGTCGACTTCCCTGATTGCGCGACAGAATAAAAATAGAGTAAAAGGATCTTCTACGTGGCGCCCCTAGGAAAAATTTTGAGAATTGGATCGATGCTCCTCAATTTATCAAACACCGTCACAAAAAAATCTTGATAAAGTGATGTGGAAATTTATTTTCGCGGCATATGGAAATTGCACGAAATACTCCAAATCACGCCACTACCCTCTGGCACGTTCAACCCACTCCAAACTCAAAACTATCCAGTCCTACTATGAAACTATGGATGATTTCGATATTGTGGATTCTATCGCTTGCCATGGCTCCCGCGATGCAGGTTTTTGTGAAAACGCTGACCGGAAAAACGATCACTCTCGACGTTGAACCCAGCGATACGATTGAAAATATGAAGGCGAAAATTCAGGACAAGGAAGGAATTCCACCTGATCAGCAGAAGTTAATCTTTGCTGGGAAGCAACTTGAGGATGGGCGCACTCTATCAGATTACAATATCCAGAAGGAGTCCACATTGCATTTGGTGCTGCGAATTCTTCTGGATGAATCAAGTGCGGCGGAACAAGCACAACTCTCTCTCTCAGCGATGCGCACGGCGGCAACGGTGTTGCATGGCTTACACGGGCATCCCATGGATTTTCGAATCGATCATGGAAAGGATCACGCGGTTTGGATTGGTGGAGATTGGGGCATGGATCAGCACGACCAAAGCGACGGCGAGATTGGTATTGCCGAGATCGGCGCGGCTAAGGCCCTCGGTTCATCTGGTATGCAACTGGGCGGCGCAATTGGCAAATCATGGACTGATCACGACACCTACCTAGGAGGCAATCAAGAGATGCGTGGCCAATATCTGCTGAGTGAACTCATCTTACCCGTTGAAATGGTTGGTTCAACTGCGTGGATGACGCTTACAGCATATTATCACCAGACCGACGCCGATATTCTTCGTGCCTACGCTGATGGGCTGTCTGCCGATACATCCTATGGCGAGACAGATGTCGACACTTGGGCTATTCGGGCGCGAATCGATTGGGAGAATGTGACCAAGTTCGCAGGGGTTGAATGTTCTCCTTATTTAGATTTGGCTTTCATCAATGCTCACGTCGATGGCTACAGCGAAGCGGGCGGCGTAGCTCCTGCGGTTTTTGCATCGCGCTCGGATGATGCCTTAGAAGCGCGGGCAGGGGTGAACATGTGCTACGAAATCAACAAGTGGCTCGCGCTCACCGCAGAAACGGGTTTCGCTCACCGATTGAGTGAAAAAAATTCCGCTGTTACGGGGCAATCATCAGGAACCGGCTTCAGTCTGTTGGCACCAGATGATCATGACACTTGGGCAACAGGTTCGTTCGGTATCAGAGCAGATACAAATTCAGGAATCCTAAATCTTCGCCTCAATGGAACCACCCAAGGAAGTGGAGCAGCTGCTTGGGTTTCACTCATGTGGAGCCTTCCGCTTTGAGTAGCTAAAGGAGAAGGTTTTCGCGCGCTTTGAGGCGAAAATGAAACTCAAAAATTTCTCTCCGGAACTCGGGTGAACGTTTCATCCGTATCGCGAAGTTCACCATTCACTTCTCTGCGCTGATGGGAAAAGCTTTTGCAGAGGCGAATCTTCAGGTGTTGAAGAGATTATGAGAGACCTCTGTTGAATCGATTGGACTCGCTGGTTCGTCATAGTTGTGTGAGCTAGTTTTGATTTCAAGAAATAGAAAATCGCAAAGTTCATCTTTATCACCATGCTTCCATGGATGACTCTTCATGCGGCGGAACGGCCTAAGGTTTTGTTCTTCATGGCAGATGATCTGCGCGACATCTCGCCGCGTTTTTTGGGGTAGTTGTGTTTTTTGAGGTGCAAGTTCTGTTGGCTGTGGGATGATGGGGGCGTGACGGGAGTGCAGGATGCGGATGTGATCATGGAACGTGAGGAGTGGCTAGAGCGGCTCGCGGAGCATCGTGCGCGGGCGCAACGCTGGACTTTGCCGACTCTGGAGCGGCGGGCGCGGCAGGTGGTGCATCCTGTGGAGGATTTTTTGTTCAATTATTATCCGTTGAAGTTGGGAAAGTTAGAGCAATGGCATCCGGGCATGGGTGTGGCTTTGCGGGGGGGGCGTGAGGATTTTCCTCAGTGGATGACGAAGCATTATTGCTATGAAGACGGGCAGCTGAAGGTTGATCCGCGGCAGCTGGAGGAAAAGGAGTTGTTTCGCCTGCGCTGGACTCTGGATTTGTTAGAGAATACGCGCGCGCAAAGTGGGAATTTCGGCTGCTTTGGCATGCATGAATGGGCGATGGTCTATCGGGCGGATGAAACTCGGCACGGTAAGGTGACGGGCTTGCGTTTGTCGCAAGAGGAGATCGCGGAGTTTGTGGAATCGCGGCCGATTCGATGTTCTCATTACGATGCGTTTCGTTTTTTTACGCCTCCTGCGCGTCCGTTGAATCAACTTCAGCCGAGTCTGGAAGCTCGCCAAGTCCAGGAGCAGCCGGGCTGCATTCATGCGAACATGGACCTCTACAAGTGGTGCTACAAGTCATTACCATGGATCAATGGGGACTTGCTGTTGGATTGTTTTTCCTTAGCGATGGAGTTGCGGAGTTTGGATATGCGAGCAAGTCCCTATGATTTGTCGCAGTATGGGTATGAACCGGTGCGGATTGAAACGGTCGAGGGAAGGCGAGCGTATGAGGCGGAGCAGCGGGAGTTGGCGCTACGCGCGGAGCCATTGCGCGGGCGCTTGATTGAGTTTTTGCGTAAGGTTCTTGTCAGTCGTGAGGCAATCGGGTAGAGTTGGCTTATGAAATTGATCCGACATGGTGAGATTGGTCGTGAAGAACCTGGTGTGATTTTGCCCAATGGCAAGCGAGTGGATGCGAGTGGTGAGTTTGCGGATTACGATGAAGGTTTTTTTGCCGCAGGTGGTATGGAATCACTCGCTCAATGGGTGGAAGATGGTTGCGTGGGCGGTCGAGAAATTTCACCTCTGGTGAGGATCGGCGCGCCGATTGAACGGCCCTCGAAGATTGTCTGTGTCGGCAAAAACTACCTCGATCACGCGAAGGAATTTGGCGAAGGGATTCCGACGGAACCGGTGCTGTTTATGAAAGCTTCGTCGTGCTGGTCAGGGCCATTTGACGAGGTGATGCGTCCGCCAGGAGCGGAAAAAATGGACTACGAAGTCGAGCTCGCGGTGGTGATTGGCCAGACGATGCGACACGTGTCGGAAGAGGATGCCATGAGCTATGTGGCAGGCTATTCAGTGTTTTGCGATTACTCGGAGCGCGCCTATCAAAAGGAAATGGCGGGGCAGTGGATGAAGGGCAAAAGCTATGATCGCTTTGGCCCGATGGGGCCGTGGATGGTGCCTGCTTCACAAGTGCCTGACCCGCAAGCATTGCGTTTATGGACCAAGGTAAATGGTGAACTCCGTCAAAATGGCTACACGGGAGATATGATGTTTCCTGTGAAAATGGTGCTGAGTTACATCAGCCGATTCATGACATTGCTTCCCGGAGATATCGTAGCGACAGGAACCCCGTCTGGCGTAGCGATGGGGATGAATCCACCGAAATACTTGCAACCCGGCGATTACGTCGAGTTGGGCATCGAGGGGCTCGGTGAAATGGGTCAGCGCATTGTCGCTGGCTAATCATTTCTCTTTAGCATCAATAGTCGTGACTCTCGTAGTCAGGCATCAGTTTGTGTGCTAACAAGAAATTCTCCATCGCCTGCAAGGTCAGGTCGTGGTGGCGGTGGCTGAAATTGAAGTTGAAGAAGCGATGCTCGGCTCCATCGTAATTGATGACTTCAATGCGGTTGCCTTTCCATTTCATCCAACGGCGAAACGAGATCACGGGTGCTAGGGGCGTGATGGGATCGTTTTTGCCATGGAGAAAAAGCATTGGCGGTAGCTTACGACGGATCATTTTCGATGGGCTGAGAGATTTTGCGGCAGCGGGTGAGGGAAAGCGCGGGGCGTAATCGGTGCCAGGTGTGGTATCGACCAAGGCACTCATGAGAACGAGTGCGTGAGGTCGGGCATCGATTTCATCTTCCTTCATCACATCTTTAGCCATCGCGGCATGGAGTGCCAAAAATGCACCACCCGCTGCGCCAACGAGGACAATTTTGTTTGGATTGATGCCGAGCGTATGGTGATTTTTTTTCGCTGAAATGATCAGGGACTGAGCGTCCTCAATTGCTTCGAGCGGGCCGGTCTGGTGGCGGGATTGGATTCGATATTCCGCTGCGATGCAGACGCAATTACGCGCAGCGAAGTGAATGCACTGTGTGGCAAATTGGGTCGATGCAGGCATGTCCCAGAAGCCGCCGTGGAGGAAAATGATCAGGGTGTTATCTTGGCCTTGATGGTGATTTTCTGGGGAAAATACGTGTGCGTGAAGTGGGCCTTGTTCCGTTTCTTTGTAGAGGAAGGTGGAGGAGTCTTTGAGGAGTTCGCGGTCGCGGGTTTGGCCAATGGCTGGAGTGTTGATCAGAATGCTCATGAAATAAAAGGATTACCAGGAACCGCCAAGTGCCTTGATGAGATTGACTGTGAGGGCGAGGCGCTGGGTGCGCAGGGAGGCGGCTTGACGTTTGGTGGCGAGAAGGGTGCGCTCGGTTTCCACAACTTCGAGGAAGCTCACCAGACCGGCGGAAAAGCGTTCGCGGGAAATAGTGAGGGTGTTTTCAGCGGCTTGGATGGCTTGGTTTTGGGCTTCTTCTTGGCGGCGCAAAAAATCGAGTCCCGTGAGTGCGTCCTCGGCCTCGCGGAGTGCAACGAGCACGGATTGTTTGTATTCTTGGGTGAGCTCTTGGTGACGAGCTACCGTAGCATCACGCTGGGCGCGGATGTTTTTCTGGCCGAGAATGGGGTAGGTGAGTGAGCTGCCGAGCGACCAAACGATGTTGTCGGTGCTGATAAGATTGCTCATCGATGCCCCATCAAATCCGCCTCCGGCGCGCAGACGTAAGCTTGGATAGTAAGCAGCTTCGGCAATGCCGATGTTCGCATTGGCAGCAGCAAGGTTGCGTTCGGCAGCGAAGAGATCGGGGCGGCGGAGCAATAGATCAGAAGGAATTCCTGAGGGGATGCTGGGAACTTTCGGGAGTTTGGCTTCGGCAGTGATCTTGAGCGATCCAGCGTTGCGACCTGTCAATACTGCAAGTGCATTGACGAGCTCGGAGCGCTGGCGATCGACGCCAATGAGTTCGGCTTCTGCGGTGGCGACTTCGGTTTGAGCACGGGAGACGTCCAAGGCATTGACTGTTCCCGCGCGAAAACGAGCCTCGATGAGAGAGAGCGTTTCCTTGCGCAGGGCAATGCTTTCTTGTAGCAGTGCGCGGTCGGCATCGAGTCCGCGCAGAGCCCAATAGGTCTGAGCCGTGTCGGCGGTGAGGCTTAGTTTTGTTGCCACATAACCTGCTTGTGCTGACGCCTCGCGGGCATTGGCGCCCTCGATTTGACGGCGAACTTTGCCCCAGAGATCGACCTCGTAGGATAATTCTAACGGGAGAGACACCGTATCGCGGCGGATGGTGCTACCAGCTCCTGGAATGCGCGACTCGGAGCGTCCGACGTTCGGCGTGAAATCGAGCGAGGGTAGCACCGCGGTGCGGCTGGAGCGGCTCAGTGCGCGCGCTTCTTCTAGGCGTGCGGCAGCTGCTTTGAGTGTGAGGTTTTGCGTGTCAGCGGCCTGGGCGAGTGATGTCAGCTGAGAGTCTCCAAACGTTTTCCACCAGCTTGATTGCTCGTAGACTTTGGGCGCGCTGGTTTGCTTCCATGTCGTCCCCCCTTGCGTGAAGGTGGCTGGTAAGCTTACTTCCGGTGTCTGATGGTTAGGACCTACCAGTTTGCAGGCGCTGAGCGCAAGGGCTGATACGGATATGGCGATCGAAAATCTCACGCCGGTGACTATGCGTTGAATCCTGCGCAGTGCAAGAGCCAAGATGGAAAACACACAGCTCGCTGAGAAAAAATCTGCTATTTTTGATTTTCCTATTGCTATTTTCTGAGCTTTTGTATTTCCTCGCGCACCCGAACGGCGGTTTGGCGGAATTGGTAGACGCGCTCGACTCAAAATCGAGTACTTACGTGTGTGGGTTCGAGTCCCACAGCCGCTACTTTTCGGGAACAAAACCACACTCTAGCGAGTGTGGTTTTTTGTTGGTCGCTCGGCAGTGGCGCACTTTTGGATTCCTTGCTTGACCATCCAAACATTTTGGAGCATTTTCGCCGAGCACAAGTCCTCCCTCATTTCATCACACCAAATACTTACTATCGTGGAACTCGAACAAATTCGCAAAATCGTCGAACTCATGAATGAACATGAGCTTTCTTACTTTGACATGACCACCGCTGACGGTGTGCATCTGCGTCTGAAAAAAGGTGCTGACATCGATGCCATTCGTGGCGCTCTTTCTGCGGCATCGTTTCAAGCTGCACCAGCAGCCGCTCCTGTCGCTGCTGCTGCACCAGCCGCCGCCGCTGCTCCCGTTGTAGCTGCTGGCTCTGAAATTACCTCACCGATGGTGGGCACATTCTACCGCAAGGCTTCTCCGGATGCTCCTGAGTTTGTCAAAGTCGGCGATACCGTAAGTGTTGGTCAAACGCTTTGCATCATCGAGGCGATGAAAGTCATGAACGAGATCAAGGCTGAGAAATCCGGCACGATCACTGCCGCTGTGGCCGAAGATGCAACTCCGGTGCAATACGGCGACGTGCTTTTCCGCATTGCGTAATGCTCATTGACCGCTCCCTTTTCTCCGACGAAACCTTTTTTCTGTTAGCCTATCATGTTCAAACGTGTTCTTGTCGCCAATCGTGGCGAAATCGCCCTGCGTATCATTCGTGCCTGCCGTGAACTCGGTGTGGAATCTGTCGCTGTTTATTCAGAAGCTGACATTGATTCCATGCACGTGCAGCTCGCTGATCACGCGGTTTGCATCGGCAAGGGGCCCTCGAAAGATAGCTACTTGAAGCCTGATCGCATCATTGCGGCCTGCGAGATTACTGGAGCCGAGGCGATTCACCCCGGCTACGGATTCCTCTCCGAAAATGCTCGCTTTGCCGAAATTTGCACATCATCAGGCATCAAATTCATCGGACCCTCCGCGAAAGTGATTTCGATGATGGGCGACAAAGCCACGGCCCGTGCCAATGCGATTGCCAATGGCGTGCCGATTACTCCTGGCTCCGAGATCATCATCGATGCCGACGAAGCGTTTGCGAAGGC
>JBIIAI010000149.1:0-7466 GCA_044239965.1 Akkermansiaceae bacterium
ACGGTATTGTTGGGTGGCTTGGGTGCTCTGCTTATGTTACGCCGTCGTCGCGCATAATGGGCATTTCTGCATAAAAAAATGGCAACTTGCCATTGCCGATCTGCCCTTTGATCGCTAGGCTCGCCTGCGATGCTAGAAACGAATCATCGCAGTTCATCTGTTGCGGGTCCAATGTCGGCTTGTCGAAACTGGTTGTCGGCCCGACCTTATGCGCTGGTGATGGTCTTGGCATCCATCGCTGCCTTTTCCGCCTACTTTTCGATGTATGCGTTTCGCCGGCCCTTCACTGCCGCGACCTTTGAAGGGCAGACGTTTTTGGGCGGAGTCATTGGACTCAAAACGGTGCTGATCTTGAGTCAAATCTTGGGCTATACCTTGTCGAAATACATCGGAGTGAAAATTTGCTCTGAGGCTAATGCCTCGCGACGCGCTCCACTTTTGTTAGGATTGATCGCTACGGCTTGGGGTTCCTTATTGTTGTTTGGCATTTTGCCTGGTTCGTGGAAAACGCTGGCGATTTTTTTGAATGGCTTGCCTTTGGGAATGGTTTGGGGATTGGTGGTCGCATATTTGGAAGGGCGAAAATGCTCCGATGCCTTGATGGCAATTTTGTGCGGATCCTTCATTCTTGCGAGTGCTGCGGTCAAAGATGTCGGGCGTTGGTTGATGAGCGGATGGGGCGTGACAGAATCGTGGATGCCCGCGCTAACAGGAGCATTGTTTTTGCCTGTGTTTGCGATTGCCGTTTTCACCCTTGCTTGTCTGCCGCCACCGAATGCTGAGGACATTGCCGTGCGTAAACCTCGTGTGCCGATGGATCGTGCGGCGCGTTGGGGCTTTCTGCGGCGTTTTGCTCCAGGGATGATTTTGCTGATTGTGTTTTATTTTTTCCTCACGGCGTTTCGTGATTATCGTGATAACTTCGGCGTCGAGATCTTTAAAAATCTCGGTTACGGTGCAGAGCAGGCGGGACTATTCACTAGAACGGAAATTCCCGTTGCTGTGGTATCGTTGTTAGCCTTGGCCTTGCTGAATATGGTGCGCGATCACCGACGTGCCTTGCTGCTTACGTATGGCTCGATGATGTTAGGGATGCTGCTGTTAGCCGGATCGACACTGGCGATTCAGCAGCAGATGATCAGCGGATTGACGTGGATGATTTGCACGGGTCTCGGTGCTTACTTGGCATATGCGCCGATCAATGCGGTGTTGTTCGAGCGCTTGATGGCGGCCACAGGCAGTGCAGGCACAGCCGTATTTGGCATTCAGCTTGCGGACTCGGCGGGATACACAGGATCAGCGCTGATGCAGGTGTATAAAGATCTCGGTGGTGCGGCGAGTTCACACTTAGTGTATTTTCATTATTTCGCGCTGGCGTTAGGCATAGGAGGATTTGTCCTCTGTGCGCTGGGAGCATTGTATTTTGGTAAGGTGACGCGCGATTCATCAAGTAAATCAGCGTGACATCTAGCATGCGAAATTGCCAATTTATTTTGCATTTCATCAATCGACATTTGCAACAAGAAAGATCACAATAGTTGCCGATGAATGCTCGTGTGCATGGTTGTTTGAGGTTGTTGTGTTTGCTGTTTTCGGTGGGATTGATCGATGCTCATCCCGGCGGACCTGAGCCGTTAGTGGCTTATGATTTTCATCGTGATGCGATCAAAGACGGCGCTCTTACGCCACGTTTTGGACCACTCTTGACTCTGGGCGGCGAACCGATGCCCGATGTCAAAGGTCTTGCTGGTTTGCGTTTCAATGGCTTGAAGCAAGCGCATCAAGCGAAGGTTCCTGCGGACGCCTTGAAAAAGGTTTTGCCAACGCGCGAGTTCACCATCGCGGCTTGGTGTTCGGTTGATGTTCCGAAACAATACGGTGCTGTATTTTCTTCACTCGAAGATAATGGCGGTGCCGAAAAAGGAATCGCTCTCGGTTATGATGAATCACGTTTCACGGCATCGCTCGCATCGAAGGGAGCGGACGATGGTGATGGCCGCATGACGATTTTACGCAGTTCCAAGCCATGGAAGCCAGGACAACTTCATCAAGTAGTGGCGACTTATGATGGCGCGATCCTAACACTTTACATGGATGGCGAAGTGGTGGCGACGAGCAAGGAGCAATCGGGCGAGATCCTCTGGCCCAATGACTTGCGCTTGGTGGTCGGTGGGTATTTGGATCGTGATGAAAATTTTCCTCACGATGGACGTCTCGTGAACATGCGCCTCTATGATAGCTGCGCCAAGGCCGAGTGGGTGACGCACGATTTCGAGCATGGCGAAGAATGGCGTCGACAAGCTGTCGATGGCGCACCGCCTGTTACGCCTGCGATTGTGGTGCAGCCGTATTTGCAGTGGATCACGCAAACCGAAGCGACGATTCGCTGGGAAACGAATTTCCCTTGTGTGGGTCAAGTCAGTTGGGGCGTCTCGGAGAAAACGGATCAACTGGTGAGCGAGCCCGAGCCGCGCACCTATCATGAAATCAAGCTGACCAATCTAGAGCCCGAGATGCTCTACTATTACCGCACGCTGTCAAAGGCCGATGGGCCTGCGGTGGTTACGAGCGAATCGGGAAAAGTGTTAGAGTCGGCAGTGTCCACTCTGCAGACTGCGAATTTGCCTGATACACCATTTGGCTTTGTGGTCTTATCGGATACTCAATGGCAACCCAAGGTTGCGGGTTCGTTGGCAAATGCAGCGTGGGACTTGCGTCCGAATTTTGCTGTGATCGCAGGTGATTTGGTCGATGCCGGAAACTCCAAGAAACAATGGACCAATGATTTTTTTGGCGCGTTAAAACCCTTGGTGGAACGGGTGCCATTTTACCCTGTGCTCGGCAATCATGATCAGGATGCGCGCTTTTATTATGACTACATGTCACTGCCGAATCCGGAATATTTTTACACGTTTCATTATGGAAATACCCAATTTTTCATGCTCGATACCAATCGTGATGTGCGACCCGGAACGGAGCAATTCAAATGGTTGGAGAAGGAGTTAGCGGCATCAACGGCACGTTGGAAAATCTGCGTGCATCACCAGCCGCCCTTTTCCTCGGATGATGATTATGGCAACGACTGGAAGCGTCCGATCCGTCGTGCGACGCTTGGCGATATGAAATCAAAACCATTGGTCGAGCTGTATGATCGTTATGAAGTCGACATCGTTTGGTGTGGTCATGTTCATAGTTACGAGCGCACTTGGTTGATCCGCAATGGCAAACCAGTGGAAAAAGATGGCACGCTCTACATGATCACAGGCGGGGCTGGTGGACCATTGGAACGTCACGGTCCGTATCGTCCTGGTTTTCAGCGACATATCAAATCAGCGCATCATTTCTGCTACGTCACCGTGCATGGCGGCGAGTTGGAAATTCAAGCCTATGATATTGATGGAAAATTGTTCGACTCCGCAAAACTCTTGAAGCAAACTCCTCTAGCAAAATGAAATCAAACGCTCGTCATACCGTCATTGTGGGCAGTGGAATCGTGGGTCTCGCTCACGCGTGGGCAGCGGCGCGGCAGGGTGATCGCGTGACTGTTTTCGAGCGTTCGGACAAAGCTCGCGGTGCCTCGGTACGGAACTTTGGGATGTTCTGGCCGATTGGTCAGACTGTGGAAAACTATTCGATTGCCTTGCGCAGTGGCGAGCTGTGGCAGGAGTTCGCCAGCGCCATGAACATCACGGCGCGCCCTTGTGGTTCTGCGTGCATCGTTGATCAAGATGATGAGGCTACGGTGCTTGAAGAATTTGTCAAACTTGCTCCCGATCTTGGCATCGACTGTGAACTCTGGACGCGTGCACAAGCGGAGGAACGTTGCCCTGGTGTGCGCAAGGGGATTGCAAAAGCAGCGCTTTTTAGCCCAACAGAATGCAATGTCGATCCTCGTCAAGCACTTGCAACGTTGCCTGTCTATCTAGCGAATAAGTATGGCGTCGCATTTCACTGGAGCACTGCAGTGACGCATGTGGAAGAGGGGAAGCTGACCACCGCTTCGGGCGAGCGATCTCTTTTCGATCAGATCATCATTTGCTCAGGGCATGATTTCGAAACGCTCTTTCCGTTAGCCTTTGCCCATGCACCGATTAAAGTATGTAAGCTTCAAATGTTGCGCACAGTAGCGCAACCTGATGGTTGGTCGCTTGGTCCTATGCTGGCGAGTGGATTGACGTTGCGGCACTACGATTCTTTTGCCATCTGCCCATCTCTAGCGGCTGTGAAAAATCGCATCGCTCGTGACACACCGGAGCTGGACCACTACGGCATCCACGTCATGGCGTCGCAAGATATGAACGGTGGCATCGTGCTCGGTGACTCTCATGAGTATGGCAACGACATCGAGATTTTCGATAAAGCGGAGATCGATACACTCATGCTGCGTGAATTGCATCGGCTGTATGATTTTCCCGATTGGACCATCGCCGAGCGTTGGCATGGTATCTATGCGAAATGCACCACGGGCCCGATATTCCGTGCCGAGCCACTACCGGACGTCCACATCGCTACCGCTACGGGCGGTTCCGGCATGACCTTATCCTTCGGTCTTGCTGAAGCATTTTTTCAATCGCAACTTTCCTCAATCTAACGAAATTTATTCCTATGTCATTCGAAGTTAATAACCGTAATTACTCCTCTCCTAACAATCCGATTGCCGTCATCTGTCTCGATGGCTGCGCGGACGAATACCTATCGACAGCCATGGCTCTTGGCAAAATGCCCCGACTTTCCGCGATGGCGCGCGACGGTTGGCGTGGTTTTGTGCGCGGTGCTTTGCCCTCGTTTACCAACGTCAATAACACCTGCATCGTGACAGGAGTGATCCCGCGCATCCATGGCATCTGCGGAAACTTTTTCCTCAATCCTGAGACGGGCGAAGAAGTGATGATGAACGGTCCAGAGTTTCGACGCTGCGGCACGATCCTCACCGCCGCTGCGGATGCGGGTCGCAAGGTGGCCTTCATCACAGCGAAAGAAAAACTGCGCACGGTTCTGGGCGATGGCGTTGTCGAGCGCGGTGGCATCGTGTTTTCCTCGGAAAAAGTCGATGAAGCGCGCAAGGAGACTCACGGCATTGACAACGCGATGGAAATCATCGGCAAGCCACGACCTGAGATCTATTCGGGCGATGCATCCATTTATGTGCTCGAAGCAGGAGCAGCTCTCGCAGAACAAGGCGTTGCGGATTTTCTCTATCTCTCGACCACCGATTACATGCAACACAAGTTTGCACCTGAGGCTCCAGAAATCCTTGATTTCCATGCGAAAATTGACGTGGCGATTGGTCGATTGCTCGATGCTGGTTGCACCGTGGCACTCACGGCTGATCATGGCATGAATGCCAAAAATGATGCGAACGGAAATCCGAAAGTGATTTTTGTGGAATCCTTGTTGCATGAAAAGTTTGGCAAGAACTTGCGCGTCATTTGCCCCATCACCGATCCCTATGTGGTTCACCACGGAGCGCTGGGTTCACTTGTGATGGTTCACTTGGAGGACACATCGATTCGTAGTCAAGTAGCGGAATATCTATTCAATCTCGATGGCATCACCGAGGTTCTCACTCGCGAGCAAGCGGTCGATAAGTTAGAACTCGCACCTGATCGTATCGGTGATCTGGTGGTGCTCTCGGGTCGTGATGTTGTCGTCGGAAAATCTCCCGAACATCATGATCTCAGCGTGCTCAAAGGTGGCCTGCGTTCCCATGGCGGTCGTTATGAAGAAATGGTGCCGCTCGTCATCTCCAAGCCGCTCACTCCCGAACTCCGCCGCATCGCCGAAGGGGACCCTCGCAACTTTGATGTATTCTACTTCGCCTGCAACGCATAACTTCCACTCTACAAATATGTCTTGGTCTCCCATTCACTGTCCTGCCTACATCGCAGGTCAACCTGTCGATACAGGAAAAACGCTCGATGTCCGCTATCCCTACGATGCTTCACTCACCGGCACGGTGACGATGGTCGGTCGTGAGCATCTCGATGCAGCCATCAATGCAGCGCTTGCTCCGTCGAACCAAACCTTGAGTCGTTATGAACGCTCGACGATTTTACGAAAAGCCGCAGCCTTGCTTGCCGAGCGACGCGAAGAATTTGCACGGTTGATCACACGCGAAACGGGGCTTTGCATGAAAGAATCTCGCTACGAGACGGGTCGTAGTTCGGATGTGTTAGAGTTTGCCGCCATGGAAGCTCTGCGCGATGACGGACAAGTGTATTCGTGCGATATCAGTCCGATGGGCAAGGCTCGTCGCATCATTACTACGCGCTATCCGGTCAATCTCATTGCGGCTATCACTCCCTTCAATCATCCGCTCAATCAAGTGGCGCACAAACTCGCCCCAGCCATCGCTGCTGGTGCACCTGTGATTCTTAAGCCCTCGGAGCGCACGCCGCTGACCGCACTGAAATTTGCCGAAATACTCTTCGAAGCAGGACTTCCTGGATGGATGCTTTCGATGTTTGTTGGCTCGCTCGATGATGTCATCAACCCGATGATCGAAGATCCGCGCACGGAAGTTGTCACCTTCACGGGTTCGGTCGAAATCGGCAAAGCCATCGCCAAACGCGCGGGTTACAAAAAACTGTGCTTAGAACTCGGCGGAAATTCTCCACTCATCGTGCTCGCGGATGCGGATCTCGATCTGGCTGCCAAACTCGCTTGCGAAGGATCGTTCCGCAACTCGGGACAACGCTGCACCGCAGTCAAGCGCATCTTGGTCGTACCAGAAATTCAAGAGGCCTTTACCGCGAAGTTTGTGGAGCTTGCCAAAACCTATCTCTCCGGTGATCCCGAAAGTGATAGCACGGTTGTCGGCACAGTCATTACCGAGGACTCGGCAAAATTGTTAGAACGTCGCGTCAATGATGCCGTCGCCATGGGGGCGAAAGTTTTGTTAGGCGGCGGTCGCACAGGGGCTTTGTTAGAACCGACGATTCTCACCAACGTTCCGCGCGAAGCAGAAGTGGTCGATGAAGAAAGCTTCGGGCCGCTGGCTCCGATCGTTACGGTCAAAGATCTCGATGATGCGATTGCGTATTACAATGGGGGTCGATTCGGTCTCAGCAGTGCTGTGGTGACCAATGATCTAGCTGCCGCGATGAAGGCTGCCAAGGAGCTGAAAACCGGCACCACCAACATCAACGAAGTGCCAGGCTATCGACTCGAGCACACTCCCTTCGGTGGCGTGCGCGATTCAGGTCTCGGCATCAAAGAAGGAGTCACCGAAGCGATGAAATTTTTCTCGCACGTCAAAACCTTCTCGCTCCCTTGGTGAAATATTTTGCAACACATCATCTAACATTTTTTCTCATGAATCTCGATAATCCCTACATTCTGCTCACCCCTGGCCCGCTGTCCACTTCACCCACCGTTCGCCAAGCAATGCTGCGTGATTGGTGCACCTGGGATGACGATTATAATCTCGGCATCGTTACTCCGATCCGCGAGGGCTTGGTGAAACT
>JBIIAI010000241.1:0-3875 GCA_044239965.1 Akkermansiaceae bacterium
AGGAACAGCTACGCTACAACTGCAATCCTAGAGTGATCGCCGCTGACTCTCATTCAACTTCTTGGCTCATCAAGGCGATGAGCCATCTTGAGTAACCATGGAATCCGAATTGGAGGGACTCGGCGTCTCAAGCAGAGCCTGAGCTGAAGACCACTCTTCCAAAATCCGATAGGCCACAGCTAATAGGGTTGGACCTAGAAATACTCCGACGAGACCAAAGGCGAGAGCTCCTCCAATCACTCCCATGAAAACGATGACGAAAGGAATTTTCGCACCGTGACTGATCAGGTAAGGCTTGATGATGTTATCGACGCCACTGACCACAAAAATCCCCCACAATAGCATAAACACAGCCCATCCGGGCTTGTCCGAGCTAAACAGCCAAATTGTCGCTGGCACCCAGACTAAAGGTGGGCCTACGGGAACAGCGGACAAGAAAAAGGTAAGCACACCGAGCAAAGCTGCCGCGGGCACTCCGGCCAAACCCAGACCTAGTCCCGCAAGTACTCCTTGCGCTACAGCGGTGCCGATGATTCCGTAAACCACACCACGTACGGTGCTGCCTGCTACTTTGATGAGATGCTGTCCACGCACACCGGCGATGCGCGATGCACCAACGGCCACGCGTGCGCCGAGTCCTTCACCATCGCGTAAGATGAAAAACGTCAGTAAAATGCTCATCACAATTTGCAAAACACCCATCACCACGCCGAAGGTAGCACCTACCAGCCATGATCGCGCCCAGCCGAGAGTTTTTCCGAGCATTTCAAATATGCGTTCATCTTCTAACAGCTTTTCTTCGGGCGAGACTGCATTCATGGTCTGAGCTCTATTGAGTTCATCAGCAATCACATCGGAGGCCGTGGGTGCAGCATCATCGATGATCTCACCATTTTCATCCACTGGTTTCGCCTTGAGTGGCACATCTTTCATGCCCTTATCAATCTGCTCAAGCCAGCGCTTGCGGTCTTGACTAAATTCGACCCAGTAGGTTTCGACGCGCTCTCCTACGAGAGGAACTTTGCGCAACCACGATGGAGGTTGGCTGGCGGATGACTCGATCCATTTTTTCGTTGTTGTCCCCAATACGGTAGCGTCATCAGCCAATCCGACGCCTAACAAAACGATGGGACCCACGAGCAATGTCGCCACGGAAATGGCAACTACTACCGCAGCGAGAGTCTTCCGACCGCGAAACCACTTCGTCAACAAACGTTGTGCGGGCCACAAGGAAAAACCGAGAATCACCGACCACATGATCGCCGTCATGAACGGCTTGAGAATCGTGAAACCACCAATGAGAAGGAGCAATAGCGCTCCCATGCCGAGCAATTGCTCCCAGCGTTGGTTGTTTGAGTTCGGCGATGAGTTGGTGACCATGTTAGGGATAACGAGACACAACTACACGTTAGGGCAGACAATAGCAAGCAGCATTGCATGGCGAGTTCGGCATAGCGCACAATTTTTCGAACTTGCCTTCTGGAAGACCTTGTGATGCAATCAACCCATGAGCATCGAACTAATTACTTCGCGCAAATCCTTGATTTCTCGGCGTCAATTTCTCGCCTCCAGTCTCCTTGGCGCGGCATGTTTCACCACGGTGGGAGCCTACGCCGAGATGCTTACACAGACTCCCAAACAAACGGAGGGGCCATTTTATCCTGACAAATTGCCACTCGATACCGACAACGACTTGCTGATTCTTAACGAAAATCTCACACCTGCTCTCGGCGAAGTGACATACCTTAGTGGTCGGATCCTCGATGCCAAAGGCGAGCCGTTGCGCGGAGTCGAAGTCGAAATTTGGCAATGCGATCAAAACGGTGCCTACCTCCATACCCAAACGGGAAATGCCGATAAACGTGACAAAAATTTCCAAGGTTTCGGACGTTTTCTCACCGGCAGCAAGGGGGAATATTTGTTCCGCACCATCAAGCCCGTCAGCTATCCAGGCCGCGCGCCGCACATTCACTACAAGATCAAGTCCAAGGGCAAAGATCTACTCGTCACGCAGTGCTACATCCAAGGTGATGCGCGTAATGCCGATGACATGGTGATCAAGGGCATCAAAGATGAAAAGGCACGTGCCGCTGTGCAGGTGCCTTTTGTGCCGATCAAAAATTCCAAAGCGGGCGAACTCTCCGCGCAATTCGACATTGTGCTCGGCTTCACTCCGGCTGACTGATTGACTCCGCTTTCTGAGCTTCGATAAATTCGATAATCTCCTTCATCACCGCATTGTTCGGCTGCGCGAGATTGCCCCCGATGTTGCCGTGATCGGTTCCGACCATCAATTTTCCTGAAACTTGTTTGTGGCCAGCAGCAGCGCGAGCCGAGAGATAGAAAATGTTTTCCTCCGCACGCATCGCCATGTCCTTCTCGGCATACAGCACCAATTGCGGGGCACAGGGTTCTTTGGCGTAATGCAATGGCGCTGCATCATCTACGGCAATTGTAGTATCTGCTAGACCACGCTCAGCGCGAATGGTGAAATGGGTAACGGTTTGACCACTCAGTGAAATCACACCAGCGAGGTCGGTATGAGCATCACCATGGCGACCCAGCCATCGCTTGTCATTGCCCAGCATCAGGGAAAGGTAGCCGCCAGCCGAATGACCAGCGACGAAAATTTTCTGCGGGTTGCCGCCATGAGAGGCGGCATGAGATTTCACCCAATGCACGGCAGCCGCGGCATCC
Organism: Akkermansiaceae bacterium; assembly: GCA_044239965.1. GTDB lineage: Bacteria > Verrucomicrobiota > Verrucomicrobiia > Verrucomicrobiales > Akkermansiaceae > UBA956. The sequence continues at coordinate 2,698 of JBIIAI010000241.1, forward strand.
TCGATGTAAGTCGGGTATTTCACCTGCGGGTGAAGTCGATAGCCTACACAAGCCACGAGCAAGCCCTTTGCCGCAAAAGCCCGCGCAACAGCAACGGAACTCGCATCATTCTTACTACCACCTGTCATTCCGCCGCCGTGAAACCAAACGAGGCAGGGAAGTTTCTCGTTCGACTCCGGCCGATAGAGATCCAGTTGGCAGGCTGATTCTCCCTCTCGATACGATTGATTTTTTTCCTCGATGATTTCTGCAGCTGGCAACAAGCAGGTGAGAAATGCGATGAGAAGGCAGTGAATGGAGCGCATAGGAGTGATGTGTTAGACGTCTTTCAAGCGGCCTGTGCTATCGCCGAAGCGATCAAGCGAAGGCACTCCCCAAGCATCGAGCATGTTGAGGTAGAGATTGCACATCGGCGTGGCTTTGCTTTCGAGCACGCGCCCAGGATGGAAAATGCCACCGCCATTGCCCGCGAGCACCACGGGCAATTCGGCGTGGGTGTGGCGATTGCCATCGGAATTGCCGCAACCGTAAACGATCATCGAGTTGTGTAAAACAGAATTGCCGTCGATGTCTTTTTTATTTTCTAACAAAGTCAAAAACTCGGCAAAACGTTCGGCATAGAAGCGGTCAATTTGTGCGACTTTTTCAATCAAATCATTGTCATCGCGATGGTGAGAAATGCCGTGGTGTCCCTCGGAAATCCCGATCTCTGGAAACGATCGATTGCTGCCATCGTGCGCCAACAACATCGTGGCAACGCGTGTGGCATCGGTCTCAAAGGCGAGCGCTAACATCTCAAATTGCAAGCGAATGTATTGATCATACGCCGGAGGAATGCCCGTCGGGGTCTCCATCGCAGGATCAGGAATATCGGTGAATTTTTCGGCAGCGATAATGCGTTGCTCGATCTCACGAACACCCGTTAGGTATTCGTCCATCTTGGCTTTGTCGCGATTGGTGAGCGATTTCTGAACGGCTTTGGCGTCGTCCATCACGAAGTCGAGGATCGAGCGTTGCTGCGCACGGCGTTGTTCGAGGCTACCGCCACGTTGGCCTGGGGCGCCAGAACCGAAGAGTCGCTCGAAAACCATGCGCGGATTGGATTCAGGTGAGAGCGGCGATGTCGGTGTGCGCCACGCGAGGTTCGCTTCGTAGGCGCACGAATATCCCGAATCACA
>JBIIAI010000265.1:0-3489 GCA_044239965.1 Akkermansiaceae bacterium
GCCAAGCCTAACGGATCCATGCGATTGTGGCAGGAAGCGCAGAGCGGTTTTTCGCGATGCATCGCCAAGGCATCGCGCAGGCTCATGGTGCTGCCGTCCTGTTTTTTCTCTGATGCCTCCAGTGAGGCGACATTCGCCGGTGGCGGTGGTGGTGGTGTGCCGAGGAAATTATCGAGAATGAACAATCCGCGTTTTACGGGCGAAGTGCGCGTGGGATTCGAAGTGACCGCCAACACGCTGCCCATGGTCAACAAGCCACCGCGTGGGCTATCGGGCGGGAGTTTGACCAAGCGCATGTCTCCACCTTCGACACCAGCAATGCCGTAGTGCCGTGCAAGCTCTTCGTTGAGAAAAGTGGAATCGTTATCGAGCAATTCTAACACACTGCGATCTTCGCGAATGATGTGCGAGAACAACATTTCCGCCTCACGTCGCATCGCCGTGCGCAGGCTTCCTTCAAATTCTGGACGTTTTCCTCGACGCATGTATTGTGCACGTAGTTCTTCAATTTCCTTGCGCAGTTCCTCCACACGCGGGGTGTTGTTGGCTTTTTCCGCTTCGCCGATTTCTTGACGCAGCCACATGAAGCGCTCAAAGCGCTCGCGCATTTCTTTTTCCGTGCCTTCATCCCGAGCGACAACGACACGCGCATCGATGCTCACCGATTCGACGTCGCGTGTCTGCAACCACTGGCCGGCAAAATTGCTGACCAATTGACGCGAACGCTCATCGCGAATCATCCGCTGCACTTGCGCGGGGAGATTTTTCCGCAATTCCGATCGTGCAGCCAGATCGATCAATTCTTGATCCGGCATGGTCGACCACAGGAAATACGACAAGCGCGATGCCAAAGCATATTCATCGATCAATGGATGCTTGTGAGCATCAGCCTCGGGCAAGGTTTCTTCCATGCGAAAAAGAAAACGCGGTGACGCTATGACCGCTGTCATGGCCTTGGCGATGCCTTTTTCAAAAGAGCTCTCAGGCAACGATGCTGCCGTCATCGCGATCGATGCCAATTTTTTCACGCTGGCTTCATCGACGGGCCGACGAAAAGCGCGAGTCGCAAATCGACGCATAATTTCCTCCGCATAGGTCATGCGTTCCGCCGAATCTTGCGGCACGGTATCGCGTGGGAAAAATCGACGATAGCGATCTGGCACATAGGCAAATTCTGGTTCCAGTGGCCCGACCACACGAATGCCATACAAGCGAAAATCGACAAACGGAAATCCTTCGCCCGGAATCTCTGGCGGTTTTTTGTCGTAGCCTTGCAGCGGCTTCAATTGCAAGCGCAACGGATACTGACCGGGCTTCCATTTGACCTCGGTCGAAGGATCGAAGTCCCAGTAATTGTGCCAAACCAACTCCCGTTGATCGATCTGCTTGCCATCAACATCCAAGGTAAACTGGGCCTTGCCGGGATCAAAGTGAAACGAGCCGCCAACGGCACAATCCAGGATCACCCGATAGGTTCCTTCTTGCTTGATGTCGATCATCGCCGTCATGTCGGCGGCATCATAGAGAGAGATCACCTCGTTGACGGCACCCTGACTGCGGAAACGATCGCGCCCCATGTAGTGCTCGGGCGATTCACGATTTTCTAAGGGAACGGCTTTAGCGACGATCTCTTCTGAGGCCTGCATGTATTTCTCTAACAACAATGGCGAAATGCTCAACACATCGCCAATCGTATCAAAGCCATAGCCTGTATCGTCGGCCGGAAATTCTTCATCCGCACGAAATTCAATGCCCATCAGATCACGAATCGTATTGCTGTATTCCTTGCGATTGAGCCGCCGCAAGGTCACGCGCCCTGGATCAGGAGCAGCGGGATCGAGCTTCAGCGCACCAAATTTCACCCACGAAATCAAGGTGTTCACCTCTTCCGCTGACAACTGATCTTTGTCGGGAGGGGGCATCAAACCACCGCGCACATTTTTCAGCACGTGCATCCACAAATGCGTATCCGCAAGCATCGCTTCCTCATTGGCAAATTCATCGAGACTGACCTTGCCCTTGCTCACGCCTTCGCCATGACAGTCATAGCAATGCTCCTCCAAAATCGGCAGTACCTCCTTCTCATAATCTGGCACCGTCAACGCAGAGAGAGGTGAAACGATGGCACACGAGAGAACAGGAATGGAAATTCGGACGAACATGGAAAAAGGATTGAGCAACAAAGCATAGTTACGCTTCACCCGCAACCAATCCATCAACGTTTTCACGGGAGATTCCGCGATTTTGTGTCATCGCGCTCGGTCATTGATTCGAAAAAACTGCCGTACCTTGTGATGCGATGCTTCACCAGATTCCACACGAAACCACCCTATGCGTGGATGCACTGCTCCATCACACTGGACACATTTCTCCACTCGGATGCGTAGTGAAGTGATGGTTTGAGATCCTGGTGCCCGATTGTCAAAAAATACTCATAGTTTCACAAAATACCAAACTTGGCACGCATCCAGCTATACTCCCCCCGTAGCCGTTTGGTTTTGGGTTTTCCTGCGGTTACAAACAAGGGGCGGCGAATCGGTTCAAGAACCAAAGGATTCGCCGCCCTCTTTTGTTGTTTTCGCATCTATCGATCTATTCCCAAGCATCTCAAGGCTTGAGCGACTCGATTAGCCGATGAATCAGCTCGGCATCTTCCGTTTCTTCTTGCCGTTGCAAGGAGATTTCTAGATTGCGCAGTGTGCGGATGAGGATTTCTCCAGGGCTCGCAGAGGATGTCAGCGCGAGGGCAATATTGCCATCGATCTCATCATGGCGACTGAGAATTTCATTCAAATCATGTACCCGTCCGCGATTGTAGCAATCGACTAATAACTGTTGGCCTCCATTCTCGATGCGGCACAGAAAATGTCCGGGAAAATTCACACCATCGGCTTCGAGGTCGAGGCGTTGCGATACTAGCAGAAAGATCGTCGCAAGGCCGATGGGGTTGGATTTCCCTTGTTGGATCGCCCAAGCGAGATCCGAGTTGTTAGGATCGTTGTAATTCTCGTGATTGCCGACGAAACGGCCACTCTCGAAAAGATACACGCGGAGTCCATCGATGCCCGATTGCTCGGTCACCGGGCGAGCTTCTTCGGCAAGCAAATCCAACAAATCAGGCAATGGAGGGCGCAAGGTTACTCCATCGTGTAAGTAGTCAGAAACCAATCGCAAGCAAGACTCAAGGCGATCCCAATCATCATCCATCGCGCGCCAGCCACGGAAGGGCACTTCCCACTCGACGAGCAAGGTATCGCGCCGACAAGGTTTGAGCAGATCAGAGAGCAGGCCAATTTCCGAATCGGTGAGTGGATGCGGGCACTCTGCGAGCACCTCACTGACATCACCGCCGTATTCGCGCAAGCGATCCTTGACCTTTTCCCGGACTTGCGGCGTCTCATCATCCAACAAACGCAAAAGTGAGAAAAACTCTGCTGTGGATGACATGGTATTGCTTGGTGTGAATCGTTAGGGAAAAATGCCCAAGCT
>JBIIAI010000033.1:0-24819 GCA_044239965.1 Akkermansiaceae bacterium
AAGTGGCAGTAGTCCTTTTTCGCGAGTCCGTAGTGACCGAGGGGATCGACATCATACGCGGCACGCTTGAGACTTTTGAGTAGTCCCAGTTTGATCACGTGCTCATCGGCATTGCCCTTCGCTGAATCTAACAACTGCTGAACATGCACGCGGTTGCTGAGATCCCCGACTTGATATCCGAAGCTGCGGGCGATCTCGGCATAAGAGTTAAGCTTATCAAAATCAGGGTCTTCGTGCACCCGGTAGATCACGGGTTTCTGTTTGCGTTTCAGCGCCAAGGCCACGGCATCGTTGGCCGCTAGCATGCATTCTTCGATGAGTTGGTGACTGCTCGTGTGGATGACCTCGCGGACTTCGCAAGCTTGTCCCTTGTCATCAAGGATGACGCGAAATTCAGGAAACTCGAGATCGAGCGAACCATTCTTGAAGCGAAGGGTGCGCATGCGCGATGCCATGACCCAGGCCTCCCGCACCATCGCAGTAGCAGCAGGATCGCCGCTATTGTCTCCATCGAGCATGGCCTGTGCTTCTTCATACGAAAGCTTAGCGCGGCTGTGGATTACGGCATCGACAAATTCGGCCTTCGCAATGTGGCCGTTGTGATCGATCTCTAACAGCGCGCATTTTGTTAGGCGGTCCACATCAGGCTTGAGTGAGCAAATTCCATTGCTGAGTTCAGGAGGAAGCATCGGCAATACGCGGTCGACCAAATACGTCGAGTTGCCGCGCTCGCGAGCTTCCTTATCCATGGCGGTGCCAGGTTTCACATAGTAGGAAACATCGGCAATGTGCACCGCGAGTTTCCAACCAGTTGAAACTTTTTCCACCCAGATCGCATCGTCGTGGTCCTTGGCATCGGCAGGGTCGATGGTCATTACCAATCGATCACGCCAATCTTCACGGCGTTTGATTTCCTCGGCGGGAATGGTTTCGGGAGTCGCATGGGCTTCCTTCATCACGACATCCGGAAAAGTCGTGCGCAGGCCGTTGCGATGGATCACCGATAAAATATCCACTCCTGGGTCACCCGGCCAGCCTAACACCTCGACAACTCGGCCCTTCGGCGTTTGTTGCGGTTTATCCCAGCGATCCAGTTCTAACACCACCAATTGTCCATTCTGTGCGGTGCTATCGACACTGAGATCGACATTGCCCTTGAGTGCCACATCATCGACCTCAACCCAAGTGAATTTTGCCTTCTTACGAAAAATTCCGATCACCTTGCCGCTGCGGCGTGATACCACTTGCATCACCTTGACCTTCGGCGCAGTTTCCTCGGGCGGCAGTTCCTGCACCTTGCCTTGGCTGCGCAAAAATTTCGGTGCCGAGAGCACGGAGACTAACACTTTATCGCCGTCCAATGCAGTGCCGCAATCGCGTTGCTCGGCGCGGAAGCGATCGAATTGCGTAAAATCCCAGCCAACATTTTCAGGAGCTTCGATGTCGGCATAGACCCATGCAAAGCCACGTGGCGCAAAACGGATGGTGCCGACGAGTTGCTTGGGCGTCGCTCCCGCTTTAGCTTTGCCTTGGACTTTTGTGAGTGCGTAGCGTGATTGAGCCCCCCACGAGATCTTTCCTGTTTCGGTCAATCGGCGTAAAATGTCGCGTAGTTCGCCGCGATCTTTGGAGGCAATTCCCATCGCACGTGCGAGTTGGGATTGATCCATCGGGCTGTAGTCTGGCGCGCTCATGAAGCGCAGCACAGCTTGTTCGTTTACTTTCATGGTTTTACTATGGATGATTTTTCCCTCTGGGGCAATGTTTTTCCGTGTGAGACAAATCTCTAACAATGGTGATGCCGCAAGGGGAAAACCTCGACGTTGACGGTTTCTGCACTAAGCACAGATTCGATGGGGAATTCCAAGCCATCCCACAAAGCGGGCAGGGGAGACATGATTTCGCAATGAGCTTGTTGAAAGCGATAGGGAGCGTGATGCACATCACCCGTAAAAATGTGACCCGCTTCGTTTGCTGAAAAAAGTCGATATCTCTCTAGCAGAAAATGTTCCAGTGTGCCCGCTGTTGCTTCTTTTCCTTCGCGGCATGCTTCATAGCGATAGTGCGCGACGCTGTTTTCTCCGTCGCGCTGGCATGTGTAGTCGATGAGACCATCTTGTTGCGATGCCTGCATATTTGCGTGTTCGTAAGGTAGGTGGAAAAATTGCTGCGCTAGCGAGACAGCCAGAGCCTGATTGCAGTCTAACGAAAAAAACCAGACACCGGGGTTGCCTGCGTCGTCGTGTACGTAGGTGCGCACATTGAGTTCGAGAAACCACGAGATTCCAGGAACGGCAGGGAGGTAGCAGGGGCGAATGCGATTCATGAAAAATGGCACGATTCCGACCCATGCTTCGTTTTCAAAAGTATCGATCCACAAGCCCTTGGGTAATCGTTTTTGTAATTCTCCGGCATCCATGCGTCCATGAAGAAAAAGCAATTCCGCCCACTGTTGCTTCATCACAGCAGGTCCAGAAGGCCGATGTTGCATGCGTAGTCGATCCGCTAGAGTGGGTGTGATCATTTTCGGAACATCCACTCGCACCACAGTGCCGTCAAGTCGCATTTGGCATGCGATGATCCGCGTCCTTTCCTGCATGCCTGCGTTGACGTAGGGGACATTTGGCCTTACACTATCCCTCTCCCATGATCCGCTTTCCTTCTTGGCTCTTGCTTTTTTTCTGGTTCTCGCCCTTGTTGGCGCAAGAACCTGATGTCCCGACACCACCTGCCGAGGTGTCCAAAGTTGAGGCTTTAGAGGCGCTCACCCTTGCTCTCAATACCGAGGAAAAAGATCGCACCTCGCAGCGTGAGTTGCTGAAGAAAGCAGTTACCGATGAGCAAAAGGCTGAGATCAGCGCTGAGATTGACCGCATTAGCGCTCGCATCAAGGAGATCAAAAGAAATCTCACGACCACGGCAACGGGCATTGTTTCCACAGATACCGATGCCGCCGCAGAGGCTGCTCTTTCGTTGAATGAAGAGCTGAAAAACATTTTTCATCCGTTGATTCGCGAGTTGAGACAGGCTACAGCTCAGCCACGTGAGATCGAAAATCTCGCTATCGAATATGCGCGCTGGAAGGCCAAAGAGCAGCTTGCCGATCAAGCTGTCCTCAATGTAGATCAGCTACTCTTAGAAAAACCCAGTGCGGAACTTTTGGAGGAATTGCAGTCGATCAAAAAAAGTTGGGAGAAGAAACGCCAAGAGGCGCAAGGGTTCGCTGCTAACACGAGTTTTCAGTTAGAAGAGCGCAAGCGCAATGCTCCCTCGGTGGTGAAATTGCTCACCAGTTTGCTCTCGAATTTCTGGAAAAATCGCGGGCTTAGTTTGTTGCTCGCCTTGATCGCGTTGATCGTTGTTTGGTATGGCACTCTGGCCATTTATCTGCGCCTGCGGGTCTACAGCCCGGTGCATCGCCAGCAAAATGATTCATTTACCACGCGCCTGCTAGATGTGCTCGCGAAGTTCGTAGCATTTTTCGCAGGGATCTTTGCCGCAGTCATCGTGCTCTATGTGCGCAATGATTGGCTTTTGCTTACCGCGATGCTGATTTTATTGTTCGGCTTGATCTGGGCCTCACGTACAGCTCTGCCACCCTACTTTGAACAAATCCGCCTAATCCTCAATCTCGGCACCGTGCGACAAGGAGAACGTGTGATCATCAATGGCTTGCCTTGGCGTGTCGATACTTTGAATTTCTTCTGCGTTTTGCGCAATCCAGATTTGACGGGTGGAGTGCTGCGCCTGCCAGCTAAGACGATGCTGACCTATCACTCGCGGCCTACCATGCCCAAAGAGCCATGGTTTCCCTCGCACGAAAATGATTGGGTCAAGCTCGATGATGGTGTGTTTGGAAAGATCGTGCAGCAAACGCCCGATCAAGTGGTTATGGTCAAACTCGGAGGCTCTTACAAAACCTATGTGACGAGCGCTTATCTGGCAAAAAATCCAGAAAACATCACACCGCAGTATCGTGTTAGCACCGTCTTTGGACTCGACTACCAATACCAAAAGCTCGCGACAACCACGGTTCCCGCGATCATCCGCGATACGATCTTCAAGTTGCTCGTAGAGCGCTACGAGAAAGAAAACATCAAGTCGGTCAATGTCGAGTTCGCCTCGGCGTCCGCATCCTCGTTAGATTTTCAGATTTCTGCCGACGTCGATGGCTCATTGGCATCTCAGCACGATGTGATCAAGCGTCTCTTGCAACGCGGAGCTGTGGATGCAGCTAACGAAAATGAATGGGTGATTCCGTTTCCGCAACTCACATTGCATAAAACCGATGAATCAAATCCAGCTCCAACTCGTCCTATCTCTTAACAACTATGATGAAACGAATTTTTCTCGCATTGACCTCAATGTTACTAAATACCGTTGCCGCTGAGCCCCTGCGTGCGATTGTCGTTGAAACACCGGCTCCGCGCTGTGTGACCACAACGGTCGGTGGGATTGCGATGCAGTGTGTGAGTTTTGACTCACGCACACACTTCATGCGAGTGCTCGATCAACCGAACGGACCAGGCACGCAGTGGTCCCATGCGCAAGCTGCTGCTGAATCAGTGGGCGGCCTCGCGGCAATCAATGCCGGATTTTTTACACCTCAGGGGAAACCGTTAGGCGTGGTGATCGCGAATGGGAAAAAAGCAGGTAGCAACAATCCCTCTTCTTTGGGCGCTGGAGTCTGGTATGAAGCTCATGGGAAAACGGCAATCATTCGGCGTGAACGCTGCAACTTCAATGCGCCTCATTTGATGCAGGCCGGTCCTTTTCTCGCGGAAAAATCTTCAGCTGTCAAAGGTCTGGATGCCGCAAAAACCAGCGCACGCAGTTTCATTGCGTGGGATGGTGGCACAATGTGGATGATGGCGCGCACCGCACCATGCTCCTTGTCTCAATTGGCAAATGCCATCGCCGGAGCTAGCCCCGCAGGTTTCCCGATCCAAACTGCACTCAATCTCGATGGTGGTCGTTCCGCTGAAATGTTTGTGTCCGATCAAGTCGCTGGCGGCGGGCTCTTCAATCGTCCCATTTGGAATAATCCTGTGCGGAACTTCTTGATTTTGCAGAAAAGGTGAAAGTTTTAAGCGCTGCGACTAAAAATTCTGCAGACTCAAAACGAGATTACTTCTCCTCTTCTTCTGCATCTTCCTTCACCAGCTTGCGGAAGTGAATTTGGCCGACCAAGCGATCATCCACGCTGGTCACGCGTGCTTCATAGCCAAGGAATTGCAGGGTTTCTCCGAGTTCGGGAAAACGTCCGAGCACTTGCGTGATGTAGCCGCCTACGGTGGTCACTTCACCGCTCTCGATGTAGAGATCTTCTTCGAAATCTGCTAGATCATTCAGAGTCGTTGTGCCTTCGACGACAAATTCTTGTTCATTGATGCGGTGGAAGTCGGATTTGTCATTGTCAAATTCGTCTTGAATGTCGCCGACAAGTTCTTCGATGACGTTGTCGAGAAACACGATGCCACCGATGTGGCCAAACTCATCAGCCACGAGTGCCATGTGCGCCCGTTCTTTGAGGAAAAACTTGAGCAACACATCAAGCGGCATGGTTTCTGGCACCACCTTCATCTCGCGTTTGATGCGCATGAGATCAGGGTCGGGCTCACCCATCAGTTTGATAATGTCCTTGATGTGAATCAGCCCCAGTGTGTTATCGAGGTGACCTTTGACTAACGGAAAGCGTGTGTGCTTGGACTTGTGGGCGATCTCGATGGTCTGTGCAAATGGTTGGTCCGCATCGAGGTAAACCACATCGCCGCGGTGCGTCATCACATCGCGCACCCAGACTTCATTGAGTTCAAGAGCATTGACCAAAATTTCCCGCTCGGTCTCGGTTACCTTCTGGTTGCGTTCGCTCTCTGCGACGAGGTAGGCCAGCTCCTCGGCGCTGTGCGCGTGACCGTGTTCGTCGGCAGGCTCGATGCGAAAGACGTTCTTGAGAATCGAATTCGCGGCTCCATTCATCCAACGAATCGGAATCGAGAAAATGCTCGCAAAAATCTGCAGCGGGCGCGCAAGTTCAAGTGAGGTGGCGAGCGATTTGCGGATGGCGATCGACTTCGGCATCAGTTCTCCCACGATCACGTGAAGAGCGGTGAATGAGACGATAGCGATGATGAAAGAGATCGCTGAGACTACATCAACGGTTAGAATTTTCGCACCATTGAGTTGGGGGAAGAGATAGTATAATGTAGGGCCGACGATTTTTTCCACCAAGGGTTCACCGAGAAAGCCGAGAGCGAGCGAGGCAATGGTGATGCCGAGTTGGCAGGCTGAGAGATACGGATCAAGATTGCTGGTCACCTCACGTGTCGCTTGAGCACGACGAGGTTTTGCCTTCGCAGCAGTCTCCAGTTGGCTGGGGCGGACTTTGACGATCGAGAACTCAGCGGCTACGAAAAACGCATTGAGTAGCAGGAAGCAGAGCATCCCCGCAAGGTAGAGAATGATCTGCCACAGGGGCGGATAATCCGTGGATGCAGAGGCGATGAAGGGGAAAATCGAGTGCATCATCAAAGTTTTTCATAAACGCCCTGATCCCGGCGCTCGAGGATGGTGAATCCCGCTTTTTTTGCATCCACGATCGACATCGGTTTGGTAATCGTCGGGGTATTGATCCGAGAAATTACTTTTTTCACGGGGTGCTTGCACAGAGGGCAAGCGAGAAGGGGAGCCCGATCCACGGGGCGGCGTAGTTCAAAACCCTTGGAGCATACGCGACACGATCGACTCGGGTCTTCGGGAGATTCAGAAATATATTCGTAGATTGGCATAAGAAAGACGCGGAACCGGGTAGTGTCCGATCCGCGTCGATATTCGCAGAGAGCGATATGACATCAAGCACAAAGCGTGCCTGAATGTGTGCCCGATATTACCAGCTCGATTTGGTAACGCCAGGAATGAGTCCGGCGGAAGCCATTTCGCGGAAGCTGATCCGGGAGAGGCGGAAGCGGCGCAAGAATGCGCGACGACGGCCACTGAATTCACAGCGATTGACCACGCGTGTCGGACTTGCGTCACGAGGAAGCATAGAAAGACCAACATAGTCTTTTTCTTGTTTCAATTTCATGCGCAGGTCGGCATACTTTGCCACCGTTGCTTGTTTGCGTTTATTTCGTGCGATCCAGCTTGCTTTTGCCATAATTCGGGACGCGAAAAATACCTGTATGCAGGGACTTGGCAAGCAAAAAGTGGGTTATTTTAGAAAAATATCTCAAATGGCTTCAAAATTTGGCTTTTTTTGTGAGCCACGAGCCTCAAAAAATAAGGAGAAGGGATTTACAATCCCTTTTTTCATCAAGATCGGAAACCAACAAACTCTGCTTCAAATGCCAAGATAATCATCAACGCTGTCCCCTCCAGATTACTCTCTCCAACTTTTTTCTTCGATTTCAGAAGAAAAAAACGCCCCGAGAGACGAGCTCGCGGGGCGTGGGGAAATGATTTTAGCTTTGATTACCCTTCGTGATCGGCGAGGTAGCGTTCGGCTTCGAGAGCTGCGGCGCATCCTTGTCCCGCTGCAGTGATGGCTTGACGATAGAAGTGGTCGGCCACGTCACCCGCGGCAAAAAGTCCGGGCGTTTTGGTCGAGGTGCGACCAGGATTTTGCAAAATGTAGCCGTTTTCGTCGAGATCGACGAGACCTTCGAGGAAGCTGCTGTTCGGCACGTGACCGATGGCGACGAAGACGCACTTGACCTCGACTTCGCTTTCTTCGCCGTTGACGAGATTTTTCAACTTGATGGCACGCATTTCTCCTTTTTCGTCGGTGAGATACTCACTAACGCCCGAATTCCACAAGGGTTCGATTTTGGGATTTGCCAAGGCACGTTCGGCCATGATCTTGGAAGCACGCAGTTCATCGCGACGGTGTACCAAATACACTTTGCTGGCAAAACGGGTGAGGAAGCCTGCTTCTTCGCAGGCGCTGTCGCCGCCACCGATTACGGCTACGGGAACATCAGGATAAAAGGCTCCGTCGCAGGTGGCGCACGATGTCAGACCGCGACCGATGAGTGATTTTTCGTTTGGCAGGCCTAGGTGGCGTGGTGCAGCGCCGGTGGCAACAATCACCGTTTTCGCTTCATGTGTAGCACTGCCAGTTTTCACCGCGAAAGTGCCATCATCGCGACGCGTTACGGATTCGACCATTTCATAGGCGATGCGGCTGCCGAATTTCTCGGCCTGAGTCTGCATGCGCATCATCAAATCTGGGCCCATGATGCCATCGGGGTGACCGGGGAAATTTTCCACTTCGGTGGTGGTTGTGAGCTGTCCGCCAGGCTGCGTGCCCGAAAGCATGAGCGGTTTGAGATTGGCGCGAGCAGTGTAAATAGCAGCAGTGTAACCTGCGCATCCGGTTCCGATGATGATAACGTCTTCCATGATTGTGTGGCGGGATTATCGGTGGCGGCGCGAATTTGTCAATGATTGGAGAATTTTGGTGAGAGTTTTTCGTTTTCTATCTGGTGATACTCTTCATCCCTAGAATCGCGTTGACATTGGCTAGGTGCTTCGTAAAATCGCTGCATGTACGAGGCACAAGGCAGTATGAAATGGATTGGTGAGACGCAATCATTCGCAAGCGGATTCACCAAACGGGAATTTGTTGTCACCACAGCACATGACAAATACCCGCAAGACATCAAATTCGAGGTCGTGAAGGACAAGTGCCCCGTGCTCGATCAATTCAGCGTGGGTCAAGATGTGACCGTGAGTTTTGACATTCGCGGCAATGAATACAACGGCAAGTATTACGTCAACCTCGCTTGCTGGAAGCTTCAAGCAGGTGGTGGCGATGGTGCTGCGCCTGCTCCTCGTCGGGCCGCCGCTGGTGGTTCAGCTCCCGCAGCAGGAGGTCGTGGCGGCTATGCCCCGGCGGCTTCGCGCAATGCCGAGCCATCGCCCGAAGACTTGCGCAATGAGTCAGACTTCGATGACGATGATGTTCCGTTCTGATCTCTCAGCGGAAATCATTTCATTGTGATGTTGTGTAGCATGTTTTCAAGAAACTGAGCGCGTTGCTTGGTGATGGACATGCGCATTTCCGCGTGAATCGGAATCCACATGGTGCCCTCCATTTTTTCATGGGTGGTTTCGAGCGATTTCGTTTGCGCATCGCGATAGGCGATCCACGCGCGTTGCGCCGCGACGAGATCGGTCCACTCGTCGACTTTCATGTGCTTTTTGAGTGACTGGTAGGTGGTGTTGAGTTTTTTGTCCCACTGTTCTTCTGCCTTCGACAGTGCCTGAACCATGCCTGCGGTCGAATAGTCTTTTTCCATCGCGGCTTCCAGTTCCACATCGATCGGATCTTTTTCTGGTTCTTCTGCCAACACAGGAGTCATCCATGCGAGGCTAACAAACAACAAATTGCGAACGTTTTTCATAACGGGATCATATCTACAACTTTTTCGTGTGCGGGGAAAGCGGGAAGTTTTTAGATGAGGGTAATTGTTCAGTATTGATCTTTTTTGAACCAAGGCATGGTGATGTTTCATTGCGCGCTATTTGCTTGATTTGGTCGGTAAGTCGGGATACACTCGGGCGTGCCTTGGACCGCGAAGCAGGTGAGTTTGGATGACCGACATGTTTGGTCGGGCCGGTTGTTGGGGATTGCCTCTTTTTGTGGGTTGTTCGCCTTGATCACTTTGGTATGGGAAATCGGTTGGCCGGTCGATAAGTCGGTATTGCAAGTCATTCGTGGCATTACTTGGGGCATGGTGATTGTTGCTGCGTTGGCTGAGATCGGCTTGATGCTTTTAGTCAATAAGCGACAGCATTTGTTGCGAGGCTTGCTGTTGTTGGTCATGCCGCTGTTTGCGTTTATGCAGATGTGTATGGGCGACACGCTGTGGCCGATCCTGGATGTCGTTTTTCCGAAAAAATCGGTGCCTTACATTGCGATGGGGGTGGTGCAGTTAACTTTGATTTTGCCTCTAGTGGTAAGAACGATTCGTAAGATGCGCGATCAATCATGGTTCAATCGTTTGCCGCCGGGATTGATTGGTTTGTTGAGTTTTGCGTTGGCGATTTTGTTAGGCACTTGTTTGTTGATGACACCGAATGCTACGGAGGGAGGGATCAAGTGGATCGATGCTTTATTCACCAGTACCAGTGCGGTTTGTGTGACGGGGCTATCGACACTGAATGTGGAAACGCAGTTTACGTTTACGGGACAAGCGATCATCTTGGTGTTGATTCAAATTGGCGGCCTCGGTGTGATGACGCTTACGTATTTCTTGGCGCTGATTGCGGGGCAGGGGATCAATCTGCGCGATCGCGTTGCCCTGCGTGATTTGCTGAGTGAGGACAATCTCGGGCAGGTGGGGAATTTCGTTTGGCACATTGTCGGCGCGACCTTGTTGATCGAGTTGGCGGGTATTTTGCTGCTGCATCATTTTTGGCAGGACACGCACATGCGGTCTTCGCAGTTGTGGTGGGATTGTGTGTTTCATGGAATTTCGGCATTCTGCAATGCTGGATTTTCGACCTATGGTGATGGCTTGATGCATGCATCGGTAAAGGACAATCATGCGGTGCACTCGGTGATCATGGTGTTGATTGTGTTAGGTGGCTTCGGCTTTGCCTTGTTCACAGAATTATCGCGCTACATCACGGCGCAAATTCGTCGCAAGTGGACGGGGGAAATGCGTGCTCTGCCTCGCTTGAGTGTGCATTGTCGCTTGGCTACGGTGACGACATTTTTCCTGTTGTTGTTTGGGATGATTGGCTTTGCGATCTCTGGTAATGGTTGGTGGGAGGCGTTGTTTAACTCGGTGTCGTGTCGGACTGCGGGATTTAACATCACAAACTTCGGTGGTCATGGTGCCGCGGCCTTGGTGGTGGCCTGTGTGTTGATGGCAGTTGGCGGCAATCCTGGCGGCACAGCAGGTGGTATCAAAACGACGACATTCGCGATCATTTTGTTAGAAGCAAAACGTTTGTTGTTAGGGCGACGCGATTTGGTGATGTGGGATCGTAGGGCCTCACGTGATGCGGTGGAGCGGAGCTTTGTGACCTTGATATTGTGCGTGATGTGGATCTGCGTGGCCTCGGTTTGCGTCGGCATCGGGAACCCGTTGGCGGCAGCGGGTGATGTAATTTTTGAAGTGATCAGCGCCTTTGGCACGGTGGGGCTGACTCGTGGTCTTACCTCGCAGTTGAGTGATTTTTCTAAGGTGGTGATCATCGTAACGATGTTTGCAGGCCGGATTGGGATTTTGACATTTGCGATGACTTTGTCTGGCACGCATAAGCCATCGAACGTGCGATTGCCTGAGGCGCGGGTGCCTTTGGGATAAACGGAATTTTTACGATAGATACAAACGATTATGAACTTTGTTATTTTAGGATTGGGAGCATTTGGAACAAGCATCGCGCGTGAATTGGCGCATTCGGGGCATCAAGTGATGGCGATCGATAACGATGAAGCGCATGTGGATTCGGTGAAAGATGTGGTAACGCTGGCCGTGCAAGGCGATGCGACCGATCGCAAAGTTTTGTTGGAACTGGGCGTTGCAAAAGCGGATGTGGCGATTGTGGCAGTGGGCGAAAATTTCGAGGCAAGTCTGATGATGACTGCGCACTTGCAGAAGATTGGTGTTAAGCGAATTTACACGCGGGTGTTTCATGAGGTGCAGGAGCAGTTGCTGGATATGATGCAAGTGAGTGGAAAGATCCGCGTGGAGGCTCTTGCGGCGGAATTGTTTGCGCGCCATGTTTCGAACCAAGCCTTTTTGCGGCACTTTGTGGTTGATTCGACGCATGCGGTGGTGGAACTGTTGTGTCCAGAATTTCTCGTGGGCGTGACATTGCTCGGTTCATCACTGCGTAGCAAACATGGATTGAACTTAGTGACGGTACGTCGTGCGAAGCATGAAGATCAATTGCCAGAAGATGTGCCCGTGATCGGTGGATTGCCGGGGCCGGATTTTGTTTTTCAAGCAGGCGACCGATTGGTGGTTTACGGATTGGAAAAAGACATTGAAAAATTCACTACTGTTTGACAGATGCAGGGTGGGATTGCGTATGATGTGGGTCATGCAAAAACCCATCTTGTTTCTTTTGATTTCCTGCTCTCTCAGTTTCGCAGTCCAAACCGGAACGCCGCGAAAAGTTTTATGTGCGGATGATTCCAAGCAACGCCTCGCAGTCGTCAATGGCGAGGGCAAGATTGAATGGGAATACAAGGTCGGACCGATTCATGGCGCGCACATCTTGGCGAATGGCAACTTGTTGTTTCAGGTCAACTGGTCACGCGTGATCGAGGTGACATTCGATGATAAAAAAGAAATCGTTTGGGAATACGATGCATCGAAACGTCCGGAAAATGCCGGCAAACACGTGGAAGTTCATGCGTTTCAACGGCTGGAAAATGGCGATACCATGATCGCGGAGTCAGGTAGTTCGCGGATTCTGGAGGTATCGAAAGATGGCACCATCACCAAACAATTTCCGATGAAAGTATCGGCCTCGAATGGTCACAGCGATACACGGCAAGTAGTGAAGTTGAAAAATGGTCACTACCTCGCGGCACACGAGCACGATGGCATGGTGCGCGAGTATGATGCGCAGGGCAAAGTCGTTTGGGAATATGCGGTGCCGTTATTTGATCGCAAACCAGCGGGTGGTCATGGTCCGGAAGCATTTGGTAATGCGGTTTTTGGCGTGCAGCGGCTCGAAAATGGCAATACTCTGATCGGCACGGGCAACGGCCACAGCGTGCTGGAAGTGACGCCTAAGGGTGAAATTGTTTGGAAAATCGAGCAGAACGATCTGACAGGCATTCAGTTGGCTTGGGTCTGCGGCGTGCAACGTCTATCGAATGGCAACACCCGCTTCGTCAACTGTCATGCCGGGCCGAATGCGCCACAGCTCATCGAGGTGGATACCAACAAAAAATTGGTCTGGGCGATGAAGGATTTTGACAATTTCGGCAATTCCACGCCCGTGGCGCAGGTGATTGAGAAAAATTGAGTGTTTCGCCTCCTGAAGGGGGAGTTTTTCTTTTTTCTGATTTTTTCTAAGTTTCGTCTGTCTCGGGTGTCGTATTACTGATATGACAACGTTCATGAAACCCCTAATGTGTCTATTTTTGCTCTGTCAAATGGTCTTCGCGGGCCCATTTGATGCAGGCTGGAAGAAATTTAATGAAGCTATGGAAAAGGATCTACCCCAATCTGCGATCACCGAACTCAAAAGCATCGATGCCGCGGCCCGCGCACAAAAATCTTGGCCCGATGCCCTGCGCGCCACGGCTTATCGTTTGATGCTGGATTCGCAAATCGAAGAGGGTGATGTGTCGTTGTTGATCAATTCGCTCGAAAAAGAAATCGCTGATGGGCCACAGGAAATGAAACCTGTCTTGCAAACCATGCAGGCGATATGGTTGTGGGCGTACTTTCAGGAAGAACAATGGCAAATCATGGAGCGCACGGCTGTTGCCGATGATTCTTCGACCGATCTGAAAACCTGGGATTTGAAGCGGATGATGCGTGAAATCGATGCGCGCTTCGCCAAGGCACTAGCACTTGCTGAGCCATTGAAAGAAGTGCCGCTGAGCAGTTATGAAACTCTGTTAGAAAAAGGCAATATCCCCACTGAGGTGATGCCGAGCATGTATGATTTCCTCATGCAACAAGCGCTCGCTTTTTATCAAGCGGACGAACGTGTGGATGCCGCGGCAGAGGATGATTTTTTGCTCGATCCCACTTCACCCGCGTTCGCCGCAAGAGCAGAGTTCCTCGCTTGGAAGCCGCAGGCGCCGGCAAGTTTGTCGCATAAGATCCGTGCCATCACGCTCTATCAACAATGGTTGAACCATCATCAGGATCGTTTGCCTGCTCGCATTTATGTGGATGTCAAACGTCTGCAATGGGCA
Organism: Akkermansiaceae bacterium; assembly: GCA_044239965.1. GTDB lineage: Bacteria > Verrucomicrobiota > Verrucomicrobiia > Verrucomicrobiales > Akkermansiaceae > UBA956. The sequence goes on from JBIIAI010000033.1 coordinate 13,898, forward strand.
GTGCAATCCGTGGACGGTGAAGTGGATCAAGCGAATCTCGAAAAACAATGGCGCGCGTTGTTAGCGGAAGCCAAGGGGCAAGAAGTCGAATGTGTTGTCGCTCATGCATTGGCGCAACAACTGAATGGCTTGCAACGCCGCAAAGAAGCGCGAGTGATTGCCGATGCTGCTGTGAAAGCACATCCCCACTCGATCTTCGCAAGCCCTTGCTTATCGGTTATCGAGGAAATCGATCGCAAGGAATTGTCCTTAAACACCGAGCGCACGTGGAATGCAGCTGGTGCGGAATTTACAGCGACCTATCGCAACATTAACAAGCTCTGGTTTCGTTTGTATCCCGTCGAGTGGTCGCCGCAAATGGACCTTGGCTTTGAAGACAAAAATTACGATGCCCTCATCGCCACGGCCGCGGTGAAAGAATGGAGTGTCGATCTCGCACCGACCGACGATTTTCTTCCGCGCACGCTGAAATTGCAGGCTCCGATCGATATGCCGTTTGGAAGTTATCGATTGATTTCCAGCCCGCGTGCCGATTTCAAACAAGAGAAAAATCAGATTTGCCAGACCTTCGTGTGGCGCAGCGATCTCATGGTGATCACGGATTCGGCACCGGGCAACAATACCGGATTTGTCATCGATGCTCTGACTGGCAAACCGCTCGAAAATGCGGAAGTTGAATTGTGGTCGGGCGACTACAACAATCCATGGAAAAAAATCCATGGTGGGAAAACGGATGCGCAAGGAAAATACTCGTTGCCCAGTGCACCGCAGCGTCAGACGATCATTCTCGCTCGCTCGGGCAAAGACCAATTGCCCGGTAACAATGGTTGGCAAATGCCGCAACGCGAAGAACCGAAGCCTGCCACCAATACCTATCTTTTCACGGACCGCGCCATCTATCGTCCTGGGCAAACGATCCGCTTTAAGGCACTGCAATGCTACTATGATCATAGTAAAAACGATTATCATGCGCTTGCCGAAAAAAAATGCAAAGTCCAGCTCATCGATGTGAATGGCAAAGAAGTCGCTGTGGTCGAAGCGCGCACCAATGCCTATGGCTCGATCAGTGGCAGCTTCACGGCGCCGAATGATCGTGCGCTGGGTGCCTATTCTTTGCGAAGCGAAAACGGCTATGCTCAAGTGCGCATCGAGGAATACAAACGTCCGAAGTTTGAAGTTGAGGTAGGCAAAGCTACCGCGCCACCAAAATTGAAAGAGCGCGTTATCGTCACGGCAAAAGCAACGTCCTATACGGGTGCCGCGATCGATGCTGCCAAGGTCAAATGGACCGTCACACGCGAGACGCAGTGGCCTGTTTGGGCCCGCTGGTGCTGGTGGTTCCAACCACAAGGCAGTAGCAAGCAAATCGCTCACGGTGAGGGTGTCACCAAGGCCGATGGCACGGTGGAAATTTCCTTCATCGCTGAGCCTGATCCCAGTGTAAAGGCGGAAAATTCGCCGATTTTTTCTTATCAAGTCGAAGTCGAAGTCACCGATGCTACAGGCGAAACACGCGAGGATAGCCGTTCGGTGCGTGCGGCGTATGTCGATACCCAAGCTGCGATGTCGACCGAGGGATGGTTGCAGGCGGATGCTGACGTGAATCTCGCCATCAGCACGACGACCGTTGATGACGAACCCGTTGCACGCAAGGGCAGCGTGGTGATTCATCGATTGATCGAACCGAAGGAAATTCATCGCAGTTCGTTAAGTCATCCCTATCAGCGTTTTGGTGCGTCTCAACCGGAAAAGAATCCGAACGATCCGAACAATTGGGAACTCGGCGAAGTAGTGCAGCGCGATGAATTTTCCACCGATGCCGAGGGCAAAGGCAAACTCGCGGTGAGACTTGCGGCAGGCGAGTATCGTGCGGTTCTGGAAACCACCGATAGCTCAGGCGCGAAAGTCACGGCCTTGCTGCCACTACGCGTGCTTGATTTGGCATCGAAAGATTTCCCTGTGATGATCACCGATCACTTCCAAGTGAAGATCAACAGCATCGAGCCGGGTGAAGAATTTGTTGCTGCATGGGGCACGGGATACGAGAAAGGTTTGCTCTATCACGAAATTCTCCATCGTGGAAAAATTCTGCAAAGCGGATGGTCGGACGGCTCTAGCAGTCAAGAGGTCTTGCGTTTTCCGGTCACGGAAGAACTGCGTGGTGGATTCCAAATTCGTGCCATTTTTGTGCAACAAAATCGTGCGTATGTGTATCATCATCGCATCAATGTGCCATGGAGTCAGCACGACTTGCGTGTGAAGTTTGAAACGATGCGCAACAAGCTGGAACCAGGTGCCAAGGAAACGTGGTCGGTCTTGATTGAGGGGGCGAAAAAAGATCAAGTCGAGATGGTAGCGACACTCTATGATGCTTCGCTCGATGCCTTTGCGCATCATGCATTTCCAAACAGTTTGTCATCTGCTTTTTACCAAGATAGTCTTTATAGCAATTGGATCAGCACCACGGGCATGGTAGGTTTTCAAGAGCGTGATGACAATTGGAACACCAGTGCGGTGGGAAATTTTCCGCAGGAATGGCGATGGGATGATGAGCTGGGACTGGATTTAGGTAACGGTGGTGAAGACCCTTTTGGCATGGTTGCTGATGCTGTTGGCGCTCCGATGGCGATGACCGCCGATGCTGCCTTCGCGCCACGTGGCGGTGTTCGAATGGAAAAAAGTATGGCGCGGCCACTCGCAGCGGCGAAGAATAGAGAATCGGAAGATGCTTTTGCCGCGCCAGAAGAAGGGCAAGGACTAGCCGCTTCTCAACCCAATGACAAAGCTGATAAACCAGAAGTCGCCCCGCGCAAAAATTTGCAAGAAACTGCGTTCTTCGAACCACATCTCACCACTGATGATAAAGGTGTGGTGCGCATGACCTTCACCATGCCCGAGGCTCTAACGAAATGGCGTTTCCTCGGCTTTGCGCACGACACAGCCCTGCGCTCTGGAGCGCTTAGCGGCGAAACGGTTACGGCGAAAGATTTGATGTGCCAACCCAATCCACCTCGCTTCTTGCGCGAGGGTGATGAGATTGAATTCACGGCCAAAGTCTCCAACCTATCCGACAAACCACAGCAAGGAACGGCGCGCCTTACCTTCGCTGATGCGATCACTCTGGAATCGCGCGATGCCGCCCTCGCTTTGCAAAATGCCGAACAAGCCTTTGACGTTCCGGCGAAGGAATCGCGCACGATTTCATGGCGTATCAAAGTCCCCGATGGCGCTGGTTTCCTGACTTTCAAAGCAACGGCTTCGACGGCGACTCTGGCCGATGGCGAAGAAGGCATGATTCCCGTGCTATCGCGTCGACAACTGGTCACCGAGTCGATCACCTTGCCGATCCGCGATGTTGCCACACGCGAGTTTGAATTGAAAAAATTGTTAGAAAGTGCCACCTCGGATACCTTGCGTCATCAAAGCGTGACGGTCGAAGTGGTGAGTCAGCCCGCATGGTATGCCGTCATGGCCTTGCCCTATCTGATGGAATATCCACACGAGTGCGCAGAGCAAACGTTCAATCGCTGGTATGCCAATCAGTTGGCCCGTCATATTGCGCAGTCCGATCCGAAAATTCGTCGCGTCTTCGATGCGTGGCGCAATGCTCCGAAAACTCTTGAAAGCCCGCTATTGAAAAACCAGGACCTCAAGAGTTTGCTCATCGAGGAGACTCCGTGGCTGCGCGATGCCGGAAACGAAACAGAAGCGCGCCGCAATGTCGCGATTTTGTTCGATGACAATCGCATCGATAGCGAATCGGCACGCATGATGAAACGTCTCACCGAGATGCAAAACAACGATGGCTCTTGGCCTTGGTTCCCCGGAGGTCCTGGCAGCGAATACATTACCTTGTATCTCGTCACTGGCACTGGTCGCTTGCAACAATTGGGCGTGAAAATCGACAACCAACACGCCTTGCGCGCGTTGGATTATCTCGATGCGCAAATCACCAAGCGTTTCAATGAAATCAAGCCGGCTGATCACAACCTGAATCACTACGATTCCTTCATCGCAATGTATTTGTATGGTCGTAGCTTTTACATCAAACAACGTCCGATCGGCGAACCGAACAAACAAGCGGTCGATTTCTACATCGCTCAGGCAGCCAAAAATTGGGCCGAGCAGAAAAGCTTGATGACTCGGTGTCACAGCGCTTTGGGCTTGCTGCGATTTGGTCACAAAGAAGTGCCCAACGCGATCGTCGCTTCACTACGTGAAAATGCGCGCAACACCGATGAACTCGGCATGCACTGGCGTTCTAACGAAAATTACTCCTGGCATCAAGCGCCGATCGAGACACAAGCGATGATCATCGAGACCTTCCGTGAAGTGGCGTCTGACGACAAAGCCGTCGACGATTGCCAAGTATGGTTACTCAAGCAAAAACAAACGCAAGGATGGAAATCGACCAAAGCGACTGCTGATGCCGTGTATGCCTTGCTGTTGGGTGGCGCGAACAAACTTGCCTCCGATGCCCTCGTTTCCGTCGAACTCGGAGGCGTAGCCGTGAAGCCAGAAAACGTCGAAGTCGGCACTGGATTCTATCAGAAAAAATTTGCGGCGAGCGAAGTCAAAACAGAGATGGGCAAAGTGAAACTCACCAAAACTGACAAAGGCGTTTCTTGGGGTTCGCTGCATTGGCAATACCTCGAAGATGTTTCGAAGATCACACCACACGAAGGGAATCCGTTAGAAGTGAAAAAATCACTCTTTGTCAAACGCACCATCGCGCAAGGCAAAGTGTTAGAAGCTGTCAAAGGTCCGCTTGCTCCCGGAGATGAACTTGTAACTCGCATCGAGATCCGCGTCGATCGGGAGATGGAATACGTGCATTTGAAAAACCAACGCGGCAGCGGCACCGAACCGATGAATGTGCTCAGTCAGTACAAATGGCAAGATGGTCTTGGTTACTACGAGATGACCAAAGACACGGCTGATCATTTCTTCATCGAACATTTGCCACGCGGCACTTATGTCTTCGAAACAAGTTCCCGCATTCAGCTCCGCGGCCAGTATCCCAGTGGAATCGCCGAGATCCAATGCATGTATGCGCCCGAATTCAACAGCCACAGCGCCAGCACCCTGATCGAAGTGAAATAACGTGGCGACGCTTTCCAAGCGCCATGCCTAAATCATATTATGATCTGAACTCCTAGGCATGGCGGATGAAATCCTCCGCTACGGTGCGTTTCGCCTTCGGTGTTTTTAAGAAGCGAGACATTGCTTCAAAGTCTAACGTGTTGATCACATCGCCTTTGCGCAGCCAACCTTTGCGGGCTTGGATGACGCCGAAGTGTAGGAATTGCAATTGATGCGTAAAATGGGCGTCGGGATTGATTGAGCAGAGGACTCCTTTTTCGCGAGCGCGACGCCACCAACGCCAGTCCATGTCGAGGCGTTTGGGATTGCAATTCAGTTCGATAATGGTGCGTGTCTCAGCGGCGCAGTCGATGATTTTGGAATGATTGATCGCGTAGCCTTCGCGTTGCAAAAGCAGTCGGCCAGTCATGTGCCCAAGCATGGTCACATGTTCGTTTTCCATGGCGCGAATCACCCGTTTGGTCATTTCGTCTTCGCTCAGGGTAAACGATGCATGCACCGAGGCGACGCAGTAGTCGAGTTGGCTGAGAATTTCATCGGAGAAATCCAGCGAGCCATCCTTGAGAATGTCTACTTCCGACCCTGCAAAAAGTTGGAAACCTTCGAAGCTGTTGTTGAGATTGCGGATTTTTGCAACTTGGCGTAGCAGTCGATCTTCATCAAGGCCGTTGGCCTGAAATGACGAGCGCGAGTGATCGGCTATGCCGAGGTATTGCAGTCCGAGATCGATGGCAGCTTGTGCCATTTCTTCTAACGAATTTCTGCCGTCTGATTCAGTGGTGTGATTGTGGAAGGTGCCGCGCAGATTGTCGATTTCGATGAGCTTGGGCAATGTTCCTTGTTGTGCGGCATCGATTTCGCCGAGGTTTTCGCGCATCTCGGGAGCAATGTAAGAAAGTCCTAGGGCATGATAAATGTCCTTCTCTTCATGAACTTCGGGTATCGGTTGTGCGTCATCGCGCGTGGGGGTGAAATCATATTCATTGAGCGACCATCCTTTGCTGAGGGCGAGTTGTCGTAAGGCGACGTTGTGTTCTTTGGAACCAGAGAAATATTGAAGCGCGAAGGGGAAGTGCGCATTGGTGACAGCGCGCAAATCACATTGCAAGCCATCTTCTAACAGAACAGAAATCTTGGTGTCGCCGTGCGCGAGTATTTGTTTGATGCCTGGGAACGTCGTGAAATATTCCGTGAGAACGGCAGGTTGCGAAGTGGCAACGAGCAGGTCGATATCTCGGACAGTTTCTTTCCCTCTTCGATACGATCCACAAACAGCCGTGCGCAGGGTATCGGCATGCTGTTGCAGAAGATCAAGAAACTCACGGACGATGGGCGCCACGGAGCCGAGTCGGAATATTCCCGAGTGGCTAGCCTTTTGGGCAATGGCACTGAGAATGTTGAGTTGGCTTTTATCTCCAAATCCAGGTGTGCCGGCAATTTTTCCTGTTTCACATGCGAGTTTGAGATCTGCCAGTGAGTTGATCCCAAGATCGCGGTGGAGCACTTTGATTTTTTTCGGTCCAAGACCTTGCAGATCGAATAGCTCAAACAATGTGGAGGGAAACTCCGCGCGCAGTTTTTCGTGGAACTCCAGTTTGCCTGTGACAGCAATCTCATGGAGTTTGTCGCGCAGTGCTTCTCCGATGCCTTTGATGCCTGTCAAATCATTGTCGGCGGCGCGTTGTACGATGTCATCGGGAAAGGAGCGCACCGTCTCCGCTCCACTGCGGTAGGCTTTGATTTTAAATGGGTTTTCTTCCTTGAGTTCCATCAACAAGGCGATCTCTTCGAGGATGGTTACCATGGTTTCGCGCGTCATGCCGGCATCATAAAAGAGCAATAGGGGATTGAAAAGACGGAATCTTGGAAGATTTTGTGAATCAACAATGTGGGCGATCTCAAATTTCGGTAAACATGACTCTTGGCTGTTGGCATGAAGCATCAGGAAAGCAATTCCTCGCGGAACTCGTCGTGCAAGTTTTCGTTAGGTTTTTCGATATTGGTTTTTTTCCGTAACTTTTTTCGTATGGGTTGGAGAATCCACAGATGGAAGGGCAAAGCACTGTGCTCTTCTCTTGGTTTTTTGGGCTCGATTTTTGAAGCTGCTATGATGGTTCGTTGTTTTGGTTTCATGGGTGTTATTTTTCTAGAAAGGGATTGGAGGAGTTTTCTGGCGAAGGTGTGGTTGACTCGGGTGCAGTAGTATCGATGCCGCGCTGTCCGTTGCGAGAAGAGGTTTGATCTGACGTTTCATCAAGGCTTAGTGGCATGGATTCGACCCAATGTTGTAGGAAAAAGCGTTTTTCGTTGAGTTGCAAAAAGTGCTCAGAACGTCCAAGGATTGGACGAAGTGATGTGCTGAGTTGGAGTGTGACCAGGCAGAAGACAATAGCCCAAACAATCATCGGTCCTGATTGCGTAGCTCCTTGTGCAGTGGAGGCGACTCGGAGAAATCGAATCGCAAATCCGAACGAGATCATCCATGCGATTAGAGCGAGAAATCCCATGAAACCCAGTGAGTTGGTTGACTCGGCAAAGATCCACACGGCGGGAGCAAAACCTAACAGCAACAAACCCATCAAAGCTAGCGAGCCAGTGAGATAGGTGCAGAGCAATTTGGGCGAAAACTTTCCGCCTGCTAGCGTGGAAAACACGTAGAGGCTGGGGAAGCAGATCAGCGAAGCAAAGATCATGCCCGCTGAGATTTTCAACGGGGCGGCCCAGAACTGTTGTTGTTTGGCAAAGCAGCCGAGGATCAATCCGTAGACGAGAAATGATAATAGTGCGATCATAGTGAGTCGCAGCGGAACACGCAGGCCGGATGTTTCCAAGGCGCGCGCTAATTCTTTGGGATGGCGGAGCAGTCCCTCAAACATTTCGCGATAACTGGGGTTGGGCGAAAACTCGCGTTGGATCAAGGGTGGTGGTGTGGTTGTTGATAGTTCTGGATTCATGGTTTGTTGGTATGGTTGATGTGAGAAAGTTGTTTTTGGAAGACGAAGGCAAAGATCAGGATGATGATGGAAACTGTGATGAGAATGAGACCTTGCGTGGGCATGATTTGCTTGAGTGAATGCCAGATAGTTTCGTAAAATGTGCCATGAAACGGGTCATCGCGCAGGAAGCGGACATCGAGTGTAGGGGTGCCGAAAAATGGACGGAGAATCCACGAAAACTGAGCGCCAAGAACTGCGTTTCCTGCCAGCCATGATAGGAGTGTGAGCCATGCGGAAAGTCGCGACGGCGCATGATGAGCCAGCAAGCGATGCAAGTGCATGTGAGAAAAAACGCCGACACAGGCGATGATGCAGGTGTGAGCAAGAAGGTACGACGAGTGTGCGAGTGCCGCATTGGGTGCATGGGGAGAAGGGGCATTCCAAGCGAGAAAAAAGGTCACAGGAGCAATCGCAGCTAATAAAACAGCTGCCACTGCAAAGGCCCACAGAAGTGCGATGAGCGATTGCCGAAAGCCCAGTCCACTTTGCAAGAGCATGCCGAGAAAGCCATTGAGCAGCGCATTGCAACCAAGGGTGAGTGCGATCAACATTGGCATTTTAACGGCGACATACACTCCCATCAAGGGGCTGCGCCAGTAGCCAACCGTGAAGCCGTAGAGCGCTAAGCAGATCGTGGCAACGGCGATGACACCGAGACAGCGTCGTGCATCCAACTCCAAAACCCACTGAGGCTGTGGTTGGAGAATGTTTCGAACTAATTTGTGAATGCGATGAATCATGGGAGTTCCTCCTCGCGATGAATGATAGTTTCCGCACGCCAAGGTCCGTTGAGAGGGCGGCGCAATGCATGCCAGAACCACTGCGAAACATCTGTCCAACTGGTATCGTCGACGATGCTGATGATGCGCTCGTGAACAATGTAGCGTTGTCCGTCATGGCTTGCGTGGTAGCGTAACCAGATGTCGCCTTTGACATCGGTATATTCCTTAGCTTCATAAACATCGTAGCCTGAGGCGCGTAGGCAATCGCGTGATGCGTGAAGTTTGCGCGTGGCGAGCTGCATTTCGCGCAGAATGATTTGCGTGTTGCCTGCGCGATATACGGCAATGGTTCCCGGGAAATGCTCGGCGAATCGCATTTCTTCGGTGGTAAGTGTGCAGGGTACTACATTCATCGTAGTTCCTTGAAAGGTGAACTCTTGCAGTGTGATGGCTGAAGGTGTGAAGACTTTTCCTACCCATGGCTTGATCGTTCCAAGTGTTATACTGCTGATGGCCGCTGCGCCCAGACAGGTGTATCGAGTTATGCGCAGAGTAGTAGTAGGTTTCTTGGGTTTGAGATGCTCGATGCGTGTGCCATATTTGGGAATCAAATAACGCAGTGGAAGTAATGCCAAAGCAAAACAGATCAGTCCGATGAACTCGTGCAGCAAGTCGCCTGCGGGAATTAGTCCGATTCCTTGCAGTGTTAGCAACGCCGCGCGCAGAATGTTGGCTATAATCACTAAGGCCGTAGCGGCTGTTACCAAACGCAGTGTCTTCAACCATGAGGTTTCATGCCAAGTTGCGATCCATGCTGCAACGAGGGCACCATGCCAGAGAAAGCGAATGCCTGAGCATGCGGGATCGACCTGAACCAACTGGCCATTGCACAAAATCGAAGCTCCTTTCGCTTGCGCTGTGAGTCCGACCAGATCTAACACAAATGCCGAACATTGGCTCACGAGCAATCGTAATGGCCAGCCTAGATAAAACTCTGCGGAACTGATGATGGGCATGCTCAAAAGTAAAAGCATCAGCCACCCCGATTGTCGGCGGCAGGTGATGAGAAAACCCACGCCTACAAGTGCGAGCATCGCGCGGAGCATGGGTGGTAGATGCAAGGTGCAGAGAGCGGAGAGCAGCAGCAACACGCAGCCCGCGGCATTTCTTGCTGGATGTCTTGTCAGGTGAAGTGTTCCCTGTTGATATGAGCGAAGTGCAAAGTAGGCAGCTGCAGCTAAGGGAATGAGCCCCCATGGCTCATCTCCACCATCATTGAGGCGCTTGCCAAACCAGCTAATCAACGGCCATGTGATGAGTGTGATGAGAGCTAGGCAAAACAACGCGTGGTGACGGATCAGAAATTTCCGCGCTTGCGCATTTCTTTTGCGCTCGGGAATTATGGTGAGGCGGTGAAGTGGAAGAGTGAACATGGCTGGGTTCGTGCTGCGTTACGAACCCGATCTGAGCAGAGTATTGTGAAACGATGATGAAGGCTTCGTGAAATTTCGGTTTTTTGTGTGGACTGCGGCAGCCTGCTGCCGCTTTAGGAAAGGCAGCCTGCTGCCGTTGGCGGGAGAGTTCTTGGGTTGATGGGCTCGACAGCAGGGCTGTCATCGCGAAAGCGGCAGCAGGGCTGCCGCAGTCCACGGTTCTAAAAGCATCATTAGTTTTACTTGACGTGTTGATTACTGCGTGGCGAAGTAAACCCATGAATCGTGATGTTTTTCTCCCGACATCAGAGCAGTCAGCTATGGGGTCTAGGGACTGGCCACATGCACCGCCACACAGGTTGCAGAGTGCAGGCATTTATTTTGTAACAGCAAGAACTCGGCATGGCGCAGATGTTTTGAAAAGCGACGAGCTTCTTGATTTTTTTCAGCAAACCTTGAGATCTGTGGCAGCAGATTTTGGCTGGCGTTTGGAGGCTTGGGCAATTTTTTCGAATCATTATCATTTGATTGCTCACAGCCCTGCAGGCGATGGTAGTTCTTTGAGTAAGATGATACAAAAATTGCACAGTCTCGCGTCGAAGGAAATTAATCGACATCAGATTTTGCCATTGAAGCGATTGTGGCAAAATTATCGTGAGACCTTGTTA
>JBIIAI010000151.1:0-7390 GCA_044239965.1 Akkermansiaceae bacterium
GTGGTGGGGAAAATTATTTGATTTCGTTCCATTTGTTCACAAGCCCAACGCGCACGCCGCCGATCTCGTAAAGTTTTTTCTTGTCGTGCACCATTTCGGCACGGGTGAGACCAGAAATGAGGTAATCTTTGCGCAGATAGATCGCTTGCTCGGGGCAAACTTCCTCGCACATGCCACAATAGATGCAGCGAATCATGTCGATATCAAATTCGAGCGGACGTTTTTCCACCTTGGCCCATGGGTCATCGGAAGGGATTTCGCTCGGAGTGATCTTGATGGCTTTTGGTGGGCAAATGAATTCGCACAATTGGCAAGAAACACAGCGCTCACGGCCTTGTTCGTCGGTGACCAGAGTTGGTGCGCCACGATAATATTCCGGCATGTGGTCATCCCAACGTTGCTCAGGGTATTGCATGGTAATGCCCAAACCAGACGATGCCATATCCTTGGCGCCACGGGTTTTGTTTCTCAGTGAGGCAACAGCATGTTTCATGGTCAGGAAAAATCCTTTGATGAGAGCACCAAAATAAATTTTTTCTCCTGCAGTAAGTTTGGGTCGTGAAAGTTTGACAATGGCCATATGGGAAGTAGCGAGTAGCTAGTAGAGAGTAGCTAGGGTTGAGGTGAGGAATTTCGGACGGATTGTGCGAGGGCGGAAATAATGCGTTTCGTTTCTGAGGCGAGTTCTTGAAGTTGTGTAGTATCAGCGTAACCAAGATCGTGGGCTAGCAGTAATTGGTAGCGTGCCTCTTCGAGCGAAGCTTCAGCGATGTTGTAATGACGGGCTTTATCAAGTGCTGACCAACGATCGAAGCCTTCTACAATATTGGAAGAGCAAGAGACTGCCGCACGACGAACTTGGCTTGTTAGACCGAACAGTTCCTCTTTCGGGAAATGTTTCGTTACACGATACACATCCAACGCAAACGCATGGGCTTTTTGCCACGCGATTAAGTCTTCAAATGTTTTTGCTGCACTCATGTTGGTCTAACTTGCTACTTTCTACACGCTACTTGCTACTATGCCTTCTCTGTTTTCAATTTAGGTTCACTGACCTTCGCCACGTAAATGATGGCGGCGGTGGTGGCGATGAGCAATACGGCACCGATGCCGAGAATGGCAGGGGTGAATTTGTTTGAGCCAGAAGCGATGACGAGAGCGGCGAGGAAAACATTGATGAGAGCGGCCTCGAAGAAAATCACCCAGCCGAGACGCATGAGTTGGTCGTAGCGGAAACGAGGCACAGTCCAGCGAACGAGGATGAAGAACAGAATGAAGGCGATCACTTTGGCGAGGAAAATTCCAAGATGAATGAAGCCGCCGATTTGGAAATCACCGATGGCGAGCTTGGCAATGCCAGCATCGAGACCAAATCCGAGAGACCAGCCACCGAAGAATAAAGTCACGATGAGCGCAGAGCCGACGACCATGGCCGCGTATTCGCCCATGAAGAACATCGCGAATTTCATCGAGGAATACTCCGTGTGATAACCGCCGACGAGTTCCGTTTCACACTCGGGAAGGTCGAAAGGCATGCGGTTGGTTTCCGCGAAAATCGAGATTGTGAAGATTAAGAACGAGATGAAAGCGGGGATTAGGAAAAGCAGTTTACTGGTCAGTGAAAGTGCACCTTCACCGTGGCCCCAGAAGGGCAGCAACAGCCATCCGTGGTCGGCTTGGTATTGCACGATTTTGGAAAGATTGAGTTCACCGAAATACATCAGCACGGGAATGATCGAGAGACCGAGCGCGATTTCATAGGAAATCATTTGAGCGGTGGAGCGGACACCACCGATGAACGGGAACTTCGAGTTCGATGACCAACCGGCCAAGGTAATGCCATAAACCGAGAGTGAGGCGATGGCGAAAATGAAGAGTGGTCCGACGTTGATATCAGCAATGACCAATTTCACAGGATCCATGCCGGGGAGTTTGATGTCGCTGCCGAAAGGAATCACGCAAAGGGTAATCAGTGCGGGAGCGACGGTCAGCGCAGGTGCCATCCAATAAAAGGCCTTGCGGACGTGTGCGGGAGTGAAGTCTTCTTTGAGGAAAAGTTTCACACCGTCAGCCATAGGCTGCACCAATCCGAAAAACGAGAAGTCTTTCTTCGCACCAAACAAGGTCAAGGGAATGCCCACGCGGTTCGGTCCCACGCGGTCCTGAATGATCGCAGAAAAGCGGCGTTCAAAGTAAACGGAAACAGGCACCAAAGGCAACACCACCACGAAGGTCAGGGTGATGATTTTGATGATGATGGTGATGAGCAAAGTTAGGTCCATTAAAAAAGTTAATAGTTAATTGTTATTGGTTAAGAGGAGGATTGGCGGATCGTTTTAGATAATTGATGTAGCCGTTGAGTATTTTGTTCGCTTGCTCGATCAACACGCGACCTCGATCTAAGTAGCTTTGAGGAATCAAACTTTCATCGACAGCAGTGATAAGGTGATCCAGAACCTCCCAACAGGAACCCCGGGCTTGTGTGCAAAATCGAGAATTGTCGAGGTAATGAAACCTGCCGTATCCTTCCGCGATGTTGGCTGTAGTAGATCGCGCGGAGCGATAAAGTTGATCAGAAAGTCGAAAGCGTTCGTCTTTGGGTAATTGGGGAATGACTTCTTGGGTGATGAACAAGCGCAATACTCGACAAGCCTTCCAACACTGGAGGCCCTCGAAGCTATTGATGTTCTCTTCACTCATAACCATTAACTAATAACAATTAACCAATAACTTTCTTCCGACTTAGCCGTTTATCGTTCCCGCCGCTTTACGGGCGCGTTCATTTTCCAAAAGTGGGATTTTGTGGCTGGTTTCGGTGATGACCACGCCTTGGTCACCGATGCGGGAAATGGTAAGATTTTCGAATTCGCTGATGCTCTCGCTGAGTTTCTTGAAGGCGTTTTCGATGGTCGGGATAGCTTGTTTTTCGCTGCTGAACAAGTTGATTAAATCGCGGAGGATTTCCCAGTCGTCGTGCGCTTGGCCGGGGGCGATGGAGGCTTGGTTGAGGCGTTGCAAACGACCGCTGAGGTTGACCATCGAGCCGCGTTTTTCGGTGAAAGCGGAGGAGGGAAGCACGACATCCGCATTTTGAGCGGTGGGGTTTGCCAAGGTGTTGACGTGAAGATGGAAGGCGAGTTTCGCGAGGTCCTCGGCGGTGAATCCAGCGTCGCTGATGAGGTCTTCGCCGAGAGAAATGAACGCTTTGATGCTGCCGTTGCGCACGCCATCGCGGATCGAAGCTAGCGATCCCGCTGGGTCAGCGCTTTGCCAGATTAGCGAAGCTCCCGTAGTATTAGGATTGCGATCAGCAGCAATGAGCAAGTGGTCGGCTTTGCCACTGCGTGGTACGAGGCTAAGCCAAGTGTCGCCGAAGGTATTTGCCAATTGCTTGGTGAGGAAAAGTTCCTCGTTGGTCATGCGGCCGGAGCCGATGATGGCAATTTGATTGGCAGGAAATTGACGCAATGCGTTGGCGATGGCCTCGTGTGCCTGGGTCCAGCTTGCGGATTGATGTTTTCCAGCGGCATCGCGGAGGAGGGGCTCGGTGAGACGCGCGTCGCTATCGATGTGATGGAAATTGAGGCGATGCGAATCCGGCATCCAGCAGGAATTGACCTCGTCGTTCTGACGTGGAGTGATGCGATGGATTTTGTTTTCGCGAGTCCAAACGGTGATGTTGGTGCCAGTGCCGCAGTTGACGTCGATGGTTTTGGTTTCCTTAAGGAACCAGACGCGCATTTGGAAGCGGAAATCGTTGGAGGTCAAGGCTCCGACGGGGCAGATGTCGGCGGTGTTGAGTGAGTAATTCGAGTCGAGAAGACGACCAGGATGCACTGTCAGGGTAGTGTGGGTGCCACGTTGGGTGAAGCCAAGAACAGGGTCGCCAGCGACTTCGTCCATGAAACGAATGCAGCGACTGCACATGATGCAGCGCTCGTCATCAAGGCGGATGCGCGGTCCAATATCGACATTTTTCGGTTTTTTCACCTTCAAATCAACGAAGCGCGAAGATCCACGGCCGAAACCTACCGAAAACTCTTGCAGACGGCATTCACCGGCTTGGTCACAGATCGGGCAGTCGAGAGGGTGATTGATGAGCAAGAATTCCATCACTCCTTCGCGGCATTTTTCTACAATCTCGCCCGTGGTGCGGATGCCCATGTTTTCGGTAACGGTATTGGCGCAAGCGATGACCGGACGTGGCATCCAGCCGATGATTTCGTAGCCATTTTCGTCGCGAGTCGGCTCCTGACCGGGTGCGGGACGTGGTGGCATACCCATTTGCACAAGACACATGCGGCAATTTCCGGGTGCGGAAAGTTTCGGGTGGTAGCAATAATGTGGAACCTCGACTTTCACCGAGCGGCAGGCCTCGATCATGCGGGTGCCGCGTGGGAATTGGTGCCAAACTCCGTCGATTTGCACATTGACCAAGCCTTTCTCGGCAGCGAGGTCTTTTGGTAGTTTGATTTCCGCAGGGGCCGTGGTGGTATCGCTCATGGCTGGTAAGATAGGTGGCGTCAGGAGATTTCCCCCCGAGCGCGCGGGACTATGGACGTTTCGCTTGACGGACGCAAGCCAACTTTGTGAAAAATTTCACAAGCCCGAAATTTTCATGAATCGGCGTCATGAATTTTGACGATTTTGGGCGAAAATTCTTTTTTTGGTGAAAAAAACCTAATACAATTGCGATGAGAGCGTTACTGCTGCACTGCATTTTATGAAACCTACAAATTCGTTACTTTTTGCTGTTTTGGTCACCATGGTTGCTCACGGCCAGGATTTGCTTCAGCCTCTGATTGTTACAGCAGCCCGCGTTGAGCAAGAGGATGATAAAGTATCTTATGCCATCGAAAAAATTTCTTCTACAGAACTGGATCAATCAAAGCGCCGCACCTTGCCTGAGGCTTTTCAATACACACCGGGTGTGATGGTGCAAAAAACTACAACAGGCCATGGAGCGCCGATCATTCGTGGCTACATCGGCCGTCAAAACCTTCTGCTCGTGGACGGAGTGCGGACTAATAACTCGATCTGGCGCAGTGGTCCTGTGCAGTATTGGAATACAGTAGATTCGTATGCAATCGATCGGATGGAATTGATCAAGAGCCAAGGCTCGGTGTTGTTCGGATCAGACGCCATTGGCGGAACAGTCAATGCGTTCACGAAGTCATCAAACTTCCGTGACCAGGAAGAGGGAAAATTTTTCACTCATGGAGCAGCGCAATATGAGTATCGCAGCAATGGTGATGGAAGTCATGTCGCGCGTCTCGAAAACTCGATCGGCATGGGTGGACAATATGGACTGCATGTGGGCATCACGCGCAAGGATTTTGGCGACATCGAGGATTCTGCCGTGGGTCTCATGAAGGGCACGGGATATGAAGAAAATGCTTTCGATTTGCGCTTCGATGCCGCGATTGCTCAGGACACAACACTGATTTTCGCGTCACAGTATGTGGATCAGGATGATGTTTCCCGTTGGCATCGCACTTTGAACAATCCCGGTTGGGTTCATGGCGATCACGTAGCTGCTCCAGGTCGTTGGGTGGCCGATGATTATGATCAAGAACGTTCGCTTACATACTTGCGTGTGGAGCAAGAAATTGCAGATCAAGGATCATGGCTGAATAAATGGACAGCGACACTCTCATATCAAACGACGCGAGACACAGAATTCCAAGATCGCCGATCGGCGCTCGCGAATCCAATCACTTCATCGAACTTTCAACAATTGCAAGATGCGGATGTGAGCTCTTATGGAGTTGATTTGACTTTGGAATCCGCTCTGGGCGAGGGGACTTTGGTCTATGGGGTTGATTTTTATCATGACGATGTCGGGAGCCGAGCTTCCCGCAACACAGGCGCAGGCATGGTGGACCGTCCAGGGGCGCGACCTATTGCTGATGACGCGAGCTATGACTTGTTAGGAGCCTTTGGTCAATACACATGGACTCCATGGCAGCGTTGGGAAATCTCTGCAGGTGCTCGCTTTACCTATGCGAGTGCATCCTGGGGTGCGTACCGCGCAGGCGGTTCGACAGTAGATACTTCGGGTGAAAGTTCTTGGACTGATCTCTCAGGCAGCGTGCGTGTCAGTTATGAAGTGAAGGAAGATTGGGCGGTGTATGGCGGTATATCACAAAGCTTCCGAGCTCCGAATTTGTCGGACTTGACGGGCAACACGGCATCCATGAGTGGTCTCGATCAGCAGGGTTCGCCCGATGTCGATCCAGAGAAATATATCACTTTTGAAATTGGCACACGCGGTGCAATCACTGATTCAGTTTCCGCGCAGGGCTCGATCTTTTATTCGCAAGCAGAGGATTCAGCGATTACTACCAATGTTGTTGGTCCTAATACTTTCGTAGTCAATGCTGACGATAGTTTTATCTATGGTGTCGAAGGGGAACTCGCGTGGCAGATCAATGAGCAGTGGCTCTTGAGTGGCTACGCATCGTGGCAAGAAGGAAAGTCCACCAACGATCTGAGAACTCCCGCCGAGCGTTGGCTCGTGCGCATGGCTCCATTTACGGCATCCGCTGCACTGCGCTGGACTGCTTCTTCGAAGGCATACTGGGTCGAAGGTCGGCTAACGGGGGCTGTCGAGGCTGATCGCGTTTATGCGGCGGACCAAGCAGCTGACAACCAACGCATTCCCACCAACGGCACTCCAGCGTATCTTGTTCCAGCGATGTATGCTGGTTGGAAAGCTACTGACAATCTGGAGCTTTCGTTAGGTCTGGAAAATATCAGTGATTCTGACTACCGCGTTCATGGATCCGGAAACAATGAGGCTGGCTTTAACGCCATCCTTGGAGCGAAGGTCACTTGGTAATTCTGCTAGATTAGAGCCAGAGCACTGATTTTTTTCGCCTGTTGTAGCATATGTGAGGGCGGTGTGTTTTGCGACGCACCGCCCTTTTTCTGTTCATAAAGGGTTGCTCTCATTCGGCTTCTCGCACAAGCTTCTGGTAGCACATGTCTGATTTTCCCTTGCTCGCTCGAATTCCCGCCCGTGATCAATGCACGAGCGATGCGTTGTTGGACGGGTTTTGTGCGTATGTTGCGGAGAAAAATCTCACGCTCTATCCGGCACAGGAAGAGGCGATCCTGTCGATTTTCGACGATCAAAACGTCATCCTCAATACTCCTACGGGTTCGGGGAAATCGTTAGTGGCCGCCGCGATGCATTATCGTGCGCTCGCTTTGGGACGTCGATCGGTCTACACTTGTCCGATCAAGGCGCTGGTGAATGAGAAATTTCTCGCGCTGTGTCGGGAGTTTGGCCCCGAAAATGTCGGCATGGCCACGGGCGATGCCACGGTCAATCGGCATGCGCCGATCCTTTGCTGCACGGCGGAAATTTTAGCCAACTATGCGTTGC
>JBIIAI010000152.1:0-7383 GCA_044239965.1 Akkermansiaceae bacterium
ACGAAAAACGGCGCTTGGTTTTCACCGCCGGATTGTTTTTTGGCGTTCTTGTTGAGCGAAATCGCTGCCGCATCGGTCTTGCCAGCAGGGATCGCCTGGATGTCCCACTGGTGGTAGTAGCGATAATCTAACGCTTTCTGATGGCGTGGATCTTCCGCGTTTTCGATGGCTGTCATCAGCGCTTCCTTCGCGCGCTCGATTTCTTCTTTGCCACCTGCGGCAAAAAGTTCCAACCCCGCACTCAGACCTTTTTCGACCAATGTCCAGATCGCACTATGCGCGCGATCCATGCGCATGGAGAGCTGATACTTCCAGCCTCCAATGTTGTGATCCATCGCCCGATTCAGCTCGCGTTTGGTGCGCTCGGCTTCCTCCAATTTTTCCTTCAACACATCGAGCACTTGATGCTGCAAGCGCTCTTCCCACTCGCGGCGCGCATCCTCCGCAGCCGTAGTGTAGCGTTCTAGCTCATGTGTTTCCAGCTCGGTGCAACGGGCTTGATACGCCGCATTGCCTTCGTCGTTGACGTCAAAACTATCGGTAAGTTCTCGATGGGCCTCGACCAATGCCCGGCGTTCCATATCGCGTTCACGGCGTGCTTTGTCAGCATCAGCGACGCAATTGTGAATGATCGCAGAAGCACCTTCGATGCGCTGGGGCCAGCGAGTATATTGCTTCATCGCCTGCACAATGCGCTCTTGGATCTCCGCATCGCGGATTTGCGGTGTGCTCTCGCGCGATAGTGTTTTCTGCAAGCGCGCCTCATTTTCTTCTTCCTGCAAACTCACAATCGCATCGATCAATTCGCGTTCCTTTTGCGAAAAATCTTGGATCACACTCATTAATTTGCCCTTGCGCTCATTCAAGCCAAGCAGCGTTTTGTGAAGCTGATTCATCTGCGCAACGGCCGCCTCGCGTTCGGGAGTCGCGAGCAATTTGATCGTCTCATCGAGCTGCAACAATTGCTTGCGCAAATCAGGCAAACGATGCAAGCGCGAGGTGCCAGACGGACGTTCTCCTTGCGAAAGGTTCCATTCATTTCCCCGATGCAGAAAATTTCTCCATTGATCCCGCCGATGTTTGATTGAACCGAGTTCTTGCTGGGTTTGCTCCAATTCGGCGAGTCGCAGATCGCGCAAACGTCGCATGCCTTCCTCGCCAATGCTGAGTTCGCGCGATGGGGTGATCAAGCGGCGATGCGGCGGATCTTTGAGCCATCCATCTTGGGAAAATCCGCGCGCATGTTTTTCTAAGGCCTGCACATCGGCCACACAAACCATGTCACCAAAGGCATGCTGCAAGTATTGCTGCGCGAGTGGATGCTTGGTTTCAAATAATGCCGCCACGGTGCCGGCTTTCACCGAGCTGCTCGCATCAGAAATTTCTTTCGGATTCACCAGCCATTCATCGGGCAGGCGTTGTTGCCGTGCTTGCTCCCATGCGGCAGCGAAATCATCAACCAAAATCGCATGACGCTTGTCGCCTAATAGATTTTCCAGCAGCGGCCACCATGCCTCGGCTTCTTCCTTGACCTCAATCACCCGCGCTAATGCTTCGGCCCGCTGACCTCGCGATTTGAGGTGATCGAGCAACGGCGATGACATTGTGCTGCCCTTGCGCTGAAGTTCCTCGATGTCACGATTCAAGCGTGATTGCTTGCTCTCCAGTTCGCGCAGTTTTTCCTCCAAGGGTCGGAGTTCATCGTGCGCCTGTGATTTGAGCATTTCAAACACCGCGGGCATGCGCTCCACGGCATCCAAGCCCGCAGCCTCATCGGCTCCTTGCATCGCTTTGAGTCGCGTTTCGGCGATGGCTGGGATTTCTAACGAAATTTCTTCCGCATGTCGCAGCCATTGTTTCCAGTGCGTGGTCTTGGTGTAGAGAAATTCTTTGGCGGACTTGGCAGCATCGCGCAATTGATCGACCTCTTTGCTGAGCTCGGCATGCTTGTGACGATTTTCATTGAGCATCGCGACTTGACTATCCTTGCCCGCTACCAAACAAACGGCCTGATACTGCTGATCGGTTTCAGAAATTTCCTGCATCACCACCTCATGTGCGGCGAGATCTTCGGCATTTTGGATGCGCAGTGATTCCAAGCGGTCCTTGCGCTGTTGCAGTGCTTCCTCTTTTTCGAGATGAATCAAAGCATCGCGCAGGTGGCGATAGATTTTCTCCTCGGTAGCCGCACGATCATAGCGCGTATGCTGATCACAAATGCGTTTCAAGCGCTCATACTGATCCTGCATTTTTCCGAGCCGATCCTGGGCGCGACGATGAGCATCCACGCTCATGCGCACGGCTTTGACATCAGGCAATCCTGGCTCTAACAAATAATCGCGAATGAAGCGCTCAAACGATTCGACGGGCTGGAATGCCATCGAGTTCGGCAGCGTTTTGTTCATCTGAATGCGATCAAATCCCAAGTGCACGCGGCTCGCCATTTCGTCGAGATACGAGGCTTGACGATCAAACAACTCACCACCGAGGTCGCGTTTGACGTGCACGCGGAATTCGTTTTCGGGCATGAACTCCGATTTGCCATCGAGCGTTTTGATGAAAAAATGTTCAGTCTCCATGCGTTGCGGCAGGGTGAACCACAGCGTGCGCGGCTTCGCTGTCGGGCTTTCGTATTCGATGCGAGCGCCCCATGTTTCGCGACGGATTTCGCCCTGCGCATCGGCAGGCCAAGCGAATTCCAGTGCAGCAAAGGTGACGCTGGATTGACGGAGATAGCGCTCCTGACCATCGGCCGATTGCGTATTGGTATCGCAAAGGCAGTATCCGCGTAAGGAGCGACCACTGCCCGCACCAGCAGCCGCTTTGTTAAATCGGCTCAAATTTTCGCCGAGCATCACAAACTGAATCAAATCTAACAAAACGCTCTTGCCCGAGCCGTTCGCGCCAGTGATGAGCGTGAGGCCGGAGAGGTCGATCATTTTCTGATAGCCATACCAATTGATCGCAATGATGCGGCTTATGTGAACGCGTTTCATGAGTCTTGGGAAGAGGTCGGTGCTTGGTAGAGTGCGAGGCGGTCGAGATAGGCTTCGAGCGAATCAAACGGGATCACGCGTGGAAGACTGGGCAGGATCTCGATCATCATTTCGCCGAGTTGCGTCGCGCCATCGGGCTTACTGGTGCGCACCAATCGATGACGCTTGAATTTGCCCAGCATCGCTTCGAGATGGGTTTTTTCGGGAGGATCAATCTTATCAAACGTATTGCGGAATTTTTGCCAAACTTCATCTACCGGCAAAATCACCGTCTGGCGTGCATGATTGCTGCGCTCGTCATCCCAGGCGCGCCATAACACTAACAACAACAATGTTTCATCCTTGCTGAATTGCGCCAACAACGCACAATCTTCACTGCGAGGTTGCGCTTGCAGCAGACAAAAATCATCATCGATGATCAAACTCATGCCCAGTACCGAAAGATAATCCTCCAGATGCTTTTGGTAATGATCGCGGACTAACAGAAATTGATCGCGGCCCGATGCGGTATCGCCAAGGATCACTCCACGACCTAACAAATCTGCAAGCACCTCACGCAGTGTGGCGCGATCTTCCTCAGGAACCTCCGACCAAAACGACGGCCAATTTTTATGGGATTCAGACATGATGGGGAAATGCGTTATTTCTTTCGGGTAATGGTGAAACGATCGAGCATCCAGCCGGAATGCGGATCGCGGGGGATGGCTTCGGGTTCGAGCCCGAGCGGGCGGCTTGGGCTATCGACTTGCCAGGTGATGCTTTTGCCACTGATGCCCACCGCGGTTTCAAAGGCTGCGATGGCTAACAGATCGAGCAATTCATCGTCATCACTGGCACGAAAGGCATCGGTGCTGAGTTCGCCTTTGGCTGCGGGCAACAATTGCTGCAACAAGCGTGCGGCACGTTGTGGCGTGAGGGCCAGTCGTTGGCGTTCGCGCAGGCCTGCCATGGTGTCCTCGACGTTTTCCTCGCGATTGATGCCTTGGGCATCGAAGCTCAAGTCGGCACTGCCCTTGACTTTGCGGACGCGTGCAAGTGAATCAGTGCCGTAGTAGCATTTCATCTCGGAGACCAGCGGCGAAAAATCAGCAGCCTGATCACGCAGATGCGAGGTTTTCTGTTGCTCGTGCAATTGATTGATCACATCGCAGTATTTTTTGACTACCTCAGGTTTACGACCTCGCAACTCGGTTTGATAACGATAGCGTTGCAGGGAGAGATGGTTGAACGAAGCCATGCGGGCATCGATGCTCTCGGCGATCAAGCGAATGCTCGCGAGCTTGCGCTCGACATTGCGCAGCATTTTTTCACTGTGATGATAGGCCTCGCTCGGATCGTAACTGTAGTGCAATTGAAGATCCTGAGCAAGTTGCTCACGGACCAGCGGATTATCGCGGTGGTCCGCCATTTGCAACCGCAGCGCTTGGAGTCGCGGTAGCAGACCGCCGCGACGCAGCGAGTCATAGCAAATCATGTGCTGGCCCACGCCAAATTCGGCATACAGCAGGCGCAATGTTTCCGCCGGCGTGTCGCTCAGACGTTGCTTACGATCAAAGATCGAGATGAGTTTTTCCACGCCATGCAGCTGCACGATTGCATGTTCCAAGCGCGCTGTGACATCGCTCAAAACGGAGCGAATCTGCCCCTCCTGCCCTGCTTCTAGCAAAAATACACTGGTGTTTTCGAGCGTATGGCAGACGCCCTTCAGCGTATCCGCGAAAGTTTTCAGCTCGGCAATTTCATCCTCCGCGAGCTCGCGCAACATCCGCAACAAGGGCCGCAGACCCGGTGAAATCAGGGCAAAACGTTCGTGCAAGCCGAGTTGTTGATCTTCCATCCAACGTGCATCGCAGAGACGATTGAACAACTGACCCGCACGCTGCCGCGCATCGCGCATGTTCGCCCCCTCATCGTCATCGAGCGTGATGTCGGGATGCGCCGAAATCACCTCGCGGATGATCGCGATCGCATCCGCATGCGGCAATCGGCCCGCTTCTCCCGCCTCCTCCGCCAAGCGCTCCGCGCAATCGACGTAGATCGCCGAAGACGGACGTGACAGCGGCCGGAAAAACTCCTGCGACACATTCGCCAGCAATTTTCGACTCAAGGAAGCTTCGCTCATGCTACGGGCGACCACGTTGCGCGGCTGTGGAAAAAAATGCAACCTCTAGTTTTTCTATCGATTTTCTTTGACATGCAAGCAACTAGGGGTTGCGCATGGCTCCGATTTCCCCTATTGCGGCACCTTTCCACCACGAAATCTTCCAATTATGAGCCTTCCAATCACAAGAAAAAGCGACTTCGGACTTATCGGACTGGCCGTCATGGGCCAAAATCTCGTTCTCAATGTAGAATCCCGCGGCTTTCAGGTCAGCGTTTTCAACCGCACCACCGCCACGACCGATGAATTCATCGCGGCTCATCCCGACAAAAAACTCGTTGGTGCCCACACGCTGGAAGATTTCGTGCAATCTCTCGCCACCCCGCGCAAGATCCAGATCATGGTGAAATCCAGCGCCGTTGCCGATACCGATCGTGATGCCGTTGATGCCGTAATTGAACAACTCATCCCGCTTCTCGATCAAGGCGACATCATCATCGATGGTGGCAATTCCTACTACAAGGCTACCGAGCGTCGCGACGCTTACCTCGCCGAAAAAGGCCTGCGTTTCATCGGTGCCGGCGTTTCTGGTGGCGAAGAAGGTGCCCGCAAAGGCCCTGCGATCATGCCCGGCGGCCCTACCTCCACTTGGGAGGTCATGAAGCCCATTTTTGAATCGATCGCTGCCACGGCCGAAGGCGAACCTTGCGTGACACACATCGGCACCGGTGGTGCTGGTCACTACGTCAAGATGATCCACAACGGCATCGAATATGGCGACATGCAGCTGATTTGCGAAGCCTACAACATCTTCAAACACGCAGGCTTCACCCCTGCAGAACTAGGACAAATCTTCACCGATTGGAACAACGGCGACCTCGAGAGCTACCTGATCCAAATCACCGCCGAGATCTTCAAACAAAACGATCCCGAGACTGGCAAGGCCCTCGTTGACCTGATCCTCGACACCGCAGGCCAAAAAGGCACCGGCAAATGGACCATCCTCAACGCCGTCGAAAACACCGTCGTGATCTCGACCATCAACGCCGCTGTCGAAGCCCGCATCCTTTCCTCGATGAAAGACAAACGCGTCGCCGCCAGCGCCGAGCTGCAAGGCCCAACCGCTAGCATCACCGGAGAAAAAGCCGCACTCGTCAAGAAAGTACACGATGCCCTTTTCGCCTCGAAAATCATTTCCTACGCCCAAGGCCTCGACCTCATCAAAACCATGGGTGCCGAGAAAAACTGGGGTCTCGACCTCGGGAAAATCGCTGCCATCTGGCGTGGTGGTTGCATCATCCGCGCTCGTTTCCTCAACGACATCACCGATGCCTATCGCAGCAATCCTGAGCTCAGCAACCTGATGCTCGCTCCGTTCTTCACCAAGCTCCTCAACGAGTTCCAACAAAACTGGCGCGAAGTGGTATCCCTCGCCACCCTCAACGGCATCCCCGTTCCTGCCTTCAGCGCCTCGCTTGGCTACTACGACAGCTACCGCGCTGCCGTGCTTCCTGCCAACCTGCTGCAAGCCCAACGCGACTTCTTCGGCGCGCACACCTACGAGCGCACCGACAAACCACGCGGCCAATTCTTCCACACCAACTGGCCCGACGTCATTGGCTAAGAAAAAGAGAGAGCGCTGACTCCTATCGCGCATCCCTTAAACAAAAACCTCGCCATGCCCCACCACGGGCCGGCGAGGTTTTTTGTATAGGTGCTAAAAAAGCGACCCACTCCTTGGACTGCGGAAGCCCCGCTGCCGCTTTCCCACAGGCAGCCCGCTGCCGTCGGCCCGGATTCTCAAAAACCTCCTACTTCCCGTATTTGACGGCTCACCCATTTCGACGAATCCTTTCTTCCTTGTGCCTCAAGCGCACCAACGGGCTGGGTAAACGCCACCTCCCATAATAAAACTCGCGCACCATTCATGGATCTATCGAAAAATGGCAGGTGCAAGCTAGGAACATCGTGCGTATATCAGAATTCCCAACTGGCTTTCAGGCAAAACGGATAAAACAACCGATATCCCAATCGCGTGAGGTGAAGCCTTTTACGCGGCGAACGGAAGAAGAAAAAATGTTTGCGATATCAACAAAAATCGTATCTGCTAATAGCGTTACCGACACTTGATATTCCATGGTGGAATCCTACTAATAATCACTGTTGTGCGCCGAGCCAAGCAAGGCGCTTCTTGTCAGGAGAATGACCTGATGTTTCAAAACCTAGCCAGTAGAAACTACCGAGTGTTGCAGTCATGTTAGCTAACTCATCGAAAATGCGCGGGAG
>JBIIAI010000034.1:0-24484 GCA_044239965.1 Akkermansiaceae bacterium
AAACTTATACTATTAGTATCAATCATTCTTATATATTCTTTTATGTTCCCAAAAATGCAAAATGAAGCAGAATACATTAAAGCAATTTTATGCACATACGGGAATATAAATTGTCACCATTTGTCACCAACAGCCTATAAAAACCTTAAAAAACGAAAAGTTGAGCTGATTTTCATTTTTAAAAGTAGGTCGTTTTTTTAGCATTACAATAGCCATGAAAATTACTATAGTTATGATTTTTCAATGGTCATGAAAAATCTGTAAAAAATTTCAAAATGGCTCATTTCTGATAGTTGACATAGAAACAAAGAGCATGGACACGCACCCATCTTCGCCGCGCATCGAACTCGAACTGATCACCGAACAGGAACTCGCCACCCATTTAAAAATCTGCCGCCGCCAACTCTACAACTGGCGCATGGCAGGACTCATCCCCTACTTCAAAATGGGCAAGGCCGTCCGCTTCCGCGTTGCGGATGTAGCCGCAGCAATCGAGCGGATGAGGATTGGGTGAGGATTGGGTGAGGCACGTTACGGCGAATCGACATTCACCTCAGTGGAGTGTGGAGCGCTCTCTGAAACATGACTTATCCATTGGTGGTATCGACATGCGGGGTGAGCCGGTCTCCGGAAATCGGGCCAGTGGTTAAGTTATGATTGAGGTGTGTGGGAGCGGTCTATAAACCAAAGCAAACACACACAAATATGAAAGGAAAACGCAGAAGACACGACCCCTGAATTCAAAGCCAGCGTAGCGCTTGAGGCGCTGAAGGGAGTCAGAACCATCCAGGAAATTGCCAAGGAGTTTGATGTGCACCCGGTGCAGGTCTCAGAGTGGAAAAAGTGATGGCACAGAATGCTACCAGCGCTTTTGGAACTGGGGTAAGCCAGGTCGATACTGAAGCATTTGATAAGGAGCGCAATCGCCTTCACGCCAAGATCGGACAGCAATCTATCGAGCTGGATTAGCTGACAAAAAAGTCCAAACAACTCGGTCTGTAAGGGATCGCATCGAGTTGATGGACAAAGAGTATCCCCATATCAGTATGAGACGGCAAAGCAAGTTGCTGGGTGTGGCGCGATCCACCACCGATTACAAGCCAGTGTCTCTCAGGAAGCGCTCCACCTCGTTGTGAGGCCAAGAGCAAGGCCTCTGAAAAACAGGTATGAGGTAGAGTAGGGTTTTGTTGTTTACCAGTAGATCATGCAAGGTGCTGGTCCGTGCACCGATCTGGAAATCGTTTTTTGTGGCATGCTCATCGGCATCATTCCAAATCTTCACGACCTGCTCGCGCGCGTCGTGCTGGTCTAGGGAGCAGAACCTGATGCGACCTGCATGATGAATCCACTTGTCTTTCTCCAACAGAGTCTGAGGCCGAAACGTGATCTTCACCCCTAGGATTTCATTCAATGGGTGACCGAGCGAATCTTGATCTCGCTTGCTGAGATGCAGACCGGGCAACTCAGAGAGTCTCATGGGGCGTGACGTAGCCTTGGCAACCGCAACGATGTTGTATCCATCGGTGATCGCAATCAGATCATCGGGTTTAATCCACGACTCCTTGGTAGCCGATGAGGTGGACGGGGAGTTGGTCGCGGGCGGGATCGCGGTGGGAGATGCGGTAGGTTTTCCCTTGGAGGGTTTCGGATTCGGTGAGGTTGAGCTGATAGCCGAGCAGGCCGAGCAGCGGTACGAGCCATTGGTTGCGGGTCTCGGTGGTGCCGGTGGCTCCTTCCTTGAGCCGGGAGACTTTCACCTGATAGGCGGCCCAGGCATCGGCGATCTCATCCTTTACCTTGGTGGATGGATCGAGGCCGAAGTCCTTTGGCGACTGGTGCGAACGCTCCCCCCGCTCGATAGCATCGAGGATGTCGGCGGAAAGGATGGAGCCTTCGAGGCGGATGGACGGGTGCATGTGACTTAGTGAAAAGTGGTGAGTGAGCAGTTGAGATCAAGGAATTTACGGTCAAATTGTGCAAAGAGAGTAGTTTATGTGAGCATAGGAATTATGCGGATGCAGCAGCCAATTCGAACATAACCAGAGACTTGTCATTTACCTAATTGGAGTCTCGCTGATCAAAGAGACTATCCTCGATGGGGAGCGGTTTTTGATCCGCTTTCGAGCGGGCAGTTTTCTTCGCTGCTTTTTTGGCTGTTTTTTTTGTTGGTTTAATCGCAGCGGATTCCTGCACGGGAGAAACACCTGGATCCGCTACCTCGATCTTTTGAGATTCGTTATTTGTTTCAGACACCGTCGCATTGGATATTTCGCTCTTGTCGACTTCGTATTGAGAAGTTTGTTGCTCCACATTTTGATTCTGGCCAAGAGCTAAACTTTGTAGTGAATTTTGGTTCGGCACAGAAGAATCAGGCCATAGTAAAGTCACTTTTTCGCCAACGCATTTACCGCCACCGAAAGGATGTCCCGTTTGCAAACGGGAATAGAAGTCCGATGCGAAAGTTTCTAATCCAGCTGAAAAACCAAGTAACCAAGTCGCATCAACAATCCGAGAGCCGACGACACAACCTGCCAATTGACGACAATCCGCTTCTAAAGCCAGGAGATCAAGGCCACCAGCACGAAGCGCTAAATCACGCCAATAGAAAAAAATGGCTATAGATGATGCATGAACTGGCAAATGAAATTCTAACGTCAACGTATCGAGAACTTTATGCAGCGATTGGTCAGTATAAACAGAGTGGAATCCAGTTAGTGAGTCTTTTCTCATTTTAAGCCACTCGCCCAGTATTAACAACGGATCATTCGGCTTGCGATCGGGTAGTGTATCTGAAAGAAAACGACCTAAATCCCTGAGGCCAGAAATGGGCTCCTTGGGCATTGGATCTCTCCTTTGATAATTGATGAGCTTGCCAAACAAGCCATTAACATCATCTACATATTGCTCACATAATTTCAGCATCTCCATGGGGACCTGGTAGTTTTCAAATTGCAACAAAGTGCTAACTAGTGCGTTTGCGCCACGAAGACTGCGTTCATAGTGACGAAGCTTGAAATCTTCTTCAAAATATTTTTCAAATACTGGATCACTTAGAAAAACTCTTCCTGAAAATCGGCTTTCAAGAATCAACTTTGCCTGTGATGTAGTTGGGATCACTTGCAAGCAGTCCTCTGCTCTGAGCGTGAAGCGTATATCCATTCGGTTCGCGTGAGTCGCCAAACAATAATCAGTGCCAGAACTGGTTCGGAAAAGAAGCGTAAGGACATTATGTTCATCTCTTTCCATGAACTCAGGGAGTTTCGCCATAAGTAAATCGATGACAATTGGGTGAGTCATATCACCTTGCAGTGAAACGATGCGATTGCCATCAACTCTGAGCCTACCTGAATCGTGGAGGTTGTTGAATTCATCAATCGATATGGTGATGAGAAATTGTTGGTTTTTCATAGATTAAAAGATATTGTCGATATTGCTCTCTTCGCTTTCTGTTTGAGACCTTGAGCTAATTGTAATTTTTTCTAACAGCTCTGCAGGTAGTCCTTGAAGTAGCGTGTGAGGTCGATCACTGCTGTGAGTAATGCTGAGAGTGCGGCGGCTTCTTGTAGCCGCAACATAAAACAACCTACGCGCCAAATTCTCATCTTGATTGATTTCCGTATATTCGTCCAACCGTGGAAGAAATACCGTCTCAAAATCAAGTCCTTTTGCGCTATGGTAAGTCATGATGTAGACAATTCTTTGACTTTCTCCCTCCTCGAGTCTCCCATGTCCATTTCCGAGAAAACGAAGTTCGATTCCATTTTGCGCAAGGTAGTCGTTAACTAAAGTGTAATCAGGATTGCCCCACTGATTTTTTGATATACTTGGAGGGGGTATCTTGTTGATTCGACAGATTCCCGCGATGAATTGTTGAATTAGCTCGTGGCGTGGAATTAAAATTGCAGATGGAGCACCTGTAATAGAGAATCGCTTGGCTTCTCTCCATACCCAATCGACTTCCAGATCTACATTTTCAGCCTTTGCGACCGTAATTGATACATTTGTCTGAAGTCTGCCATTTCTTGCTGCATGCACCTTGGATCCAGGAAGAATATGAGATACCACTTTTTTTAGTTTCTCGGTTAGTCGGTAAACAACATTGAGAGAATGGATTTCGGGCTGGACCAAGCGAATGATGTCATCAGGCTTGACTCTGTCTTGATAAATCGACTGTTCTTCATCACCAGCAACAAAAAGAACACCTGCGTACTGCTGTAGCTTCCCTAAAACCTCCGGCTCAAGATCTTGAACCTCATCAACAAAAATATAGTCACACGCGAACGGAGTCTTATCAAAACGCTTATAAGTCATAACCGGAACATCCTGAGCATTCGCTGGCAGTCCTGATTTCAACATGTCAACCAGCGAGTGGGTAAAAGCAAGAACGCAGGCAGTAGCATCAGGCTTGATGGCCCGCAGTTGACCGAGAGCGTGGATAAGAATCACACTTTTTCCCGAGCCTGCAAAGCCCCTCACCCACTGGGAATTTTTGGCTGCAAGCAAATTATCGAGTACCGAACGTTGTTCAGAATCAAGATTGGTAAATGGACAGTTCCAGGGCATATTAATGACTTCTTTGAGTTTGAATTGTTGTAGCTGCTAGATTGTTTTGATCGTAAATTTCATCATTGGCGGAGAGACTGGATCGTAGCGTAGAGAGATCATTCTCAAAATCTTTATCATCAAAATATTTTGCTATGCGAATTGCTCGATCAATATCATAGCGATTCATATTGCCAAAAGCCAACCACTCTTTAAATTTCGCGCCCGCTTCAGTGTATGCGGATTCAAAATCTTTTTCACGACCTTGCGCCCTGCACTCTCTGGCATAAGACTCCAGAATTACTGGATTGCCTGGGTTCATCTGCTTAGCTTCTTCTAATAGCTCCAGAGATTTTTCGGCTTTCCCTTTATTTCTCATGGTGATAGCGAGATTAAATGCACTTACCCAAGTCGGTCTTCTGCGATAGGAAATTTCAGCCCATTCGTCTGACAAATTTGACTTATCAGCCCGCCCATAGTGAAAGCAGATTAAAGTAGCATTATCTGGTGTCTCGTAACGTTTTGAAATTCTTTCTAGCGCCTCGAATGATTCCGCAGCTTCCAAGTGGAAATCTGAATCAGCGCATGCTTTCGCAAAATCCTCGAGTACTACCGGCTCGGGCTTGCCACCGCCTTTCACTATCGATTCATTCAGTCTTTGGCGCGCGAGAAGACGCCGTGTCTCTTCTGGTGTCAGCGAGTCGTTTGCGAGTGGATTTGTGACCGTTGACCGTGCCATGACAGTGCCTAGTTTCGCGGCAACATGAAGCAATTTATTTTCGTCTAGATGACAGCTGACCGTGATTCGATCACCGGATTGAAATCCGCAATCGCTGTTACTCGACAACTCGATAACGTGAAGAATCTTTTTCTCGCTAGAAACGCAAATTGGTAGTTCGATTTTTTCCTGACCATCGTTCGCGACAATAAGCGAATCACTAAAATCAACCTCTGGTGATGGGATGGGAGTGCCTGCCAACAAAATCGGATGAAGAATACCGCCACGTGTTACGATGTAAATCGACTCGCTAACAATCGGTTTAATAAATTGCATGCCGAGTCCATTCCAAGCAAGAGAATGTAAAGCTGCACCTCTTGACACAGGGGTTCTTACGTCTCTACCTACAACGCACTCGACAAAGCGCCCCACGTAAGAAGTTACGGCATCTTGCACAAGAGGGTTCTGTGCGCTACCACCGATGAATAACACCATATCAAGTTGCTCTTTGGAGATTGCAGCTTTTTTTAGCGCGTTTGTAATTGGATCAAAAATACTTATCACATCATCATGATTGACCTCATGAGCCTCTGGATCGAGGAATGATTCCATAATTTTGAAAAACTGCGAAATGCGCATCGAAGGCTTATCCAAAGATAATCGACAATTTCGAATCATGACAGGTTTAACTGGTCCAGCAGTCAGCAATTCATCAGATTTTTCGAATGCAAAAACGCTAGATCCATGGCTTTGTAACTTTAGCCGCTTGCAACACTGAATTTTTAGTTCCTCAGCAGCAGGAAGAAGACGAGGCAATATTACTTGCTCAAGTTCGATAGAGCGAATGTGCACATCGGATGAGATGCTCTCCTGCATTGCCGGCCAGAGAATGTTTCTCGCAATGCAGCGATCGATGTTGTCACCTCCTAGGGCGCGAAATTGAGAGATCGCCAAATTTCGAGAGATGATTCGGTTATCTGCACAATAGACATTAAGAACCGATATGTCGCAGGTGCCTGCACCAAAATCGAAAACCATCACCTTTCTCTCTCGATCACCAAAAGCCCTAACAATACCGTCTCCGTTTTCCAGAGTATCCAAAAGGTAACTAATGAATGCAGCATTCGGTTCGTCGATGATGCTGTTATTGTGAACTTGAATACCTGCAGCGTCCATCACTCTACATAGATCCAGTCGCTGATTTGGCTCGAATGACGCAGGCACGCTGACGGCATATTGTATGCGACTCGGTAGGCCTTGACTCGAAACCCAAGCTTCAATCTCCGTACGAAGATATTCGAAAAAATATGCTGCGACATCTTGTGGTTTTCGAATTTCAACAGGACCTACAGTTCCGTCAAGTTTTGAACGATAGTATTTCGGCCCTAGGTCTATACCAAGCTCCATTTTAAAAGATGACCAAATATCTACGCCAGGTGTTAGATCGGTCTTCATAGAGGCAGCACCTTCCCCCACAAAAATTTGTTCATTATGCCAGCAAACACAAGTAGGCAATAAATGTCCCTCTATGGTTCTTCCGGTTGGATCTTTCTGACGAATCGGAATTGGTTCTGTCTTTAAGCTGTTACTATTAGGATCAAAGTAAACTCGACTTACGACGGTTGTAGAAGTTCCAAAATCAATTCCTATGAACGTGCTCTCGGACAGTGCAGATTGCAAATTACTTGCCATTCCCGCATCAGGTGCTAGTAATTGTAATGAAATTCCCTGATCTGTTTGCACTGACAGTCGCTCATCATCAATTTCTGGAAATGAATTTGATCCGAAACTTGCAGACTCTTCATTTTCTCTTATCGAATCAACAGTGTCTCTCCCAGCCGTGATTGTAATTCCTGCTAACTGGCGCGCGATGATTTGTTGGTCTGCATCAATATTAGCGAGATCCTTCTTGGGCATCAAAAGAAGAACGCCCATTTTCTTCATGTTTGTCAGACCGTGAAGTGCATCTTCGGGCGACATTACATCATCGATTCCCTGATGAGAAATCTGATTGCGGAGGTTGATGATCGCGTCACATGTCAGGTATCCATTGCGTTGCTCATCGTGTGATTGGATGTATTCCAGAACAAATTTGAAATGATGTTTTAGAACATAGCACAGCGACACCACATCGAGCTTACCTAAAGTTTTTAGGTTTCCTTCCTGAATGTCTCTCAGTTGAGTTCCCTTGATGCGAGCACCACGAACCATGATTTCCCACCAGTCATCACGATTGGTGCATATTTCTGGAAGTGTTTCTTTAAGCACTTTATAGATGTGTTTTTTTAATACACCCAAGTGGCGTTGTACTATGGAGGTAAGAGGATCGTCAGACATAACTGGAAATTTTAACTTTAATGATTACGAAGATCGCGGGTTTGATTTGGAAGGTCAGGCCAGCAAGCGATTTGCAGATTGCTGCGGGAAATGGATGTTAGTCCATCAGCCCAATCGATGGGACTGGCAGGCTGCATGGCTGAAAAGATACTGTATACGCGATGAATGGTGTATTCGACGTGAATGGATGGGTGCATGTGACTAAGTGAAAAGTGATGAGTGAGCAGTGATCAGTGGGTAGGCGTTATGATGCCGCCGTAGTAATTTTTCGAATGATGCGCACCACATACCAACTCGATTGGAGTGAGTTGATGTGCAAGTTGTGGATCGATGCCATGTGGCTTGCCGTCAGTCAAAACTGCACACAGTTGACCCTGAGGAATCATCTTTTTCCAACGTGCAAACCATTCTTTATCCCAAGGTTGATCGGAGCCTCCCTCGCCAAAGCTGTCACCACGTCGGAAGAACAAAAGCAAGCGTGAATCAGACAAGAGAAAATCTTCATTATCAGCTACCCTGTAATGAATTCGACGAATGACGCCGGCGTATTCAAATTCGACATAGTAACTATGATTTTTTTCACGCGTTACTTTTCCCTCCATGGGAAAGTCGAGAATTTTTCCTAAATGCTTAAAAGCGGTATTTAGTTTTTTACCATCTATATTGTCTTTATTGTAAAAATAAAAATCTGTGCAAAAAGACATGCCGATTAAAATTGGTGTGATGATGTCGAAGCCAGCTGATGGATAAAACATGGCTCCGAATGGTGCTTTCTCTGGTTTCAGGGAGTGAAAATGATCGGTTGCCCATGCGATTAACGCGGAGTCCTCGCGTTTGATCATTCCGTCTACAAAAAGTTCCAAAACTTTCATAGACCTCACTAGTTGGGATTTGCCAGCCGTTTGTATTTCGATTTGGTTGAATGTATGATCGGTCGCCACCTCGTCTATTCCTAGACAACTCAAAAAAAACAGAGAATTGATCGACTGAATGATAAGATGATAAAGCTCAATCCTACGGCTCTGACTCTCATTTGAAATTTGCCTTAGGGATTTTGCACCATGGAAGATATAATTGCGAACCTTCCCGATGAACTCTCGGCAAGAATCAAGAATTTTGAAGAAACGCGGGATTTGATTTTTTGTTATGTCTGCACGAAGCATGCTTTGAAGCTCTCTCACATTCTGAAAAAACTTTTCGCCTTCATGAGCGCTCAAGTTGTGGTCAGGAATGATCTTTGTCCATGATCCTTCTAGGCAAGCAAGGTATTTGAGAGGAGCGAAGGCTCGTTGAACTCTATCGGGGGTTTCAATATTAGATTTTTCGAGATACGCCAGCAATGCCTGCTGCTGCTCATATTCTCTTAGAATGATTCTTCCTTTTTCATTCCTTTTATGTGACAAAATTTGGTTTTCTGCGTTTTGATATGTGGACTCCCAATCAATTTGATAAATGGAATTATAAATGAAATATTCGAAGATGAAAGGCGTGGTTGGCATGAGAGGCTTTATCTTGCCTCTCTCATCGATAGCCGCGTAATACACCATCTTGCCATTGTCCAGATGGCTTGCGTGAAGGGCAGATACAAAGTCTTTAATATTTGGCATAATGTAGAAGCGGAAATGGGGACAAGTGCGGAGTGATTCGTGAGCAGTGATCACTGGGATGAAGGGAGGCGGAAGTAGGTTTCGACTGCGTTGATGAGGGTGGTGGGGCGGAGGCCTCGGCTTGCTGGATTCGATTTTAGGGCGTCGAGAATGGCCTGCCATTCGGTGGAATCCGTGGTAAATGATTGAAGAAAGCGAATGAGGTCGGTGGTTACGGAAGTTGGTAATTCCGGACCGGGTTCACCGGGCAGGGTGGCGGCGATGAGGAAGACGTCGTTGCGGTGTTTTTTGATTTTCTTCGAATCGATGGGTTCGCCTTCCTCTTTGCGGTGTGTGAGATCCAGCCAAGCGAAGGCTTTAAGCGGGATGAGTGAGGTGGCGTTGGCGACTCCCAAGCCATCTCGTTGCTCGTTGTGGGTTCGAATCAGATCATAGTAGTGCTCATTCAGTAGGATGGCAGACAGGCTGTGATGATCTGGCTCAATTTTCACCGGGATGACATTCCCTGGTGAAAGGTCAAATCCCGTTGGATTGCGACAGAACAATTCGATTTCCGCAGGGAAAGACCCGTCGGTTGGATCGGCGAAGCGGTAGAGTTCCGGGCTGCCATTTGTGCGTTGGCGGGATTGATAGCCGCCTTCAGAAATGAATCCGCGCATGGCTTTCACAAACTCCGGGGAGATGACTTCTATCAAAAGCACTAAGTCGAGATCCTGGGTGGCGCGAAATGGCTGACTGAGTCGATCAAACCAAAGGTCGCAGGCGGCACCGCCGATCAGAATGAAAGACCCTTCAAAGTCGCGGAAGCGGTCACGGAAGATGTCGAGTCCTTTTACCATGGCATTTGATCGATGAGGATTTCAATTTGCTGTTGGACGCGCTCGTCGTGGAAGTCACGCAGGCTGAGAAAGAGGGAGAGCGGATCGACCATCCCGTTATCGCTGAACAAAAGTGGATTGTAGCTCCAGCTTTCGAGACGGAGGTTCGCATCCTCCGGTCCCCTGCAACCATTGTAGAGTCCGCGTTCGAGGTTGGCTTGGAAGGTGGCGGAAAGCAGCGCGTAGGTAGGCAGGCGATCGTCGGCCATGATGGTTTTCCGGCTGAGTGCGGTGAGACCCGCGACCAGTGCCGGGTGACCTGGCTGATCCCAGCGAACCCAGAGGGTTTTCTTGACCGGGCTGGAAAGGATGGGCTGGACAGTTTCCCAGAGGTTCCTGCCCTTGGCAGTGAACTCAAGCACGATGGAACGGCCCATGCGGGAGGTGCGGCAGATGCCCGTCGCCTCCAGTTCATCCTTGACCTTGGTGAGCATGATGGGCGAGTAGCCAATCCTTTCCGCGATGTCCCGCAGCGGGATGTTTTCCAAAGGCTGGCGCTGGAGGTGGTAGAGGACGAGGCACTGGGCGGCCGGCGTGAGCTTTTTCCCCTTGTCCGGTTTGGGCTGAGTAAACCGTTCGCGCAGATCAATCAGAGCTTCAGGCAGGAAGGTCTGACTACCCGGAACAATGAAAGGAATCCCCAGACGAACCATGCGGTTGCGGGCATATGAGGGAAGTCGCTGCAGGACCAGTGCCACGGATTCTGTGAACTGGGGCTGCATGAGGTGGAGCTGGTTTTCGTATTCGCCGGGGGATTCGGCGTCGCCATCTTCCTTCTCTAGGGCGAGAATGTAGTGTTTTCCAAAAAGGCGCATGCTTTGAAAATCAAACCGTTCCCTGAGGAAAAGAGGTAGGTTGGTCGCCTTCGCGAGCGCAAGGTCAGGTCGATCCCCCGTAAGAGGTTCGAGGTAGTCGAGAAGGCGTTGTTGCAGGGAAATCATTGATGATTCATTAACTAAGAACGATACACTCGTCAAGTGTATTGTGCAAATTTTGAGTATTCATGGGCTGGTGGCGTTGTGGTTAAAAATGCAAAAAAGGACGGAATGTGTCCATTTTGCATTTTTCCGCACATGGAGGGTGCTTGAGTAACTTGTCTCTCTGGGGAAAATGAGAGTAGTGAATAAAAAAGTGTGATGTTACTACTCATTAGTGGATCTAAGGTCACGAGTTTGGTGAGGAAGATGAGACCAACCTGCGAATTGCAGATTACTAGCTGATAAGCCTGCGAGACCATCAGCCCAGTAAATGGGTGATGGCATACTGCTAGCCTGGAAAGAAAGCTTAGGCGCGTGGCAGAGGGCAACAGTAATTTCACAGAGCTGCTCTTGGCTATAATTCAGCCCATTATGGGGACATGAGATTTTCACAGGGTTAGTAAGGACGCCCTTCTGAGGCGACACAACCGGATAGAGAAAAATCTTATCAGACTGATCAGCGATGCCGAAGCTCCCTGGGGCAGGAGCACTGTCATTGACGGTAAACAGTGGATTTCCCTTTTTGGAAAGTTCGATCAAAGTGCTTCGATTTTGAGGAATCATTTCGAGGTAGACTTCTAGTCGCTCGTTTTTCGGACGAATCCCGTCGCGGAACACCAGAATCTTTTTACCGGGGAGCAGAGATTCCGCCTTATTCATAATCCAGCCAAGTCCATCGCGCAGAACATCTTCAGCTAGAGTCTCGTCGGTATCCTTGATAGCACGCCAATAAGCACGGAGTTGCCCGTAGCCATCTGAGAGTGTGATGACGGCGATTCGGTTATCGTATTCGCCGCCATAACCTAGGTCTAAGCCAATGCACCAATGGTCGCATAAGTCAGGAACAGACTCTGTTGCCGTCTGGTAGAGAAGGCCTCCGGATTTGGCAAGAAGGGCGCATGCAAGACCATGCCGAACATTCTTAGGATCCCTCATTGTGGAACAAAGGTGAAAAGCAATACCCATATCCGATAAATAACCCATCCATTTGAGCGCGGTATCGGTTGGTCGATCGCCTTTTACTCCATCAAGAGGAATCAAAACCACGCGATTTTGGCCATTGGTTTTTTCCATCCATGCGTTCAATTCATCTTGGTTTTCGACACGTGCCCTGGTAACTGGACAGCTCCATTCATTTGCGAGCACCTCGGCAACCGCTCTCGCTGTCAACTTGGCTTTTTCTTTGTCTTGGCTAAATAAAGGGAGCAGTAATAAATGCAAGTGACAGGTTACTGCAGCAGGATGATTGCGGATTCGCGCCAAAATGTTTTTTGAATAGGAATCTTTCGTCATATCGGCTAACTTCAAGCATCGATTTCTG
Organism: Akkermansiaceae bacterium; assembly: GCA_044239965.1. GTDB lineage: Bacteria > Verrucomicrobiota > Verrucomicrobiia > Verrucomicrobiales > Akkermansiaceae > UBA956. The sequence goes on from JBIIAI010000034.1 coordinate 12,381, forward strand.
GCAAACTGTAGACGAACAGAATCATCTACACTCCCATATTTCACCTTGTCAAGAGGTGTGAGTATGGGATTTTCACCATTGAAAATTTTTAGTAAAGCTCGTGCAGAGGGAATAAACTCAATATGACGAGGTATCTCAGGAAAACCCTGTGTGCCAAAAAGTTCAGCTTGCGACTCAACAACTGGCCATTTGCCACCGTCTTTGAAATAAACTCGGCAAATCGATACACCAACTGTCGTGCGAGTTCTTGATCCACCGAGGTCAACGCGCACGAATTCTAAGCCATCGCGATAGCACACGTCTGCTCGCGGAGTCCCTCCGGGATGTTGACGGGGATCCCAGAGACGCAGGCGATGATTTGGAATGTCGTATTCAAGAGGCGAATGATCCGCCCTATTCTCCAGAGTATGACGCCAATCTCCTGTCATCCGGCCTCCAGGAAATTCAAAAAGGAAAAGTTCAGGTTTCATCGTTTTCCTCCACGGGTTCAGATGCAACATGCGGCCAGACCAAGGCCAGGTTAAAAAGATAGATGATCGAGCGAGTCAGGCGCTCTGGTTCGGAAAATCCATACTGGTGACTAAAGCGATTGCGGTGCTGGTTCATCGCAAATAGTAGATTCCCGATTCTTGCGTTTTCTCGTAAATCGGAACCCATCACGGTTCCTTGCTTTAGACTGTGAATCATTTCAATGAAGTCAGCTTTTTCGTAATCAGACTCCCCAAGAATTTGAGCGATTGAAGCCTTCAGTTTTTCATGTGTTGCGGTTACAAATTTGTCTGGAAGCAACAATGGCTCGTGCTTGCCGACCCATCCGACAAACGATTGATCGTGTCCACTCGCGGCGAAGGCCAATAGGACCAAAGCTTTCTGCATGATCTTGAGATCATCTCTATGGGAGGGGTCCAATAAGCGCTGCTCGGCAGTAGATTCCTGAAGTATCCTAGCATGACTTTCAGGTCGCGCTTTTACCAAGTCCTGAGTTTCACGGGACAGATCTTCCACGGAGCGAATCGCTCCGAGAATAGAGGATATCTGCTCGTCCAAGGCGTTGAATTTTTTATGAATTTCCGAAGTCTTTTCGTTGAGATCTTTCCATTCATCCAATGACTGATCATCCTCGTCGGGTTGGACTAAAGGTGTAGGAAGTCTTTTGTTCGGCGGCTTGCGAATATCGAACACACTGGCGTCTTTTTTGAACTCCTCGGTCAGGGCATCATAGGTCGGGAGCGTTTTCGGATAAACCCATCGTCCTATCTCCGGATTCCAGCGCCGTCCAGGGATCCTAGTAGCTCGCTCTTTTTGACTGGCAGGAATCCTTACCAGATAATGCTGGTCGTCTTGAGTTACCTCAATAGGAAAAGCATGGGGATTGGATCTGGATACAGGCATGGTCATAATAGTGTGTGTCCTTTTTGAGTTAGCCGGTATTTTTGGAGGTTCCTATTTGTGGATTTTGAAAGGGTGCATTCGATGAGGCCTGCGGAGAGGGCTGGGGAAATGTAACCGTTGAAAAAGATGGGCGCATTGAAGGCCTTGAGTTGCCTCATGCATTCAATCTCAGTGAGTGCTCCATGACGCAAAACATAGAGTAACCGAGAAACCCTATCATCGACTTGTTCTCTCGTTTTGTTTTGTGGTTTTTTTCTGCCTTTATTTCTGGCCCTGTCATTGATATAATTATCACAGTTGAACTCACTATGGGGCCACTGGAAGCGCATGCGGTTGGTGTAAAATTGTTCCTTCAGCCAGCCTAAGTCATCATGCCAGTCTTTTACTGCGTAGCGCATGGATGGAATGTTTTGACGGGAGCGAATGAGCCATGAGATATGATGCGCGATACGCCAGAGGCGTTTGGATCTGCGAGGGTTGCCCCACTCTTCCATGTAATCATCATCTTCGACATGAGGAATATCTCCATGATAGGCATCACGGAGTAATGCTTGTCTGATGGTAGGTTCCTGCCCTTTGGTGATGCCTACTTGATAACCCATTCGAAACAGTGGGCTTTCTTCTACTAGTTCACCAGAACCTCTCAGATAGACCGGTATCCCATAATCTTCCTCAAGAATAATCTCCGGCCACTCGAATCCTTGGGAGATCAAAAATTCGAGAGCCGGATGCCCTTCAGCAAATTTCATCAGGATATCGATCGGTAAAGAGAATGGATCATGTGTGGTAAGGATACCGGTCATGAATAACTCCTGAGAAAAGACTCGAACTTCATCGAGATCGTTATCATCGAGGAGATCGTTCAGCGCTTGCTCGGTCCATCCTTCGCGCCCGACAACAATCCAAGAGCCCGTGGTCATCGGTTGCATCCCTTGATCTCTGAGATAATGGTCAAAATCATCTTCATCGATCGGCCCGCTTCCCAGTGTCACAATGTTTCGTGGAGGATGAAAATACTCTACCGCTTCACGTGAGAGCGCATCGAGAAGTTCGAGGTCAGAGAGAAAAAAGGAGGGCGGTTGGATGTTAGAAATGCGCGTTTCGAGGCCGCTGATTTTCACATTCTGATCCTGTATCGATTCTTTGAGCGTTGTGATCGTTTTCTCGTTACTCGACTGCGCATCCAAGAGGTCTTTCTTCTCTTGCATGAGATTTTTTCTCTCTTTCTTCAGCGAAGCGTTTTCAGTTCTGGCGGATTCAAGTAGGGCGGTATCGTAAGCATGTATGGCCTTCAATGAATCGAGTTCCTGCGAGAGTTCAGTCTTCGCCTGGGTGAGCTCTGAGATTTCGTTGCTTGAGGCATCTGCGATCTCCTTGATCAAGCGATGCTGTTTTTTTTCTTCGGTGAGTTGCTTCTGTAACGCTTCGATCTTCGTTTGAGTTTTCGCAACTTCGCTAGCTTGCGGCTTTTGATTACGCTCTAATTCCTGGCGCAGAGCGTCACATTCTTTGGTGATTCGTTCTAACTCCCAATTTGGTATCTGGGCTTCCTTCTGAAGTTCATCCCATGCATCGACTTCGCACGCAAAATTTTCTTTCGCGCGCGCCAAATCATCCCACTCCCGCGCGATGCTTTCTTTAGCTTTGTTGTTCTCGCGTTCGGACTCTTGTTTCTGGTTGTTTAACTCGGTCTTCAGTTTTTCTGCTTTCGCGACAAATGCCATGAGGCCATCTCTCCTTACGACAGCTTCCTTCAGTGTCATGCCGATTTGGTTTCCGCAGCTATGGCATCGTGGATCAATCATGATTAGGCGTTGGTTGTGAGCTTGAGTGGATTATATCAGAAAAAAGAATGGTGGCTTTTTGAGTCAAGCGGTATTTTTGGAGGCGGCTGTTGGGTTTATCGGGAATGCAATATTCGATGAGGTTGGTGGCGAATAGGAAGTTAATTGCCGATTTGTAGTTTCCTGTCTTCTGTCCGTAGCCGAGATGAATGAGAAGTTCTTTACTGCTTAGGGCATAAGATTTCAGAGCAGAGAGAATTCGTTTTTGCGTATCCGTTAATTCGACTGAGGCCTCGACTGAGGCCTCGACTGGGGCCTCGACTGGGGCCTGTGACTGGGGCCTGTGACTCGGGCCTGTGACTCGGGCCTGTGACTCGGGCCTGTGACTCGGGCCTGTGACTCGGGCCGTGAATCGTTGTTTTCGCTGATGGTTCTGGGGAATTCGGTGATGAAGATACCAGCGACTTGAGAGAAGCGGACGTTGGGGCTTTTATCGAGAATAAGGGGGATGCCACGGCCCCATGCCTCGATGAGGTGGATGCGGCGGAGGAGATCGGCGATGAGGGGATTGCGGCGGCGTGAGACTTTGGCCAGAGTTTGCGGCTTCTGAGGGATTCCTCAACCTTTGCTCGGATGTCATCGTCGTGAATGTCGATAAAGCTCTGGATGTAATCCTTGTAACCTTCGAGAATATTTGAATGCAGAGAGAGCGCGTCCATTTTGGATTGAATTTTATGGGAGCAGTTTCAGAACAGGACGCATGATTTTGTCCATAGTAGTTAGCTGGATCGTCACCCAAGCAAGATACTCGGGCCACCTAGACTCGTCTTCTAAGTCGATTTCTTGACACCAAACAGCGACTCGGCACGCCTTTGCATCGGGTAGCTCCTGCCAGTCCAATTCAAAACCAAGATCTCGTTCTATCTTGTCTTTGTAAGACAACAAGTTAGCGAAGTTGGTTTTAGAATCATCACCGTAAAGATATAGTTCGACGCCTAGGCGGTTGTGTCTGGTGTTCGCGGTTACGCAGAGTTTTGCACCAGCGCGGCCAATCGACAAATTCAACCAGTGCTGCGCGCGGGGTTTCTGCGGGCGTAGGCCACTTGAGGAGTTTTTCAGATGCTCGATCAGAGTGTTCCAGAATCTGAGTTGAAGCTGCTTGATGGTGGAGCTTGAGCTCGCAGCACGCGCCTGTTCCCGCCCGGATTTCACCCAATCGTTTGGTTTGACTATGACCTCGAATTTTGGTGCCAGCGGAGAATTGCCGATTTTCCACAGCTCAACCTCGACAGCGAAGAAGCTCAAATCGTCGGTGGTGTTCTCGTTCAAAAATTGAAGTGCCGCTGCGTGCTCAGGACGAAAACTCTCGGCGATCCATATGACTTTGCGTGCTCCGACACCAGCAGCATAGGCGAGGATCTGACCGAGGTGGGTATGGTTGGTTTTTTCAAGTTGGTTTTCGATAATCACCTGGTCATCTCCATTGGTGCAGAGGATATCGAGCTTAAAGTCGCCGACCTGATGTTCGACAGCAACGCATTCAAGGTCGCTCAAACCAATAGTATCGGCAAGCAGTGTGAGGTTTTCACTTTCGGCGAGCCACGGGGTAAAGTCGCCGGACTCGTGCTTCCACGCATCTCGAAGCGGCACCCTTTCTAATTTGCTCAATATGGCTTTCATCAACAATCTGAGAAAAGCTCTAGCAGGTCGCCGATTTTTCTCAAGGAATAAATATACTAGTGCGTAGTATTTTTGTAACAATCTACGAAACGGCAATCATCACCCTGAAACGTGGCGTATGTTTTCCTTGGTAATCAGTGAACGGCTCTTCTGCTAGAGGTATTAGTTCGCGCAGGAGTGCTCGGAAGCGTTGGAAGGATTTGCTGACGCGTTCGTATTCGGCTGCGTAGGTGGGTGGGTTTTCCCAGTATCCTTTGCTGCCGATCTGGATCAAGATGCCGAGTGGGTGGTGCTTCGATAGCTTGCTGCGTTTGCTAAACGAGTGGATTTTATCCTGTCCGGGGGCTTTGATGCGGATCGATTGATTGCCCGCCAGTTCAATCGTAATCTTCTCCCAAGTGAGACCGTTACCGGTGTGGATGAGCGCCTTGGTTTTGGCTCGGTCGGACTTCGCAGTGGCAGGAATCGCTGCGAGGTTGGTGGTATTTTGTGGTGAGCTTTCGCGCGCGCGAAGGTGATCGAACAAGACGACGAATTGATGACCGCAGCGTTGCCGGAGGTCTTCCAACTCACGATTGAGCCAACGGTTTGTGGGGAGGAGAACCGTGGATGTTTCACGTCGCGCGAGATCGCGGAACAGGGCTTGGTAATCACCGAGTTGGCCAGATGGAAGAAAAAGCAATACGGGTGTCACCACTCCCCCACTGCCGTGGACGATGCCGATTTGGCGGAGCATGCCGTCGTTGTCCCATGTGCCCGGAGTGAACTGCATGAGCTCTCCGAGAGCATTCGCGATTTCATTCCAGCGTGGTTCGTAGATTTTTGCATCGGATGCGGATACCGGAATGGGCGGCTCCCATGTATCATCGCTTACGGCCACGAAGTCGTGCGTGCCATCGGGCATAAGTGAGAGACGTTGCTGTCGGCTCGATGGGCAGACGATCGTATCAGCGACGCGACCCGTGGGTCGAAGAAATGTCGTGCATTGATCCCAGTCTTCATCCAAGAGCAATCTCCAGTCGCAGAGCGCTGATCCTCCAAGCCCCAGTAACTCAAGTGATTTCCAAAAGTTTGCCTGCATGGTGGTGGGTGGTAAAGCCGCGTTCAGCGAGCCATTCTTCAATCTGCACATCGATGTGAGGCGAGGCAATCTTGTCGCGCGAGGGATTGATCATCATGGGAACCAGCCTGCGTTGGTTCTGACGTTTGAGTTCAATCTTCGCCTCCAGTAGGGTGACGTCTTTGAAAAGTGATGAGTCCAGAGCCTTGAGTGTCGCAAAGATGTCACCTCGTTCCATCGTGTGCTTTTGTCCGCAGGGCAGCTCCAGTCGAAGCATCGATAATCGCGCAAACGACACAGGTGCTCCAGCATCACAAGCCAGCACTGTGGATCCCTCGCGCAGCGGCTCCAGCGAGTAACGCTTCGACGCGACCAGTGCGGCGGCAGAGCCATGAAAAACTGCACCAAATGCCTGACAGTAAAGCTCCTGCAATCTTCGTCCGATCCCCGAAACCTGCCACTCGTGGGTGTCTCTGCGGTAGTGGGCAACATCCACACGCTCGGGACGAAGGATCGCCGAGGTGGATCGTCCCTGATCGTCAAATACCGCCAAGCGTTTGAGCAAATCACCGTGGCGGATGATGAATGAAATATTTCCCGCATCCTGCCGGATGTGGACACTGCAAATACCCGAGCGAGCATTCGTCTCAAACCACGGCCGCATGCATGCCTCCAGTTTTCTGGCGCTATCCTCATCGGGAGGAAAGTAGGGCAATCGGGGGTTGTGGGAGTAGGAATAGAGGGAGCGCTTGGCATGCAGAGCCTGACGATCGAATTCGCGCCATGCGATCTCGGGAGCGTGGAGAAGGATTTTGACGTTGAGGTCATCCTGCGAATCATCAGCCTCCAGCAGACGGGCGACCAACTTGTCGTATCCCTCCTCAAAACTGATCCCGTGAAGTGGATTGGCGATCAGGTCGAGGAGCTCCAACTGCTCCACCAGTTCCGGTGGTGTGCTGGGGTTGGGGCTGGCGATGATGGCGACGAGAGAATCTAGGGCAGATCGATCGGTAAAAATGTCTTTTAGCGCGAAGCCTCGCTGCATGAAATAGCACTCAAATGGCTGCAATAGCGCAAAGATGCTCGAAGACTTGAGATTGGATAGGACATCAGGTCGGACAATTCGGGGAATGCGAATGGATGGCATAAGCGAGAGAATTTAGTTCAAATGAACATCTTTTATGAAGGCCGACAAGAAAGAATTGCCAAACATCAAAAAATCAAGCTGTAGCGGAGGAGACGATGATTAAGAACTGCGAAATGTTTTGCGGGTCATCGGACATATCACGCAGGTCATCGGACATTTCTCGCAGGCTATCGGACATTTCTCGCAGGCTATCGGACATATCTCGCAGGTCATCGGACATATCACGCAGGTCATCGGACATATTTCGGGGCTATCGGACATATCATCGGACAGTTTTTCCGGGCTATCGGACATGTCCGATGGGTGCTGGAGAAAAAAATGAAAATATTTTTCCTTGGTAGATCAATGGTTCAGGGAGGTTGAGAGCGGAATTTTCGGACTTTATCGGACATGTCCGCACATCGGGGTGAGGCGGTCATTTGACACACCGCCCGATTCAGACCATGGAAACTACATCCACTACCAAACCAGCCTTGGCGATCCGCCGGGGGAAAATCGTCCGACCACAAAAGGTCGTCATCTACGGACCCGAAGGCGTCGGCAAATCGACGCTCGCCGGTCAGACACCAGAACCCGTCTTCCTCGACACCGAAGGCGGCACTCACCACCTCGACGTTGCCCGCTTTGACGCGGCAACAACTTGGGAGGACATCAATGCAGCCGTCACCCAACTAGCCAAATCCAATCACTCGTTTAAAACACTTGTTATCGACACGGCGGACTGGTTGGAAAAACGACTGGCCGAACACCTGTGCCGCAAGACCAACAAGGAAAGCATCGAGGATTTCGGCTACGGCAAAGGCTGGGTGATTCTCGCCGAGGAATTCGCCCGCTTCCTCACCTCGCTCGATGCCTTGACCGCACGGGGCATGCACGTCGTGTTTCTCGCTCACTCGACCGTGAAGAAGTTCGAGGCTCCTGATCAAGCGGGTAGCTATGACCGTTTCGAGTTGAAGCTGAGCAAGCAAAACGCGCCGCTTCTCAAAGAATGGGCAGATCTCGTGCTGTTCGGGAATTTCGTCACCAAGGTGGCCGAGAAGGACAACGGCAAGATGCGCGGTGTTGGCGGCAAGGAGCGTGTGCTCTTCGCAAATCACAGCGCAGCCTATGATGCGAAGAACCGCCACGGACTTCCCGACAAACTCCCCTTCTCCATCGAGGCCTTGTCGCCTGTGTTCGGTCCCGTAGCGGAGTCGGCAGGTGCTGTCGTAGCGAAACCGGAACCAGCAGAACCGGTTGCGTCGTTGACCGACCGAGTTTTTGCCGCATTCCAGCACAAGGCGGACATGGCCAACGTGGTTGATTTCTTGGTTGCACGAGGCCAACTCAGCTACACGCAGGAAGGTTCGCTCGAATCCATCGACAACCTGGATTCGGATTATGCCGCCCGGATGCTCAGTGAGCCCGATCGTTTCATCGCCGCTGTGGCAGAATGGGTCAAAGGAAAGGAGGCAACCGCGTGAGCGCTCTTCGTCCCTCCAACCTACCGAAGCTGGCCGTGTGTCCGTGCTACGAGAGCAATCCCGTAGCTGGTCCCGCCGCCGAACGTGGCACGCTTCTCGACTCAGCATTCCGCGCGGAATTGCTCAAGCTCGATGAACGATTTGTCCTAGCTCAGAAGATGTCTGCGGACGAGATCGCTGCGGTTTCCTGGTCAGTCTCGATGGTGCGGGCGATGTCGGGTCGCGAGCGGGTTCTTGCCCGCGAGGACGACTGCCGGGTAAGGATTCTCAACCTCACCGGCACGGCAGACGCCATCGTCCCAATGAAGTTCACTCACTTCGATCTGAAGACCGGTGCACGACGAAACTACCGCGAACAGATGGCGGCCTACGCGCTCGGACTCATGGGCGCGTATTTCACCTCGTCGTGGACGGCGCACCTGCTCTTCTGCGACCAGCGCGAGATAGAGACGCACACATTTACCTACGAAGAAGCGCACGCCATCGTCGATCAGGTCGTCAAGGCCTACAACGACACGAAGAAGAAGCCCAGTGTTTGCGAATACTGCTCGTGGTGCGCGAAGGCGGACACCTGTCCCGCACGACTCGCGATGGTCGATCAGGCACTCGCAGTAACCCAAGCGGGTTTCGACTTCGATGCCCTGCTCGCTGATCCTGAGCGACTCGGAGAATTCATTGCCGCCAGTGCGGTGGTCGAGGACTTCCGTGAGCGAGCGAAGAAGATTGCTAGCGAACGACTCAAGACCGGCGGCGAAGTCCCTGGCTGGAAACTCGTGACGCGCAAGGGCAGTGAATTCGTCGATTGCCAGACCGTTGGTCATCACATCCAGCGCATCGGCTTTGGCCCCGTGCTCGCGGCTTACGGAAATCTATCCGCTGCCAAGTTCCGCGACCTGTGGAGCCAGCGCATGCCCAGTGAACTCCCCTTCCCCGACGAAGCGGTGAAACACGCCCCACCCTCCACCTATCTCAAACAATCCAAATCCCCATCCAAAACCAAACCAAACTAAGACTATGCCATCCTATACCTCATCCACACCTCAAGAACGTCCAGATCATGTTGAACCTGGAGATTACCAAGTTGAAGTCATCGATGCGATTGAAACCGTTAGCAAAGGCGGCCACGAAATGATCGAGCTCAAGCTCCGAACATCAGCGGGCAGTTTGCTCTTCGACTTCCTCGTCTTCATCCCCACGGCCTTCTGGAAAATCGATGCCTTCCGCGCTGCGACTGGAGAAGTGGTGACTCCCGATCAAGATGTCGAGATCACTGCCGACCATGTCGTGGGTCGCACTGGCACCGTGCGACTGACCGTCGAGGAATACAACGGCAAGAAGCGCAACAAAGTCACTGCGTGGCTTGTGCCAACAGCACCATCCAACCCCAAACCCCAAGCGGCACGTCGTAATGAAAGTAACCCCTTCTGAAGTCATGGGCCTGCGTGCCTATCAAATGAAAGCCCGGTTGGACATCCACAAGGGCTTTGAGGAATTCGACCGCCAGCTTGCGGTGCTCGCGACAGGAGGTGGCAAGACCATCTTGTTCAGCCGCTTGGCTCAGGACTACCAGCCTCGGCGCACCTTGATCCTCGCTCACCGTGAGGAACTCATCAGCCAGGCTGTGGACAAGTTGCAAAGCTCCACAGGACTCATCGCCCAAGTAGAAATGGGCGATGAGCGAGCCTCGCTCGATGCGCCCGTGGTCGTTGCCTCGGTGCAAACACTCATGCGTGAAAAACGTCGTGAGCGATGGCCGCGCGATCACTTCGGTCTGATCGTCGTTGATGAAGCGCATCACGCGCTAGCCGACAGCTACCTCAACACACTAGGTCATTTCGATGATCACGCGAAAGTGTTAGGGGTTACAGCAACTCCGGACAGAGGAGACCAAAAGAACCTCGGCAAATACTTCGAGAACATCGCCTGCGAAATCAGCCTGCTTGACTTGATTCAACAAGGATGGCTCTCACCGATCAAAGTGAAGACCGTTCCGCTGGGCATGGATCTGCGAAGCGTGCGTACCACGGCGGGCGACTACAGTGCCGATGATCTCGGTCACGCGCTAGAGCCCTACTTGGAGCAAATCGCTGATGTATTGGTCGAGCACCGTCATCGCAAGACGCTCGTGTTCCTGCCGCTCATCGCCGTGTCAAAACGCTTCGCGGAAATCTGCCGCGAGCGTGGGTTGTTAGCCGAGCACGTCGATGGCCAAACAAGCGAACGGCAGGCGATCCTGGATCGATTCAAGCGAGATGAGACGCGCGTCTTGTGCAATGCGATGCTCCTCACCGAGGGCTATGACGAACCCAGCATCGACTGCGTGGTTTGTCTGCGCCCGACGAAAGTGCGTGCGCTCTATTCGCAGATCATCGGGCGCGGCACACGTCTCTGGCCGGGCAAGGACCACCTCCTCGTTCTCGATTTCCTCTGGCAAGCGGAAGAACACAGCCTCATGCGTCCCGCAAACCTGATTGCCGAGGATGAAGTGGATGCCAGAGCACTCACGGAAAAACTCGGTGGCGAGGGCGACCTCGAAGAAGCACGAGAACTAGTGAATGCGGATCGCACTCGATCACTCACCGAAAGGCTCGCCGCCAACCGCATGCGCCGTGCCAGTGTGCTTGATCCGCTGGAGCTTGCCGTAACACTCAACGAGGCAGCACTGGCCGACTACGTGCCGACGATGTCCTGGCAATCGCAGGCACCATCGGACAAGCAGTTGCAAGTGCTCGCCAACTTCGGACTGGATCCTCAGACGATCCTGTCCCGAGGCCAAGCCTCACTACTCCTCGACCGCCTGATCGCCCGTCGCAAGCTCGGTCTTGCCACCCCCAAACAAGTCCGGGTGCTGCGCCGCTACGGCCATGAGCACCCGGAAACCACCACCTTCCACGATGCGAAGGTCATTCTCGAAAAACATTTCACCACTCACTAATTCACACCGATGGCACGATACAAATCACCTGGGCTATCCATGGCCTTGCCACGTCGCACGCTGGAATACCTTCAGCGTGGGGCGAGCGAGGGCATGCGCAATGCCGAACTCTTTGATGCGACCTGTCAGTTCCGCGATGCCGGTCACCCACTGGAAGAAACGGAAGGTCAACTTCTCGCCCGCGCACTGGCCGACGGGCTCACCGAATCCGAGGCACGGACGACCATCCGTTCGGTCTATGCACGCTCATCCCGCGAGTCATTAGGCGCAGGCACGGCGGTGATGCCGAAGGCAAATCCCCTACCTCGACCAAACAAACCGACTGAACGGTATCACAAGCGATCTACCATGACATTGCCTGAAATCATCGAGGACGGCTTCGTTCGTTTGTTGGACCGTTGCTTTCAACCGCAGGAATTTGTGGCGATCTCGCCCGCTGCGGAGAACGAAGACGGCGAAATCGTTCCGCGCCGAGGCGTGACTCTGACGGCTGCTGAGTGGAAGGAGAAAGTCGCGGCCAAGGGTGGCATTGATCGGGTCTTTGGCACCAAGCTCGGGCTATTTTTGCGCATCAACCCGATGCGTAAGGACGGCGCGAAAAACGAGGACGTCACCGCATTTCGTCATGTGCTCGTCGAGTTCG
>JBIIAI010000154.1:0-7240 GCA_044239965.1 Akkermansiaceae bacterium
GGTCGAACCAGTCGGCAACATAAAGTGCGCCATCGGGACCAACGGTAACGTCAGCAGGGCGGAAGCGGGTGTAGAGTTCGTTGTTGGCACCACCGATGAAGTCAGAACCGGCGAATTTTTTCTCGGTATTGGTGGTGAGGAAATCGATGCGCTCAAGCTTGAAGCCTGCACCATCGGGCACGGGGAGGTAACCGAAGATGACGTTTTTGCCAGCCTCACAAGCCAGCAGAAGGCCTTGCCATTTGTCACCGAGAGCACCATTTTCATAGTAGGCGACACCAGTGGGGGAGCCGCCGCCATAAACATCGCCCGAGGGCATGGTGCCGGGGTCTTCTTGACGCCATTCGGCGGTGGGAGTGTCTTGACCTGGACGCTTGTCGGCATTCCAGGAACGTTGGCCATCGGCCGAGGAGAAGCCGGCATTGCCACCTTCGATGATCTCGGCAACGCGGCAGGCTGGTGGATCGTCGTTATCCGACTGGAACATATCGCCAAACGAATTCAGCGCTTGCTCGTAGGAGTTGCGGTAGTTGTGGCCGACGATGCGGGCGTTGGTGCCATCGGGATTCATGCGCACGGAAAATCCGCCGACCCAGACGTTGCCGTCATCGCTTTTCTGACCAGCTGCGGTGCGGGTATCAGAATACCAAGTGCCGCCACCACTTTGGTAGTAGCTGGAGCCGACGCGGAAGGTTTTGCCGGATTTATCAGTGAAAATACCACCGCAGTTGCCGTTGTTGAAGTTCCATTGGCCATCAGGACCAGCAGTAACGGAGTGCAAGGAATGGTCGTGCTGACGAGCATTGAAACCAGTGAGCAGGACTTCTTTTTTATCGACGGCGGGATCGTATTTGCGGTCGCCATTGACGTCGGTGTAAACGATGAGATCGGGTGGTTGGGAAACAATCACCTTGTTGTCGAGCACGGCGACACCGAGGGGAGATTCAAGATTGGTATCCTGCGTGAACACATCCGATGTATCGGCCTCGCCATCGCCATCGCTGTCGCTGATGACCACGATGCGGTCGCCTTCAGGACGTTTGCCCTTGGCGTGGCGGTAGTTGGTGCCCTCAGCAACATAGAGACGTCCGTCTTTGTCGAAGTCGATGTTGGTGGGGTTGTAAAGTTGTGGCGTAGTAGCCCAGATCGTGACTTCTAGTTGTGAATCGGCCACGGTGAACATGTTTTCTGGCACGAGGGCAATGTTCGATTGGGCAGCAGCAGGTGCTTTGTTGTAAACGCTGAATTGGACGCTGGATTCTTGCTCCTTGCCGCCTTGCAGCGCGCCGCCGTCATCGAGGCCGACTTTTGCCGTGAATTTCACAGCGTCAGCAGGAAGGTCGTAAACGATGACCGAGCTGGCGTGGCTACCAAAGCCTTTTTCATAGGTTTTTTTGTCGATCGTCAAAGCGTGACCATCGACGTTTTTATTAATCTTGGTATCGCTCCATCCGGCTTGGGCAGAGCGCCACTTGAGGGTGGTGAGATCGACCTTGGTGCCATTGGCGAGTTCGATGGTTGGCTCGATCCAGTTGGCCCAGTCATGGCTGAAGCCACCGAGGTCATCGACGATCAAATGCAGTTCCTTGGCACCTTTGAGATCGGCGCTGAGCTCTTCGAGACGCTTGGTCTTGACTGTCATTTTGCCGGATTGCGCGAGTGGTTTCGGTTGCTCGGCAGTGGCGGCCATGGCAGCTTTGCGCGCAGCAGCGACGGCGGTTTTTTCAGACGCAGGGAAGGACGCTTCGCGTTTCTCGTCGATGGGAGAGGCAGGGATTTTCTTGAATTCTCCTTCTTTCACCAAAGTCAGGCGAACGGCTTTCCCTTTGTCATCGAGATTGGCATTGAGCTCATCTTCGGTGAGTGGTTTCGAGGGCACGCCGTCCTTCGGCACTTCGAGACCAGCGGTCCAGACGATCGCATTGAGAACGATTTTGCGGAAATTATCGATCGACCAGTTGCGGTGATAGTGACCACCGGTGAAGCCGACGCCGCGGCCACCATCGGGACGCTCAATGCCCCACATGAGAGTTTGTTTTTTGCCCATGCCATCAACGCCGTGACGGTTCCACAGGTTGATGTATTTTTTCATGCGCTCGCGGTCGGGCGTAGCGGTGACCAGGTCGAGCACTTTGGCACGATCGGGCATGAAGCGCATATTGTAGTAAAATTCATCGTAAGCCTCGACCAAGGAACCGACGCCGTGAGAAACAGGGTGATTCGGCAGGGCTTGCAAATCAGCGACCCAATGCGGGTTGACGGAAAAATCTGTCTCAAACGCGCCACCGATCCAAGGACGATAGTATTTTTCCCCTTCCTCAGGAGAAGGATGCACGGCGTAGTGCATGAACATGATGCCGCAGCCGCTCTTGGCGAGTTGATCGACCTTGTTCCAGCCCTTGCCAACCACGCTGGTGCCATCGGCATAAATGACGAGGCCTTTGATGCCATCGAGCACCGATTCATCTTGCGGCCAGCCATTGATCACGGTGGCTTCGATGTCGAGCTTGCTTTCATTCAGAGCCTTCGCAAGCAATTGGCAGCCGGCGTTGAATTCATGCTCACCTGGTCCGTGGCTGCGGCCACCAGCAAGGAATACGATTTTGCGGGCTGCCATCGCCTGAAATGTACAGAGCGTGGCAATGGATAGCACCGCGAGGCGGAGCAGAGCGGGATGTTTGGTTCGGAACATGAGGCAATTACGTTGGTTGAGAGACTTTTCCTATCAATTGCGTGGAAAATAGCGAGGGATTTTTTCGGGGCGGTTGGCAGGGATTGGTACAGAAATTTTGTAGCGACGTCTGGAGAATGATTGGGGAAATGGTGGATTTGCCTGTTTGTTATTAGTCAAAGTATTTTTTTACTTGAAGAGCCTACATTCTTGACTTTATGGTCTCTGACACATAGCAAAGTTCAGTGTTCACGGCGAAACAATAAATGACCTCATATTGAATATGCGAAGATCTTACGTAATCTCGTTTGCGCTAGTAGTAGTGCTTGCCATTATCATTTTCTTTAATAATAAATCTATTAATAGTAATAATGATGCGACTATTCCTCAAAATGTTATAACAAAAAATCAACCGGGCAGGCAGAAAAAGTTAAACCATAAGAACGATGTTCTAGATGCTTTGAATTCGATTAACCGTTTGAATGGTAATCTGAAGAGTCAAGAAGATGCAGATGAGTTCACAAATGCCATGGCAATTTTGGCTGAGCATGATCCAGAATTGCTGATTCAAACGTTTCTCAAGGGGGTTCCTGATATGTTTCCTATTGAAGAGATTTGGAAAATCATGATTCAAAACGGCTCAACTCAAGCCAACGTGGAAGCAATCAATAAAAATTTAAGTGAGTTATTGAAAGCAGACAACATGCAATTGGCTTACACATTATCTAGCGCTGTAGGGTGTTCTGGGGATATTGAGTCATATAGTTCTATATTGGGCGATCTATTTCAATCTGAACGCGGGTTGACCAATTCTAGTTACTTTTTTAATTCTTTGATAACTACTGAGGGAGAGTCCGCCATGACTTATATCGATCAACTGTGCAAAACGCAATTCAGTAAGGACAATGCAAAACTCTCTGCACTTACCGCTTTGTCAAAGTCAGACCCTTTGAAAACACTTCAATTGGCGCGCGATTCTAATATAACGGATCCTGGTGGTTTATACGGCAACATTTTCGCAGAATTGACAAAGAAAAATCCTGCTCTAGCAAAAGAAGAATATGCAAAACTAGATCATCCACAGTTACTATCTGCGTTACGTCATCCTGAATTCATGTCATTGTTCACAATGGGTCAGAATTCTGAAATGTTGAAGTACAGCTTAGAGAACCTTGTTTTCAGCAATTCCACAAGTGACATTTACAATAAACTCGTTACATCACTTCATGCTAGTAATCCAGTTGCCTCGTATCAAATTATAAGCAAGATGGGCAATGAGGCATCCCGTAACTCTGCACTGGATGAATTGAGCAAATCCATCAACTTTGTCAATACTACTGCTTATGTGGATTTTCTAGCTGGAGTGCCTAGTGATCTACGTGAACGATTAACGTTTAATATAGCAGGTAAGCTTTCCGAAAAATCCTATGATGAAGCGATGAACTTTTTAAAATCAACGGATTACATTGCCGACCCTAGCTGTGTCAGTCTTATTATCGAAAAAAATATACCGCGCGATCGTGAGAGAATGGAAGAGGCAATTGATGAAAATATTCGAAGCGGAAGGCTAAAAGATGAACAGTCCAGAAAATTGTATGCGGACATAGCTTTGATAAGAGCTAATGAAAACGTTAAAGATGCTATCAGTTGGGCTCGTAGCCTAGAGCCCAAAATATCTGATTCTGCTTTCGGCTCAATTGTCAAAACCTGGGCTCAAAAAGATCCGCAATCTGCTGCCAATTGGCTTGCTTCAGAGCCACCTAGTAGCACAAGAAATTCAGGTATCCGTGCTCTGATTGATGAAATCGACGATACTGATCCAGTTGGCGCTGATCGGTGGCGCGAGATGATAGGTGAAGATTGAGACGAAGCTTGTCTCACGGGTCTTGCTACGCTATGCTCCACTCATGCCCTTTTCCTCTCTGCATGATCGCCCGAAGCGCGAGATGGAACATTGGGTGATTGCGGGTGGCTGTGCGCTGACTTTTTTGAGTGCTACAGCAAATGCGGGGTTTTTGATTGAGCTGGGCACCTCGGTGAGTCACTTGACGGGTGATGTTTCGAAGGTAGCGGTGGAGTTTGCGCAAGGCACGCACCGTGTTGTGGAATTGGCCATGAATTTGTTAGTCGCGACCTTGAGTTTTCTGTTGGGCGCGACGATGGCGGGGTATGCAATCCATCACCCGAGTTTGGAAATTTCCCGTCCTTACGGCAGGGCGGTGATGGTGATTGGCGTGTGCATGTTGATGGCTCATGCGGTGTTGTCGGCCTTTCCGCTCGCGGCGATCGGCGTGGCGAGCTTTGCGTGTGGTTTTCAAAATGCGTTAGCCACTCACTATCGTGGCATGGTTTTGCGGACGACGCACATTACGGGTTTGCTCACGGATTTGGGCACCAACCTTGGCATGACGATCCGCGGTCACGACATCGCGCGGTGGAAAATTTTCATTCCGCTGTTCTTGGTGCTGAGTTTTTTTCTTGGCTCAGCTTTGGGGGCGGTGTTGGTGATTCGCTTGCACGCGCCATTTCTTCTTGTGGTGGCATCGTTATACGTGGCAGGCGGGTTATCGTGGTCGATTTACAAGCATTGGTTTAGTCCGAAGATGAGATGATTGGCTAGTTGGGCTAGGAATAGGAATTGCTTTTTCAAGGAGAGAAGCCATGCTCTGCGGCCGTATTGGGTTGAAGCGTATGATGGTTGGGAAAAAAGTTGTGATGGGGATGTGGTTGTTATCGATGGTGACGACGCACGCTCAAGCACCGGGCGGACCGGTGAAGGTGGAGAGCTACGAGGTCAAGGCGGCTCCTTTTTCCGAGCTAGTATCGACGGTCGGCACGCTGCGCGCCAATGAATCGGTGACGCTGGTGGCGGAAACCTCGCGGCGATTGGTGAAAATTTTGTCACAAGAGGGAGCCACGGTGAAAAAAGGCGAACTCTTGTTTCAGCTCGATGATGCCGAATTGCAGGCGGAGCTTCAAGAAATCGAGGCAAAACTGGCACTGGCCTTGGCGAACAAAACGCGCAATGAGCAGCTACTGCCGAGCAAGGCGATCAGTCAGCTGGAAGTGGACATTGCACGAGCCGAGTGGAGCATTCTGGATGCGCAAAAAAAGACCAAGTTGGTCGAAATCGAGCGTGCTCAGGTGCGTGCGCCCTTCGACGGCAGCATGGGTGTGCGCTTGGTGAGCGAAGGGGCATTTTTGAGTCCCGCGACGCCGTTGACGACCTTGCAGGATCTCTCGCAGATGAAGATCGATTTTTCCTTGCCCGAGCGCTATGCCTCGGTGATCAAAAAAGGCCTCGAATTCACTTTTACGATTGCGGGACAGGGCAAAGAACAACGAGGTTCGATCACCGTGATCGAGCCCGCGATTGATGAAGCGACTCGCAGTCTGCGCGTTCGTGGAGTCTGTCAGGCGGCGAGTGGCTTGGCACCAGGTGGTTTTGCCGATGTGAAGCTTACCTTGAGCACTGATTCTCTGGGCTTGATGGTGCCGACGCAAGCGATCGTGCCATCGCCCCGCGGACATGGCGTGTATGTGATCGAGGAAGGCAAAGCGAAATTTCAGGAAATCCGCATCGGCACGCGAACACCGGAGCAAGTGCAGGTAGTGCAAGGTTTGCGCGAAGGACAAATCGTCGCCACCACGAATCTCAACCGTGTGCGCCCGGGCGTGGAACTCAGCATCGCAACGAAACCATGAGCCTTTCTGCTGTTTGCATCCGCCGTCCGGTCTTGGCGATTGTTTTCTCCATCCTGATTGTGTTGTTTGGCATTACGGGATTTTATTTCCTCGGTGTGCGCGAGTATCCAGCGGTCGATCCGCCGATCGTCACGGTGCAAACAACCTACCCCGGAGCGAACCCCTCGGTGGTGGCTTCACAGATCACTGAACCGCTCGAACAAGTGATCAACGGGATTGCTGGGATTCGCACATTGAGTTCGGATTCGCGCGATGAGCGCAGCACGATCACGGTGGAATTTACGTTAGATACGGATCTCGATACGGCTGCAAATGATGTGCGAGATCGGGTGGCGCGGGCGGCGAGAAATTTGCCCGTTGATGCCAATCCTCCGGTGGTGGAAAAAGCCGATGCCGATTCGTTTCCGATCGTGTTTCTCTCGATGGAGAGCGATCAGCTTTCGATTTTGGAAGTGAGCAATCTCGCCGACCGCGTGGTGCGGGAGCGCATGGAAACGATCCCCGGAGTTTCCTCGGTGCGGATTTTTGGGGAAAAACGCTACTCGATGCGCTTGTGGATGGACCCGCAAAAAATGGCGATGCATCAAGTCACAGCTGAGGATGTGCAAATCGCCCTGCAGCAACAAAACGTCGATCTACCGAGTGGTCGCATCGAGGGTGCAACCACCGAACTGGGCCTTCGCACCCTGGGTCGATTGAATCAACCGGAGGAGTTTGAAAAAATGATCATCCGCGAGAATCAAGGACGACAAATTCTCTTTCGCGACATCGGTTATGCCGAGCTCGGCCCCGAAGTGTTGCGCACAGGACTGAAGGAAAATGGTCAGCCAAAAATCGGCGTTGCGTTGATCCCACAGCCGAACA
>JBIIAI010000037.1:0-23841 GCA_044239965.1 Akkermansiaceae bacterium
AGGAGCTGGCAAGAGAGTGCGCAAGCGTGGCTGGCGGTGGATGTTTTGCGGAACTGACAGCGGAGTTGCGGCAGGAACTTGTGTGATCGCAGCACCAACAGGGGTAACAACCACTGGTGTCGTAACAGGTGCAGGCTGAGGTGCGATTTTTTCTCCTAAGAAAAACTCCGAGAGAAAGGGACGAAACAAAGTCCGACCTTGAGGGAAGACAAAATGCCATGTCCCTAGCAAAATCCCACAGGCTAGAGCGAAAGCACGGACGAGTGACAGTCGCCCTACGATCAATCCGCTCATCGCACGAGATAACAGCAGAGCCCAAGCACCTAACAAAATAATTGTCACAGGAACAAACCATGTGCGTTGCTTCACCGCCTCCACACGCAAACGATTCACTCGCAGCGTGCATTCCTTGCCAAAGGCGTCGATGTAGATCCGCGCGGTCTTCATGGCGGGCGGCAATTCCAATATTGAATTGATTCGATGCCACGGCTTCGTCCCTCGCGCGACAAGCACGCCATGATCAAGCGGACTGCAACTGCGACCATTCTGATCTAGGCCGAAAATCACAATGCGCGGTTGAGCCCAACTGTTAGGGTCTTTTGCCAGTGAATTCTCCCAGGATACATCAGCCCTGACAGATACAAAACGTATATCATCTATGCGCTCCAGTGCTTTCGACAATGATATTGAGCGCCCCTGTGGCTTTTTGGTCAGCACCAAGCCGTTAGGCCCTGCTTGCAGGATCGAGGCATCACTCGGAGCGCCAGGCCAATGCGCGATGGATTCACAAGCATCATCAGCTAACAAATTTGGCCCTACTCGCACGAAGCGAAATTGCCAAACAATCGCGGTGAGCAGTAACAAGACCAAGCCCTGCAACCAGATCGAACGCAAGATAGCGGGATAGCGCTTCACTGAATGCCGCGTTTTTTCTTCTCTTCCATGATCCAGGTTTGATCGGCATCACAAAGCTGTGACTCCTTGGTGCGAAAGCGATTGCCATCGGGTTCGACCATCACCATCGAGCCTTTGTTATAAGAAATCAAGCGAGCGACGAGCGTGCGATCGTCACGATCCGTCCAGCGGCGATAACCTTGTTTCTCTAACTTTTTCATCCAAACGGCATATTCCTCTTTGCCAACCGATGACGAGTGCTTGAGCTGCCCCCAGAAAAACTCACCTTGGCCTTTTTTGAAGCCGGTATATTTCGCCAACCTTTCGCCCTTGGGTGATAGCATGATCACGGTAGGCGCGCCGAGAGCTTTGTATTTCTTTTTCATATCAGCGACGTATTGCTGCTCGGTGACTTCATCGTCAAACTTCTCGCCGCGTGCCTGCATCGCACTTTGATCAACCACGAGACGCACCACGTTTTCGCTGGCCCAATCGCCAAATTCCTTTTTGCCTAATACTTCTTCGCTCAGGGTTTTGCAGAGTGGACTGCGAGCACTATCGGTGAACCAAATCATCACGCACTTGCCCTCACGAATGGCGCGGCGTTTCGCCTCGGATTCGCTTTTGAGCCAAATCGTGGTTTTCGGGCCGGAGAGCAATTTACGCAACTCGGGCAGATCCTTGTCCATGTCATCGGGGTCGGTCCACACGATGTTATCTTGGCTTGGGTGATTGGCGAGCGCGACCGTCACCTCTGCTGCTGGAGTGCCTGGCAGAGGTGCTTCTCCGGGAGGGCCATCGACCTCAGGATTCGCGCGCAAAAATGAGGGCACGCCACTCGGGCCGAACGGATTTTTTTCCTCTTCCTTTTCGGCTTTTTTGCCAAACACACCACAAGACCACGAGGCGAGGGAAATTGCGATGATGAGGCCAGCGCGAATGAGTTTCATACGGGCATAGAGTAGCACGGCAAAGGGTGGCTGCAAAACACAAAATTCTTGCAATCGGGTGAACATGGGCTTTACTACCCCCGCTTATGAATCGTTTAATTCTATCATTTTTTGCGTTACTAGCCCTATTCATGGCTCAACCACTGAGTGCAGCGGAGCATGCGGGCTCGCCGAAATTCATTGAGCGCACAGAGCAGTTCTCGAAGCAGGAAGCAGAGCAAAACATCACGAGCATTTGGGAAAAAATCTCCTTCCGTGCCAAGCAAGAGCCGATTCTCGCGGTAGCATCAATCATTTTCCTCTTGGCCATTTTGCACACATTTGTTGCCATCCCAATCTCCAAGTATGCACACCACGTACAGCATGATCACGATGAAAAAATCAAAAAAATCGCTCGTGATCACCACACCATGCCCGAGGAGCAAAAAATGGTTTCTTTCAAAGCTACGATTCTGCATTTCCTCGGTGAAGTGGAGGCGATTTTTGGCATTTGGGTGATCGCACTGTTAGGTGCTTTGCTGTATTTTGTGGGAGTCGACGACATGAAGGCCTACATCATGAATGTGAACTTCACTGAGCCGCTTTTTGTGTTCGTGATCATGGCCATCGCCTCCACCCGTCCGATTCTGCGCTTCGCGGAAAACTGCCTGCGTTTTGTCGCTCGTTTCGGAAAAGAAACACCTGCCGCGTGGTGGCTCTCGATCTTGATCATCGCGCCCTTACTCGGATCACTGATCACCGAGCCTGCGGCCATGACCATCGCGGCATTGCTCTTGGCGCGGAAATTTTACCCGCTCAAACCAAGTGCAAAATTCGCCTACGCCACACTTGGTCTGCTCTTCGTAAACGTATCGATTGGCGGTGTTTTGACGAACTTCGCAGCACCTCCTGTGTTGATGGTGGCAAAAAAATGGGAACTGAGCACGCCTTACATGTTCCTGCATTTTGGAGACAAAGCGATGCTCGCCATTGTGGTTTCGTCTCTTCTATATTTCGTGTTTTTCCGCAAAGAATTGGCAAACATGAAACAATTCACCCCTGACCGCGACGGTGATGGAATTGCCGATTGGACACAGCGCGATGCGCCGATCCCGCTGCAAGTGACGCTGGTGCATATCGCTTTCATGGCTTGGACGGTGCTGTTTTCACACTACCCTCCGCTTTTCATGGGTGGCTTCCTGTTTTTCCTCGCCTTCAGCAAGGCTACGCGCCATCACCAGAACCCGATCGAACTGCGAGGCCCACTTCTCGTAGGATTCTTCTTAGGAGCTCTGGTCATTCACGGCGGCCTGCAAGGCTGGTGGCTCGGCCCGATCATTACGTCGCTCACGGAGTGGCCATTGTTCATGGGTGCGACAATTCTCACCGGATTCAATGACAATGCCGCGATCACTTTCCTCGCTAGCCAAGTCGATGGCCTATCCCCCGCTCTGAAATACAGCGTGCTCGCTGGCGCAGTGACGGGTGGCGGTCTGACCGTCATCGCAAATGCTCCGAACCCAGCAGGACAATCGATTCTCAGCAAATTCTTCGGCGATGGTGTTTCGCCCCTGAAACTTTTGCTCGGCGCGCTGATCCCTACGATTGTTACCATATGTGCCATGAAGTTGATTCCTGATGACGAGGCACACCGCCAACTAAATGAGGCGAAAGATAAAACTGCGATCGAAGCGCCGGCCGCTACTCCTGAAACAACAGCCCCGACTCCCTGATGTTTACTGGTTTGGTCGAAGCCACGGGCAAAGTCGTCGCTCGCGAGCCTAGAGGTCCGCAAGCACGACTCACTCTTGCGATTCCGTTCGCCGCGGAATTGGCTTTGGGTGATTCGGTTGCCGTCAACGGTTGCTGCCTCACGGTCGCAGCTCTGACGGAAGAAGGTGTCGCATTTGACCTACTGCTTCAGACCCTACAAGTGACGGCTCTGGACACCTTGCAGGTCGGGTCTCTGGTAAATCTAGAACGCGCACTCTTGCCAACAACGCGCTTGGGTGGGCATTTTGTGCAAGGGCACGTTGATGATGTGGGAGAAATTCTCGACCTATCGCCGCTGGGGCAAGACTATCGATTGGAAGTAAGCTTACCCGCATCCGTGCAACAATATTGCATCCCCAAAGGCTCAATCGCCATCGATGGCATCTCTCTGACCATCGCCGAACTTCATGACAGCAGCGCTGTGTTCTGGATTACGCCCCACACCTATCTGCACACTCACCTTTCACAAAAAACGATAGGGCACCCCATCAATCTTGAAGCGGATCTTTTGGCCAAATACGCCGCTCGATTTCAAAACCGCTGATTTTTTTTGAATAAATCTGCTACTTTCCCCGTTTTATCCTTGTTCATTTTCTCCATGAAATCGTCGCCATTAACCTCCATCCTGCGTTGGCTGAGCATCACCAGCATCGGCATCATGGTCTGTCAGGCAGAAGTCGCGCTGGACATCGAGGCTCTCGGAAAAAGCTTGGGAGGCTGGGACGCAAAAGGAAAACGTGCAGCTGAGTATGAACTGTCTGGCAGCAAATATCGCAGCTACAAGCCGGAGATCACCCCAACACCAGAGGGCGGCATTTTTATCTCCGTGCGCATTGACTACGTAAGAGGCATGTTCGCTAGCAATGATTTCGCCACTCTCGAAATGACATTCGCCGCAGATGGCACACTATCCAGCACCCAGAGTAGCATTGCCATTCAAGGAAAAAAAATCACCAGCGATGTCATCCGCAGCGGTGCAAAGCTTGGCGAAAACAAAGGTGCCGTCGGCAGTTCCGTGAAAATGGGCGGTGATATGATCGCGAACCTCACTGAGAAGTTATCGCGTGAAAATCTCGTTGAGGCTGGCAGAGTAACATTTCCTGCTGCCGTCCGCCACAACTACAATAAAGTGTTTCAAGCCGTGAGTGTGGCGACTCCCGTGCAAGCTCCACTTAAGCCGGAAAAATCGCCTGCCAAACCAGGTTCTGGCTTCGAAGCAAAAAAATAAGCCTACAATTTGGGCAAAGAGGGAATTTGTGCAACATTTCCTGCATTTCATGTTTGGCATCAGCGGCTTTTCCCCTTAGTTTTTTCGCGCAACAGTTCGCACACATGAGCCTCTATCACATTCTCGGCCAAGACCGCATACCCCAAGCCGGCACTCTCGTTATCCCCGGCCGCGTGTCCGCCCACGAGATCACCGTTTTTAAAAAGCTTTTCGGATCCCGTGGCATCACATGGTTGATTGAAGAACACGCGATTGTGCCTGAGGATATCAAGCAATTGATCCAAGGCGAAAATGGCATGATGTTTTCCGCAGATGATGATGATCCAGCGACAGCTGGGGCTCAATTGAAAAAATCGATCGAAAAGCAAAGCGTGATGATTTTTCTCCCCGGGCTCATGCAAACGCGTGCTGCCCTGTCTCATCAAATCCCCGCCAAGGTCCTGCGCACCTTGTGCGCTCTGGACATGCCGATTTTGCCCGTGTGCATCGATGTCCCACGCGAAGGAGCCTACGCCATTGAGGCCAAGGATCCGCAACCCGAGGGGGTAATGTGCTTTGCACAACAGATCCCCGCCGGCAAAGCGACATTGCCACTTTTTCAAGAGCTGATTCTCCAAGCGCACGAAGAAGCATTTTCCCAACGTGGATTCTTAAGCAAAAATCTCGGCAGCATGCTGATTCGCGGACTCAAGCAATACGCGCAAAGCGCAAAAGTACTCGACGGCACTGATGACTCGTCACTGGGTTTCGACAAAGTCCTCGCTTCCGCGATCGTGCTTTCCAAATACATTCGAAAGCAAACCGACAAGCCTCGCGTAGGCATCGTACTGCCCCCCGGCAAAGGCGGATTGATCGCCAACCTCGCTGTGATTTTCGCCGGGAAAGTCCCCGTCAACCTCAACTTCACTGCAAGCCAAGATGCCGTGCGCTCCGCCATGCGCCAAGCTGGTCTTGACCGCTTCATCACCGTTGATCCCTTTGTCCGCAAGTTCCCGTCATTCCCCTGGCCGCCTAACCGTGACTTGATATTGTTAGAGCGCATCCTGCCAACACTGAAGAAAAAAATCGGCCTCTGGTTGATGATTTCCAAGTTCATGCCCGCTCAGGCGATCGCCTCTCACCTCGGCATCAGCAAAATCAAATCCACCGATGAAGCCGTGCTGCTATTCACCTCAGGCTCATCAGGTGAACCTAAGGGCGTGTCATTGACCCACCGCAATGTGTTAGCGAACGAGCTGCAATTTCACTCACGTCTCGAAAGCAAATCGGGAGAAAAAATTCTCGGATGCTTGCCCTTGTTTCACTCCTTCGGCTGCACCGCCACCCTGTGGTATCCGATCCTCGCCGGACTCGATCTCGTTACCTACACCAATCCGCTCGAAACCAAGCGCATTGCCGAGCTTATCTTCCAACACAAGATTGGCATCTTTTTGTCCACGCCCACATTTCTGCGTGGCTACATGAAGCGCATCGATCCCGAGCAGCTTGCTTCGCTCAAACTCGTCGTCACTGGAGCCGAAAAACTGCCCGATTCCTTTGCTGATAGTTTCCAAGAAAAATTCGGCATGCGCCCGCAAGAAGGCTACGGACTCACCGAGACCTCGCCTGCTACCAACCTCAATTTGCCTAACATGGCCGAGGATGGAACGACACCTGTCTTGCCTTCATCACGCAACGGATCAGTGGGTCAAATGCTACCCGGCATCGCTGTGCGCCTGACCAATCCTGCTACAGAGAAATCCATCCCCGTCGATCAACAAGGCCTGATCTGGCTCAAAGGCGCCAACGTTTTCCATGGTTATCTGAACAATCCCACGAAGTCTGCCGAAGTGCTGCAAGACGGCTGGTTCCTCACCGGCGATGTTGGCAGACTGGACGAAGACGGATTCCTTTTCATCGAAGGTCGCATCTCTCGATTCTCCAAAATCGGCGGCGAGATGGTTCCTCACGAAACACTTGAAGCCGCGATCACCAAAGCTCTCGAACTCGACCAAGAAAGCGAACGCAAAATCGCAGTTGTTGGCATACCCGATGAGCAAAAAGGTGAGGCCATCATTCTCATTTCTACTGTTGCCGGTCTGGCCTTGGAGCAAGAATGCATCGACCTTCGCTACAAGCTGATGGACGCTGGTATCCCGTCGTTATGGTGCCCCAAGCGCATCTGCCCCGCAAAAGAAATCCCCATCCTCGCTTCAGGGAAGCTCGACATCAAAGGCTGCGAAGAGCTCGTGCGCTCCTAACTTCGGCGAATCACGCCTCTTAAGCAGGGTGGCTTGCATCCTCTTGGAAATCCACCTCGCGCACGCGTTTGCGATCGCGAATGATTTCCACTTGCTTGCGCAGGTGCTCGCGCAATTCGTCAGACTGACGCACGCTATCGATGAGGACATTTTCTTGACCACGATCGCTTGTTAGCAACGCAATGGTGCCCAGTCCAAACATCCGTTGCAAAGCACTGCGGCTATGACTGACATCTTTGACACGATAGAGTTCAACCTCATCGAACACCTGGTTGAGCACGCCCTTTTTCAAGCGCAGACGTTCCGTCGTTAGCTCAAAACTTTCCGCCTTGGTCGCGATCCATATCCACGCAGCCCAGATGATCGGCAGAGCACAACCGATCCATGCAGGGGGGAAAAAGAATCCCCCAACCACGAAGCCGCCTAACAGCAAAAGGCTGAGCAAATACTTGCCCACATTGGTGATTTGCGAACGATTGCCACGCCACAGAGTTTCTTCAGTCATGGGATTAATCTATGCAAAAATTTTCACCAATGCAAGCAAGATGCGGCAACCTATGCGACAATATGCCACATTCCCGCATTGCGAAAATCTGCTACGCTAGCGAGGCGCATGCAGAAGAGAGTCAAAGGAAAATTTCTTCAACGAGAGTCTTCATCTCGCCGCAGATCTGTGTCCGCATTTTGCTCCATTTTGATCATCATGTCATCAGGAGGAGCATTGATGGGGCGGGCTGCGGAAAACTTCATGCATTTCGAAGCACGCCATTGCCACCCCATCGAGTTCACGCCCGATGGAGCAAAACTATTAGCTGTCAATGCCCCCGAGGGACGCCTCTCCGTTTTTTCGACAGATTCGCGGGAGATTCCCTTGCTCATATCGGAGATCCCTGTGGGACTCGAACCAGTTACCGTGCGCGCGCGGACCAACGACGAGGCCTGGGTCGTGAACGAGGTATCTGATTCCGTTAGTATCATCAATCTGAGCAGCGGCACGGTGGTGGCGACACTCTCCACGCCTGATGAACCTGCGGACGTCGTTTTTGCCGCAGGAAAAGCATTCATCACGTGCGCCCGCAGCAACAAAATTCTAGTCTTCGACGCGCTTACCCGTACACCTCTGGTATCGATTCCACTGCAGGGAGTTTTCCCGCGCGCGCTTGCCGTATCTGCCGATGGCTCACGCCTTTACGCCGCATTTTTGCTATCGGGCAATAACACCACGGCTCTTCATTTCCGCGATGCTCCCGCACAACCCCTGCCCACGACCCCTGCATTACCCCCAGCTCCGCAAACGGCATTGATCGTGCCCGACTCCGATCCGCGCATCAGCTATGATGTAATCGACCACGACATCGTCGAAATCAATACCAGCAATCACGCGATTGTTCGCTATCATCAGGGAATTGGCACAAACATTCTCTCTCTTGCCTGCAATCCCAGTGGCATGCTCTGGGTCGGTGCATCGGAAGCGCGGAATTTGATCCGATTTGAACCGAGCCTGAACGGAATTTTTGCCGAAAGCCGGATCGCTCGCATCGCCAACGAACAAATTACCACGCTCGATCTGAACCCACACGCCAGCGCCCCGCAAATTGCGCCGAGTGAAGCCTCGCTCTCGCTTTCCCAGCCCATGGCCATCATCGCTGATGACAATGGAGCTTGGCTTGCCGCTTTCGGTTCTGACCGTATCGCACGACTGAACAACAACGGCACTGTCACGCAGCGCATCGATCTGCGCGGAAATTTTCCCCAACTCGTTCGTGGCCCACGCGGCATCACAAAGCATCCGACATCGGGTAACCTCGCCATATTGAATAAGCTGTCGCAAACCGTATCGTTCATCGATCCCACGAACAACCAAGTGCTGGGAGAAATCCCTCTTTCCAGTCACAATCCTCTAACGCTCGCGCAGCAACAAGGTCGCGGATTTTTCTACGATGCCCGCCTTTCCGGCAATGGCACCGTATCCTGTGGGTCCTGTCATTTTGATGCCGACATCGATGGCGTCGCTTGGGATCTCGGAGACCCCACAGGCACCATGTTGACTGTCGTTGGTTCCTCGCCTTCCATTGGACAACCTGGCCCCGTGAACCGCATTCTTCATCCGATGAAAGGTCCGATGGTGACACAACCCTTGCGAGGCATCAAAGGCGCGGGGCCATTTCATTGGCGTGGCGACAAAGCCAACATCCAAGAATTCAACACCAGCTTTTCCAACCTTCAAGCTGGCCAACCATTGCCGAGTGCAGATATGGATAAAGTTGCGGCATACATCGAATCTCTGAGCAATCATCCCAATCCTCATCGCCTGCCCGATAACACGCTACCCGCTACTTTGCAGGGAGGAAATCCCACACAGGGTAGAGTGCGGTTTCATGAACTCAATGTTTGCTCCAAATGTCATACGGGTGACCGTGGCACCAACCACATCCTTGATGATTTTTCGTTAGTTCTCACGCGACAGCCCGTGAAAAATTCAACCTTGGAACATTCCTACAAAAAAGTTTACTTCACCCCCTATCAAGCTACCAGCTTGAGCGGTTATGGCTTCACCCACGATGGCACCGGCAGCGACATTCCACGCGGCCATGAATACGCTCTCGATTTTTTCGAAAACTATCCCACCGCGATCGCTGATGTCACGGCCTTTCTGCTATGCTTCAACACGGATACCAAACCAGCCGTGGGCTTTTCCTCGCCATCGACATCGACTCTCTTACAAAGTCAGGCAACACAAGGAAACTGCGACCTGATTGCTCATGCGATGATCCACGGTGAGCAGCGCACTTTTCTTTTCGACCCCTCAACAAACAAGTATCGACCCGACAACCTAACAGAAAATCCGCTTTCCGCAGCGCAACTGATGGCGCAAGCATCTACTGTGCGTTTTTCTGGCGTCCCCACAGGCACAGGATTGATGCGATCAATCGACCGCAATGTTGATGGTATCCTCAATCGAGATACACCGCCACCACGCCTGCACATCGATTCATTTTTCCAACCCATGGTTGATGAAGCGCAAACGGACTGGTTCATCGAATCCTCCACAGATTTGCAAAACTGGACGCCAGCTCCTACTTCGTCTCCCATGAAACCAAAACAATTTTTCCGACTTCACCGCACCTGGTGATGAAGGAGCTCACCACAACCAAGTAGATACCATGACACACACGACCAAAGCAATCATTACGGCAGCAAGCGCGATAACCCTCATCTCGATGAGCCAAGCCGCTATTACCCTCGATGCGGCATATTCCAATCCCGGGCCAGATGGAGAAGCATTTCTTTATTCATCAAAACTGACCGCGACTGATGCGAGCTACGCAACATATAGTACAACGATTACCCCTGGTGGCTGGAGTTTTGCTGACCTCAGAGGCACGAGTCACACCATGTTTGGAGCCCCGATCAGTGGCACCAGTCAAGGATGGGGACACGCCAGTCGTTGGGTTTTGCTGGAAATCACCACCGCAACCCAGTTTGTGCTGAGCATGACGCCATGGAACAATCCTGCCACTGGCCCGAATGAAGCCACAGACGCGCGACCAGGTTTTGTAATCTATGCAGGAGAATCGATCAATGATGCTCCAGGTGAAGCTCACACCTATAGCAACGATGGCAGTGACATGTCACTCAATGATGGTTGGGACTTGAACGGCCCTGGTGGCACACGGGGATTGACTTATGTAACCAACGGCTACAACGCTCTTGGAGGAAATCTTTCCAAAGAAATTTCGCTCGCACCTGGTCTCTACACCATCGCGATGGGCAACATTGGCGACTCCACTTTAGCAACCGGCGGCAAAGGATTCACCGTATCGTTTACTGTGCCTGAACCATCAGCTGCTTTGCTATCAATGGCTGGCGCTCTTGGAATTTTCCTGCGTCGCCGTCGCATGTAATTTCTGCCAATCCTCACTTGACGGAAACCCTTCCTTGGGTTTCCGTCTTCACCCTCTCCATCATCGTGATTCACTCGTTGTTATTGCTTTCCCTCATGCTCATGCCGGCTGTCTCGGCATTCACGCATTTTGAGCCTCGACAGCAACACCCGATTACTCTCACCCCCGATGGAAAAACGCTGCTCGCCCTGCATTCCACCGCGCACAGTTTATCGGTGTTTGACGTCGGTTCACCGCCTCGTGCGACGCCCTTATTGATCGGAGAAATCCCTCTTTCTTCCGCACCTGTGACAGTGAAAGCTCGGACCAACGATGAGATTTGGATCGCGAACGAAGCGGCAGATTCGATATCGATTGTTTCTCTCAGTCAGGGAATCATCATCGACACCTTACGCGTAGCCGATGAACCGATTGATATCTGTTTTGCCAATAACAAAGCCTTCATCACCTGCTCGCAGAAACGTCTTATTTCGGTTTTTCATGCCACCACGCGTGCCGCGCTTGGGCAAATTGCGCTCGACGGTATCACACCGCGGGCCCTCGTCGCCAGCAACGATGGCAGCAAACTTTACGTCGCTTGCTTGTATTCAGGAAATCGCAGCACCATCCTTTCCGAATACCTTGCTCCCGCGCAGCCCAATCCCACCAACTCATTGCTGCCCGCACCACCCCAAGTGGGCTTGATCGTATCGGCCACTGACTCGAGGATTAACTGGAATGTCCTAGATCACGACATTGCCGAAATCAACACCACCACTCACGCCATCAATCGCTGGATCAGCGGAGTAGGCACACATTTGTTCGATCTCGCCATGCATCCCGATGGAAGCTTGTGGTGCGTGAATTCAGACTCACTCAACCTCACACGCTTCGAGCCCGAACTCAACGGGCATTTTTCTCAGCACCGCCTCAGCCGCATCGCACTCCCAGCAACAACCGTTAGTCATTTTGATCTCAATCCCGGCATCGCCAGAGCGACTACGACTCATGCTCCCAGCATCGCCCTCGCGTTGTCGCAACCCACAGGCGTAATTCTCAATAGCGATGGTTCCCGCGCATGGATCACCGCGTTTTCCTCGGATCGTGTGGCAGAAGTCAATACGACCTCGGGAGCCATTCTGCGCCGTGTAGATTTGCGCCCCACAGGAGCAGGGACAGAAGCCATGCGTGGTCCGCGCAATCTGATCATGGGCAACAACCGCTTGTATGTGCTCAACAAAATTTCTGATACTCTCGCGACGATTGATCCCAGTTCTGGCATGTTACTCTCGGACATTCCGTTAGGGAGCATCGATCCCATGCCGAGCACGATTCGCCAAGGGCGAGGATTTCTTTACGATGCTCGCCTCTCGGGCAATGGCACCATTTCCTGTGCGACATGTCACATCGATGCTGACCGCGATGGCCTTGCTTGGGATCTGGGTGATCCAGGTGGCAGCATGGTGACTGTTATCGCAGCAGCTTTGGCGGGCCATAGCCAAACCCTAATCAACAAACAACTGCATCCGATGAAAGGTCCTCTGATCACGCAAACTTTACGCGGATTGGCCACCAACGATGCGAACGCCGTGGATACCGCGACAGGAACAACCAATCCACCAGCCGCCGTTGCAACAAAATTCCACTGGCGCGGAGATAAACCGAGCATCCAATCATTCAACACAACCTTCCCCAACCTCATGGGCGGAAACTTGCAACCAGCAGCGCGCATGGATCAACTCACGGAGTATCTGCGTTCGATTGTTCATCACCCGAATCCGAACCGCAATCTGAATCGAACCTTACGCAGTGATCTTCCCGAAGGCAACGCCGTCAGCGGCCTAACACTTTTTAACGATCATGCTAAAAGTCATTGCATCGTCTGTCATGACTACAATTCGGGAACCAACCAAAACATCGATGATCATGAATCTGTCGAAAAGCTGCAACCGATCAAAAATCCCCCCTTGCGCACGGTCTATCAGCGAGCAGGACTATTTCAACCAACAGCAGGGGCGAACTCCCTTTCAGGTTTCGGACTTGGTTCCGATGGAACAGGCTCAGTCATGCCGATTGTCCACCCCTATTCGTTAGATATTCTCGATGAGCCACCACTGACTAACAAAAAAATTGCCGACCTCGCAAACCTCACCGCATTCTTGCTTTCCTACGATACCAACACAGCACCTGCGGCGAGCTTTGACCTCACTCTCAATCCTTCAACGAAAAGCAACTCGACATTACTCACCCAGCTCGGCACGTTAGAATCGCAAGCTGCTCTGGGCAGCAGCGCCTTGGTCGCTTGGGGGCAAGTGGGTGCGAAAAAACGAAAATTTTCGTGGAGCGGCGCAACATCTCGCTATGTTCCAGACGACAACACAAGCCCTCTGACGCGAACGGCCTTGCTGAGCTTAATCAACGGAACTGACAGCCTCACCTTTGCTGGCATATTGATCACGGAAAGCACATGGCGCGGAGTGGATCGGAATGCCAATGGCATATCAGATCAGTTAGAAACGGCTCCCCTCGCGACGATACAGCGCGATGGCGCAAGTCTGCAACTTCATTGGCCCCAACGCGATTGGTATCCGGAATCATCACCGAATTTGCTTCCTCCTTGGCAACCGGCGTCTGGTGATCTCGAGCTCGACGGCACTGTATGGAAAATGACCTTGCCCACGGAAACACAACCCACACAATTTTATCGCCTGCGCCGCACTTGGTAATCATCTCATGAAAATCTCTTTTCCCATCCTTTGTCTCCTGAGTCTGCCTGCGAGCGCGCATCACGGTCAGGATTTTTTTCTCAACCTTGACGCCCGCGTGCCCGCCGCATTGCGCACCACTGCATTCATGTCATCGACTTGGAATGACGATGAAGGCTGGACGATGGAACCAGGAATTCTCACCGGCCTAGGCTCTGGATTCGCCGCAGGTCTAACAGCATCATTCAGCGATGCGCCCGGAAACAATGCCAGCGCCGATGGCGTCACGCCACAACTGCAATGGTCGCTTCCGCTAGGCGATTCATCATTCTACATGGGTGTGTCTGTTGCCTACCATTTCGCAGATGAAGAATCAGGCGATGGACACAATCACACGCATCGCGGCCCGCGCTTCAATCCTGATGCGCCTCCCGTAACAACCATTGCAGATGTTGCCCCGAGCATTCACTCACACGGCGTTGATGCCTTGCAGTCAAGAATCATCGTGGAATGGGAAATGTCAGCGCGCACCCGTTGGGTGGCTAACATCGTGTATCTCGACGCCGCTGGGAGTGATCCCGCCTGGGGATATTCCGTCGGACTACGTCAACAAATTTCGGGTCCATGGGCCATCGGCATCGAGGCGTTGGGTGACTTCAACCGACATCTCTATCAGGAAGTGGCAGCAGGGGTGATTTATTCACCTACGCATCATGTAGGAATCCGCTTGGGTTGCTCGCAGGAATTGGGCAATAGCAATGCCAAAAGCACATTGCTATGGGGCCTGACCTACCGCTTTTGATTTCACCATCACAACCTCCTCCACACCGTGACGAGAGCCGAAGACCACTGGAATTTTCGTGCAGTCTCGCGGATCAAAAATGGCTCGTGACCTTGCCACGTGAGGTCAAAGCTCGGAAGCAGGTGATTTTTTAACCACGAAAACGTATCCGCCTCTGGCCATTGACCCGGTGGTGTGAATTCCTCCAGCCACGTGCATGGCGTCGCGATGACAAGCTCACCACCCACTCGCACTAAGTCAGGCAATCGGCCTAACAAATCTTGAGGGCGTGGCAAGCGACAGAGCAGATTCGCCGCATGCACTCGATCAAAAACACCGAGGTCATCTCGCAGGCTCATCGCATCGCCTTGCTCGAAGGAGCAGCGATCGCGTAAAGATGAATCTCCTAGCGCTGCCGTCAACTCGGTGAAAACATGAGCTTCTTCATGGCGGCGATAAGGAATTGTATTTCCCTGTTGCAGAGCAAGAGCTGCATCGATGAATGCTTGTGAATAGTCGATGCCGACGACCTGCTCACAATGTTGCGCCATCGCAAATGTTGAAGCACCTACCGCACAACCGAGATCAAGACCACGGCATACGGGATCATGAGAAAAGTGCCGCACAGTTCGCTGACAAAAGCCCATCGCCTCACGCATGCCAGCTGGATACGGCAGACCATTTTCCGGGAAGATTTCCTGCTCCTTCGCATAATGAAAGAGAAGGTATTCCTCTAACAGACGAGGCGTTTCGTAAATGTTTGATGAAGACACAATGCGAATTTCTATGCCGTCAAGGCATCCATGATGTAGCGACTGGGGCGGAAGTTTTCGATGATGATTTCTTCCTGATCACCGCGCTTCATCCGCACTTGGCTGATGTTGAAATTCGGCGTCTTGTGTGGAGCAAACAAGATGTCATCATGCGTCGAGTTCTCATGTTTTTTGAACATCGATGGCACGATGTCACCACCGAGATGATCATCACGACCAGTCGCCAAATGGCAGGTACCTAACACTTTTTCATCCTGAATGTCGGCCCCAGAAACGGGAAGCACTTGTGTGCCGAATCCGAGCTCGCCGAGAGTTCCTGTCATCGGGTCGTCGAGCAAGCGCGCATTGTGTGCATCGATGGTGGCTTGATTACCGGCAATCAATGTCGAGCGGACGATGTTGCGATCCACCACGTCTAACACACCGAGTGTGCCATCTTCGTATTTCATTGGAAATTGACCACGCGCATCAGCAGGAACGAAATACACTTCACCGGCTGGCAAGTTGGCAATGTCTGGTGCCAGCCCATTGCACAGGCCATGCGATTTTTGTGCGTCTTGTGCTTCGAGGCCGAGCCAAGCCGTAAGCACTCGGCCATCTTCGAGGGCGAAATCGATTTCAATCGAATCTGCATTGGTCATCGCTAGGCGAATTTTTTCCGCATCGCGCGAGACCTCATGATAGTTCACGGCAAGACCTGATGAGAGGATGATGTCATTGAGCCCGTGCAGAGTGGCTCCACGGAAGCCATACTCTTTCGCTTTCGCTGTCAACGGCGCGGTAGCCGAGTAAGTGGAAATGCACAGAATGATGTCGTACTTCGGATAAAGATCGCGCTCAAAAGAAAGCTGATTGCCTTGTGCATCATAGAGCTCATCAGGCAAATCAAGATTGGAGCCATAGGTCATACGATAGGCAAACATCTCACCACCGTGCATGCCGAGCTTGGCCATCACACCATGTTGCAAGCCTTGGTAAAAATGCTGGTGCGCACGCTTCTGAATCGGAAATCCCGCCTCATTGAGGAAACGATAATCTTTCATCATCGCTGCTGGCTCATCGAAATCTAACAAAACGCAGACCTTGCAGCCTTCCGTGGGCGTAAACACCGTGTGCAACAAGGTGCTGAGATCGAAGCTTGGGAAGTTTCTTTTTTCGGGATGAAGAAGAATTTCCTCACGCAGGTAGTCTGGCAGGTCGTGACAAATCATGGACATGGGAGAGAATACCCACGGATGAGATC
The DNA here is from genome assembly GCA_044239965.1 of Akkermansiaceae bacterium. GTDB lineage: Bacteria > Verrucomicrobiota > Verrucomicrobiia > Verrucomicrobiales > Akkermansiaceae > UBA956. Next base: position 16,451 of record JBIIAI010000037.1, read on the forward strand.
GGCGCAAGTGACTTATCGAAAAAAATCAATCTTCGCGGAATGCACGTTTATTTTTCTTATCCTGACGCGCCAGGGGCTCGCCGAGAATCAGGGAGATTTTGCGATCAATCAATGGCAAGCCGTTTTGAAGATCCTTACTAGATTCGGCCAAAGACTTATCGTGAAATCCTCGATCATCGAACAAGAAATCCTTACCTCCTACTTTATCCATGGCACGTGCCAAGGTGCGTGCGCGGTTGGCTAGATCAAGCGCCTCGCCGTAGAGTTCGCGATTGGATGAGGCGACAATGCGTTCCAAAGGATCAAGTGCAGCGCGGCTGCTTTCATGAGCAGCTTGAACTTCAGCTGCAGTGACTTTCTCGTCATTGCCGTTGGATGTAGCACGTGCATTGATCTCAGTCAGTGGTTGCAATGCCTTGCGGATCTCGTGAGCCAACATTTTTTCCGTCAACTGCACAGGACGTTTTCCACGTGCCTGCATAAGCAAGAGTTGGGCAGACGCGTAATTGGGCGTAGCAGCCACGATCGCCTCCAAGCGCTTCGATACATGAGGATTGGCAACGAATGGCCCGAGCGTCGAGGAGGCCTTCGATCGAATGTCCGCAAAGTTTGCCAAGGAGGCAGCTACGGCAGCATCAGGTTTTTTGTTTGTCAAGGCGATCAATTCTTCGGCAGTGTCAGCGAGGAAAATGTCGTGCTTCATTAAGAACTGCAAGTCATCGAGCGAGAGCAAAGCAGGTAATACATCTTCGATCGCCTTGGGCAAAATGATGCGAGATGGCGGTGCCGAGGAGAGCATGCGGATCATTTCCCATGAGTTGCGCGGCAGGGCGAGCTTGCCGTCATCCTTGACGATCCCGATCACTACGCCAGTAGTCTCAGCGCCACTCATCGCAGTGGCAGCCAGCACCATGGCCGCAGCTGATAAATTTTCACCGTTGCGGCTAATCGAATAATACTCATTTTTCGCAAAGCCCATGCTAACGACCCCGCCCTCGGGCACACCTTGATAAATCTCTTTCAATTGAGGAACCGTGGCATTGTTAATCGCCAAAAGAGTATCCCGGATCTTGCTTTCGTCAGTGCCTTCCACATGATAACGAAAAGCTTTATGACTCTTATCAATGTAAGACTTCATTGATACCGTTGCCAACTTCAGTCCATAGACCTCGGTTTTTTCATTGTAAAGCCAGAGCGGCGTAGTGATAGCACCCGATTTCAAAGCGAATTCAAACTCTTTCTCCTCAGTTTCATCTCCATCCTGATCCTCTTGCTCTTTGGAATCGTCTGACATTTCAGGCAACTCTTCCTCATCATTGTTCGCCGCGAGATCAGCAGGCTTGGACTTGGCAAAATCATCTAATGGAGCGACCCAGCCATTCCATTTACCCAAATCACTTTTGTGAGCCGCTGCGGCAGGGTGCGAGGCATCCACGCGAGCCAAGACGTCCCCCAGGCACTGCGCAAGCACTTGCCCATCCTTGCCTGCTTCATCACTCGCCAACCAAGCTTGCGTGCGCCAAGCGCGCGCCTTGGCATTCGTCAACTCAGCATCACCCGCAGCTGTTGGAGCTTCTTTGTTGATCAATTGCTCCAATAACTCCGATGCTTGGCGGTTCACTGGATCCAGTGCCGAAGCTACAGCCAAAAACTGCGCGGCCACTCGTTGATCTTCCGGACGATCGGCCTTGAGTGAGGTGCACAGCGTGGTCAACTGCCGGGAAAGCTGCCCCATGGTTTCCACATCGATCGGCAATTGATCGCGCCGGAATGGCACACGATCCGTCGGTGCGATGAAGTCGGCGTGACTCCACGAACTTTGCAGGGCGAGAGCCACTACGAGGCCAGCCATCACGCGAGGGAGTTGAGCAATTGTCTTCATTCTTTTGATCCTTTCGATTGGGGTTACGGAATTCGTGAAGTCAATATTGCAAAAAATCCGTGATTTTGTCAATTTCTCTGTCCCATGAACCAGCCCATTCAAATGATCACCCGCGAAGAAGTGATGTTTTTCGATACCGACTGCGGAGGCGTCGTTCACAATCTCGCCTACCTGCGGATGATTGAAACCTGCCGCACGCGCCTCGCCGCACACATGGGCATGGATCTTCGCACCATGGCAGAAACGCAACTGTTCCCTGTAGTTACTCGCACAGAGGTCGACTATCGCACCCCCGCTCGTCTCGGCGATTGGATTCGCATCGAGGGCAAGCTTGCGGAAATCGAAGGCGCACGTTTCTGGTGCACCTTTGAGATGATCCGAGAATCAGATGAAAAAATTCTCATCACCGCCCGCCAAGCTCTCGCCTTAGTGCAAATGCCCGCCGGAAAACCCAAGCGCCTCCCTGCAGAATGGCGCACTCGTTGGGGGCAAAATCCTTAACTTTGCAGGCCATGAAAAAGTTACTTTTAGCAACGCTTACGGTTCTGGGCATTACTTCTTGCAATTTCGTTCCGCTGCCTTCTGAGCCCGATGAAATTACGCAAGTCGACGAAAAAGTCTGGCGTTCATCTCAACCTGATCGCACGAATTTCACCCAACTGTCTCAACAAGGAATTCGCAACATTGTCAGCCTCAGGCGTTTTCATCGCAATGAAGCGATCAACTCAGCGTCAACTCCCAATAATCGCACTTTGACCCTACACCATGTGCCGATGCGTGCAGGAAACATCGATGAACATGATCTGCTGAGCGCGCTGCAATGCATCGAACGATGTGATGGCCCCACGCTCGTGCATTGTTGGCACGGCGCTGATCGCACCGGTGCAGTGATCGCGGCCTATCGCATGGTGCATCACAACTGGGCAGCAGAAAAAGCCATTGCCGAGTTACATAATCCCCGTTTTGGCCACCACGCAAACGTTTATCCCAATATCGAAAAATTACTGCGAGAACTTGATGTCTCCTCCTTGCGCCGACAACTCGCCACCGCAAAAATCACCTCCACTACGCGAACAGAAACTGCTCGTCATTGACTGAGCAAGCACTTGAACGATCCTGTTTCGGTCGGCTCAAGATGGCATCGATCGTCATCAGGTCTTCCATGCTTGGCTCCCATTCCCCCATCCGGAGACGTTGCAAATCACTGCGCCAATCACGCACCGCTATCGCACTCGCCCCAAGGTCAGGACCCGAGAGTAAATGGGCCACTTCTTCCAATCGACCACTCACAGCAAGCTCCTTACGCGCACGCTTAAGCCAGACGCTGACAAATTTCCGCTCCTTTACCTGTGACTGCATAACTTTAAGTTGCTCAAGAAACCTAAATTGTCAAGGCGAATATACAAACCAACCATACTCGCAATCAGCGCTAACGAAGCACATCCGTGACACGCAGCAATAAACACTGATGCCACGGAATGCATGAATCCAACAATTTCCTTAGAACCAAGTTTTTTTTCCTTGGATGTAAATGCGGTCAAACTCTTCATCAGACTTCGTCAAATACATGATGCCTTCGATCAGACCAATAATCCACATAACAAAATACGGGAAGCATAACCAGCTACCTGCTAAACTAATGACGGCCATAATAATGCCCTCCTTGGTGTAACCTAGGATGAACTTGTGCACCCCAAAAGCCCCCAAAACAATGCCTAAAATGCCCGCTAGCAACTTCTTATCCTTGGCTGAACTCGTCGATGCCACTGGTGCTGCCGCTGCAGGAACGGGAGTCGGTGCAGGAGGCGGAGTTTCGTCTACGGCAGGAGCACTTGGCACGGGTGGCGGCACATCCTCAGGAGTGCTGCGGAATTGTTTTCTGGTTCTTGCGATTGTTCAGTAGACATAGCGTCTTCTTACTACTAAAGTTTTCCCGCTGCGGCAACCAGAAAATACATGAAACCACGAATCATTCTCGCTCATACCACCCTGCCTGATGGCGGCACTCTCGAACTCCATGAGCACGACGAACGCTTTTACTTGCACAGCCACGGCCAGCAACTCGCAGGCACGGCCATGCGTTTCGCCGAGGATGAACTCGCCAAGCTCGGCACCCATCCCTTCCGCCCCGCCCGTCAGCCGAAAGTCTGGATCATGGGACTCGGTCTCGGTGGCCTCACCCAATCCGTCTGCGCCGCACTTCCTCAGAAAAAGGGCAATTTTACCGTCTTCGAACCCATCCGCGAGCTTGTCACTTGGCAAAAAACGTTTTTTAAAGACAACAACGCCCTGCTCGATAGCCGCGTCAACGTTGTTCATGATCTCTCGCCATCCTCGCTCGCCCGCGAGAGTGGCAGCGTACACGCCATCCTTCTCCAAGCCGATTCTTGCCCGCTCGAAAAAGGAAAAATCCTCTTTGAAGATCGTCGCTGGCTTGGTGCCGCACGCGATGCCCTCCAAGCTGGCGGCATGCTCGGCATCACTTCCATTCGCAAAATCCCCGGCCTCTACATGCGACTGCGCAAAGCCGGATTCGATGTCTCCGAGCACCTCGTCGAGGCTCAGACCAACTCCAAACGCCCGCGCCGCTTCCCTCTTCTCCTTGCTCGCAAACCCGCCGGTCAACACGAAGAAAGCTAATCCATTCAAAATTTTTTGAACAAACATCACAGCGGAACTCGTTATACTAGCTCCGCTGTATTTTTTTGCACTACATCATGAAATCATCCGCCATCCTGCTTCTCAGCCTCTGCTCCGCCTTCGCGGACACCGCCAAAGTCACGCAAGAGACCTTCGCGATCCGCCCAACTCTCTCCGCTGCTCTGCTCCCCACCGAGGTCACGCCATTGCGCATCGATGCCGAGCAATGGGCCACATTTACCATTCTCGAAATCGCCCCTCACGGCAGCTTGGTGAAAAAAGATCAACAACTCGTCCGCTTCGATGACCAAGACTTTCAGAAAAAACTTCGCGACGCCCGTTCCGCGGCCGAAGCTGGCAAGCTCAATTTTGCCAATGCTGAAGCCGATTTCATTTCTGCAGAAAAATATCATCCGATGCAGCTGCAAAGCACCAAAATGAAAGCCGAAGAAGCCGCAGAAGCTTGGGAGTATTTCCAGAAAACCCGCCGCGAGGTCGCAATCACCGAGGCCAATCTCAACTTGCGCCAGAGCGAACTACGCCTCGATTCCGAGCGCGAGGAATTGCATCAACTGGAAAAGATGTATAAAGCCGATGACCTCACGGAAAACACCGAGGAAATCATTCTCAAGCGCCAACGCGAAAGCGTGAAATTCGCCGAAGTCGCTGTCGAGCACGCCAAGCTCACCCACAAGCGCACTCTTGAGCTCACCATCCCCCGCGAAGCCATTGAGCTTGAGCGCGCCGCCGAGGCCGCCGCCATCGCCCTCAAAGAAAATGAGCAAAACCTACCCCGCAACCTCGAAATCAAACGCCTTGCCCTCGAAGATGCCCGCGTGACCGCACAACGCACAGCCGAAAACCTCGCCAAGCTCGAAATCGAAAAAGACCTCTTCGCTCTCAAAGCACCCGCCGATGGCTACTTCTACTACGGCAACATCCAAGATGGTCGCTGGAGCACTGGCGACCCCGCCAAAGCCATTCAAGTCAATGCCCCCATCGCCCCCAAACGCACCTTCGCCGTTCTCGTTCCTAGCAATGCCCAGCTCGCTCTCGAAACCACCGTCGAGGAGTCTGTCATGCGCCAGCTCAAGCCCGAGCAAAAAGGCTTTGCCACTCTCACTGGTGCCGCAGAAACATCCTTCCCCGTCTCGATCAGCGCTGTTTCCGCCACTCCGAACATTGATAACCGTTACCGCGTGACCTTGACCGGCACTTTCCCCGCAGACCTGCCTGTCGTGGCTGGCATGGGAGCCTCCGCACAGATCACTGCTTACGAAAAAGAAAACGCTCTGACCATTCCCACCAAAGCACTGCACAACGACAACAAAGGCGGCTGGGAAGTAGAAATTTCCGAAGGCGAAGGCGATGCCAAGAAAACCAAACGCATTCCTGTGACCCGTGGCAAGAGCTCCGGTGACAAGGTCGAAATCCTCTCCGGCCTCACCAAAGATCAGGTCATCATCACGCCCGGCGCATGAAACATTTCTCCACCACCCTTGTGAACCGGCAGCGCTCCCTCTGTCTCGCGCTCGCCCTGATCTCCGGCACCTTTGCCAGCGCTCAAGACAAGCCCGCGACTGAAGAAAAACCTGCCACGCCAGCTCCCGGCCAAGCCGGCGTTGACACCCGCATCCTCATTCCCGTGGAGCAAGTCACCCGTGCCGCTGTCGAAGCCTCCATCTCCAAGGGTGTGGACTATCTCGTCGCCAAGCAAAATCCCGATGGTTCCTTTGGCGGAGCCACCCGCACCAAAGGCCTCAACATCTACGCGCCCCTTCCTGGAGCGCACGATGCCTTCCTCGCCGGTGCCAGCACCCTAGCCCTCGCCGGCCTCGTCGATGCTCATGACTCGCGCCCCGCCGTCAAAGACTGCATCGCCAAAGCCGAAAAATGGGCCTTCCAAGCGCTGCCCAACCTGCGCCGTGCCGACATGACCACCACCTACAATGCCTGGGGTCACGCGTACGGTCTGCGCGCCATCACCCGACTCTACAAAGACGCCGAAGGCGATGAAGCACGACGCTCTTCTCTAAAAAATCTCGCCCAACAGCAAATCGATCTCGCCAACCGCTACGAAGACCTCAATGGCGGCTGGGGCTACCTAGACATCTACGACGAAATCCGCACCCAGAAACCCAGCGGCATCACCACATCGTTCACCTCCGCCACCGTGATTCTCGCCATGCATGAGGCCCGCGAGACCATGGGCGTAGTGCTCGATCAAAAAGTCATCACTTCCACCCTCGCCTCGATCCGCCTCCAGCAGTTCCCCGATTTCACCTACGCCTATTCGCACGGACATTACCTCGCCCCACAAGTCGAAATCAATCGTCGCAATGGTTCCCTCGCACGCTCACAGGCCTGCAACGCAGCGCTGCGCGCCTTCGATGACCCAAAGATGACCGATGCCGTGCTTTCCACCTGGGGTGACAATTTCATCGAGTTCGAGCCGTGGCTCGACTACGGTCGCAAAAAACCCGTCCCTCACGAATCCACTTTCAAGATTTCCGGCTACTTCTACTACTACGGCATCTATTATTTCACCGTCTCTGCCGAGAATTTACCCAAAGAAAAACAGCGCGAACTCGCCAAAGGCCTCGCCCGCATCATTCTTACTCGCCAAGAAAAAGACGGCTCATGGTGGGACTATCCGCTTTACGACTACCACCAACCCTACGGCACCGGCTACGCCCTCATGGCCCTCAAATGGTGCCGCGAAAATATGTAACACCGTGGCGGCGGCATCCTGCCGCCCAGCCCAAAAGTTCATTTGCCAATTTTTTCAGGATTTCAAGACCTCCATCATCTGTGCAATCTGCGGTGAAAATTGCTACGGTTGTTCAAAAACCCAACATCATAAAAATCC
>JBIIAI010000155.1:0-7164 GCA_044239965.1 Akkermansiaceae bacterium
CATGTTGACTTTTGTCATTTTATCGATCTTTGCTGCTTTTATGTTTCACAAAGCGACGACGGAGAAGGGCTATTCTTCGCCGCGCTTTTGGATGTATCCTCTGATTGTCGGCAATGGACTGATGCTTTTTGCGATGGCAGTGAAGTGGATCACGGGTGAAGTTTTCAAAGGAGAAACCTCACCATTCATGCAGGCCTATGGGCCGATTGTGGATGTGCTTGCCTTGATCGTATTGATCGTGATCATTGTTAAGGCGTGGAAGCAGATCAAGAGCCTGCCGCCACGCGAATAGGCTCGTGTATTACGCGTAGATTTTTTCGTAGTACTCGCGCACCATGCGGTCGGCATCGAAGTAAGGAACTACGTCGTTCATCGATTGCAAAACCATGCGCCACCAGTCATTACTATGATTGTAGTATTTTGGGCAAATGGATTCGTTGAGAATGCGGTGGAGACTCATTAAATCTGTGTGATCTCGTGCTTCGGGGCTGAGATTTGGCTCTGCGGGCGGGACGATGAAGGAATTTTCGCCGTCTTTGCCAAATTCGCAAATCCAGCCATCCCATGTCGAGAAATTGAGGGAGCCATTCATCGCCGCGGTCATGCCCGAGGTGCCAGAGGCCTCGCGGGTGACGACGGGATTGTTTAGCCAAACGTCGCTGCCGTTTTTCAGGTCGCGCGAGAGTTCGAGTTCGTAGCCAACGAGCACCGTAGCATTCGGATTCGGCGCGGTGAGATTGATCAAGTGATTGAAGGTCTCGATGGCGGAATAGTCGAAGGGATACGGCTTGCCTGCCCAGATGATTTGTATCGGTTGGTCGGTGCGGTTGAGGAGCTCGCGGAACATCTGACGCTCGCGTGTGATCAGGTCAGCGCGCTTGTAACCCGCAAAGCGGCGGGCCCAAACGATGGTGAGAACATCGGGGTTCATCAGCTTGCCGGATTGATCGGCGACGATGCGGAAAAGCTTCTCTTTTAGCTCGCGTTTGCGGCGACGCAAGGTATCGAGATCACCATGCTGGCGAGCATTTTCCAAAATCGAATCCGCCCAGTACTTTTTGTTTTGCGCGTTGGTGATGTGATCGATCGGACAAATTCCCTGATGGTCTTTCCACATTTCACGCGAGACTTCACCATGCAATCGCGAGACACCATTGGCCTTATGAGAGAGTCGCAAGGCCGCGAGTGAGTGATTGAAAGTATCATCGCGCAAGTCGATGAGATCGCGAATTTCATCAATTTCCACCGAACCAAAAAATCCTGCTTGCTTGAGCACATGCACGTTGGTTTTTTCATTGCCCGCTTCTTCTGGTGTATGAGTGGTGAAGACGAATTTTTTCTTTACGGTTTCCTTGTCGCGGCAGGTTTCGTAGAAGCGGAACAAAGCCGAGAGTCCGTGAGCTTCGTTGAGGTGATAAACATCGGGTTGAATACCCAGCTCCTCTAGCAAACGAGCACCGCCACGACCCAGAACCATGTATTGAGCGATGCGAACATTGTGATCGTGATCGTAGAGGCGTTGGGTAATGTTGCGACCAAAGGCGCTATTGCCCTCGACGTCGGTCGTGAGGAAAAACATCGGCACGGTGCCGAATACATCGCCGGGGAGATAAAGAGCGCGCACGATCACGTCTTGATCAAAAATCCGCAAAGTGAACTCGATGCCTGTCTCGCGCAGGAAGGCGGGGTGCTTGCGGCGGAATTGCACCGCCATTTCCCGACCATCACCGCGTGTTTGATTGTAGTAGCCACAGGTCCAGAAGATGCCGATGCCACAGAAATTCTGCCTCATCGCTGCCGCGGACCGCATGTGCGAGCCCGCGAGAAAGCCGAGTCCGCCCGAATAGATCTTGAACGATTGATCAATGGCAAATTCCATCGAGAAGTAAACAGCACTTTTGCCAAAAGCGGGATCGATCTCGTAAATGGGGCGGAATTTTTCAGGAAGAAAGGACAGGGACATGGAGTTGATGTTTAGAGAAACAGAAACTGCATGTGAAATCCGTCAGTCCGTCCAGTCAAGCACAACTTTTCCGGACTGACCGGACATCATCGTTTGGAATGCAGTTTCATATTCAGTGTAATGGAAGCGATGCGTGATGACCGGCGAAATATCGAGGCCCGCGCGGATCATGCTGCTCATTTTATACCAAGTCTCGAACATTTCGCGTCCATAAATGCCTTTCATGATCAGACCCTTGAAAATGACTTTATCCCAGTCGATTGCGACTTTATCGGGAAAGATGCCGAGCAAGGAAACTTTCGCGCCGTTTGAGCTGTGTTCCAAGATGTCGTGCAGGCCAGAAGGATGACCTGACATTTCAAGCCCGATGTCGAATCCCTCCTTCATACCTAGGTCGCGTTTCACATCAGCGAGTGTTTCTTCGGCGACATTCACGGTGCGGGTGGCACCGAGTTTTTTTGCTAGTTCCAAACGCCAAGGATTGACATCTGTCACCACCACGTGACGGGCTCCCGCAAAGCGGCAAACCGCAGCAGCCATGCAGCCAATCGGGCCGGCTCCGGTGATCAGCACATCTTCCGCCACCAAGTTCCATGATAAGGCGGTGTGCACAGCATTGCCGAGAGGATCGAAGGTGGAAATGACATCTTCAGGGATGCTTGGATCCACCTTATAGACATTGCGCGCGGGGATCGAGAGAAATTGCGCAAAAGCCCCTTGTCGATTGACGCCGACACCGAGGGTGTTTGGGCACAGGTGTTGGCGACCACCGAGACAATTGCGGCAGCGACCGCAGACAATGTGGCCCTCTCCAGAAACCAGATCGCCGATTTGCAGATCTGTCACTCCCGAACCGATGGCTTCCACTACGCCACAAAATTCATGACCGACGGGCATCGGTACGGGGATCGTGCGCTGCGCCCAGGCATCCCATTTGTAAATGTGGACATCGGTGCCGCAGATGGAAGTCTTGCGGATGCGAATGAGCGCGTCCATCGGGCCGACTTCGGGTTCGGGAACATCCTGCAACCAGATGCCAGGCTCTGCTTTTGCTTTGACGAGTGCTTTCATGTACTGTTCTGCGCAACAGTTGCGCGGCGGTAGTGTGCTGGAATCGTCTGCGGAATCAAGACCTTTCGTGCGAGGCAAATGTATTTCTGAATAAAATCGTCCGCGCTTCGTCGTATCGGGTGTTATGAAAAAACATGGGATTCTTGCTGGTGCTATTGTCGCTCTTTGCGGATTATTTTCGTCTTGTGCTGACCCGTATTATGGTGCGGGTTATGGGAGTGGTGCCTATCCACGCAATGCCGCTGAGGCAGCTGTGCCGATCGTCGTCGGTGCTGCTTTGGTGGGCGCTGTTCTGAGTAACAACAAGAGCCACTCGAAATACCGTGGTGGTCACTACGGCGGTGGCTATGGATACGGCGGTGGCTATGGAGGAGGTTACGGTGGCGGCTATTGCGCTCCGCGACATCATGGATGGTGATGAGTTTTTTCTGTCTCGTTTTACCCGCCGCGATCATTTTTTCGCGGCGGGTATTTTTTTGATTTGCATTTTATTTAAGAAATACTAGATAGTTAGTAGACCAAAAAACCTTGATTTTTCCTAGGTACAACATTTGTGATACTTTTCCGTTTGACACTACCAGATGTTCTCGTGATTCTCGCGCGTCTCGTTTTTCCAAGCTCATGCGGTGCATTCAATGCGGCTCCCTGAAGGATAAAGTTCTCGACTCTCGAATGTCGAAGGATGGCACCACCATCAGGAGGCGGCGCGAATGTATGATGTGTAACTATCGTTATACTTCCTATGAATCAATCGAACGCACCGAGTTGCGCGTGGTGAAACGAGATGGCAGTCGCGAGCCTCTCAACCGCGAAAAACTTTTCCGAGGGCTCGTCAAGGCCTGCGAAAAACGACCCGTACACATGGACCGGCTTGACCGAGCTGTGGAGGAAATTCTGAGTGAGCTTCACAAAGATAACATGTCCGAGGTGCCATCATCTACGATTGGTGCCAAGGTAATGGATAAACTCCATTCGATCGATCCCGTCGCTTACGTGCGCTACGTTTCTGTTTATCGTCAGTTTGACAACGTCGGAGAATTCATCAACGAGATTCAGGCGCTAGAACGTCGCGCGGCGCGCGATCCACTCCAGCGCAAACTTTTCAAGGAATAGTCCCCATTCCTCGATCAGCGAATCGCGTTTTGCTCGTTCCTGCATCAAGATTTACAGTCCCGAAAGTTCAACAGCCATAATTTGTTCATTTCCTTACCAACTTCAACCCCAACGTCCCTACAACTGAAAGAAATTACGTGATCGCACTCATCGGCAACCGCCCCGTCATCCAAGTTGGCCGCCATCAGGTATCGTGTTACGATTCCCAGTGGTTGCGCGACGCATTGTGCCGGGCCATGCACGCAGCAGATCGCGACGATTTTCCGTTTGTGGACGAAATTTGCCAAGGGGTCTTTCATTATTTGGAGAACAAATGCCCCTTGCGCTTGTTGCCGTTGCCCGCGCTCTACGAGAAAATGCGTCGCATGTTAGAACACATCGGCTGTGAAAACATCGCTCAGCAATTGCGTCCTCTCGCGCCACCAGTGCAAGTGAGTCTTTTGCGTTTGCTGCGCGAAAATGACTGCACCTTTGAATTGGCCTTGTTCCCGATGTTGCATCGCGAGATCGACGAGCTGTGCTCGGCTGGTGCCAATGAAATCCGCTTTTTGCAAGTGCGCGAATGCACCATGGAGTTGCGCGGAACGCAAAAATTCGACAAGCACTGCCAACGCCTGCAGCACGAGATCAAGCAGTTTCTCCAAGCCTACGACCCGCGCTCACACATGACGCAGTCGAGCACGCTGATCCTTCACCTGTGTGAGGGGAAATCGAACACCGTTCCGTTTAAGTAATCAACCCAGTGACGTTACGCTTTGCGTTCGACGGGTGAAATGATGCCTTCTTCAGTTTCTTGAACGAGACGCAATTGTCCGCAGGCGGCTTCGATGTCGTGACCTTTTTCGAGGCGTAAGGTGGCAGTGACGCCGGCATTGCTGAGAATGTTGCGGAATGCTTGGCAGTGCGAAATTTCGGGTCGTTTCCAGGGTAATCCTTCCACGGTGTTGTAGGGAATCAAATTAACCTTTGCCTGCAAACTGCGGGCGTGGGTGGCAAGGATGCGCGCTTGATCGAGGCCATCATTGACGCCTTCGATGAGAATGTATTCCAGCGTGAGATGTTGCTTTTTGTTAGAATTCCAGTCTCGCAGTGCCTCGAACAATTCGGCGGTGGGAAATTTTTTATTCACCGGCATGATTTGATCGCGCACGGCATCGGTCGCGCCGTGCAGCGAAATGGCGAGGCGGATTTGGCGCGGATGGAGCGCGAGCTCGCGGATCTGCGGCACAAGGCCAGAGGTGGAGATCGTCAGGTGTCGGGCACCGAGGTTGAGTCCCCAGGGCGAGGTGATGAGCTCGATGGCTTGCATCAGGTTTTTGCTGTTGGCGAGCGGCTCACCCATGCCCATGAACACCAAGTTATCGATGCGATCCTTGGCGAGCATTTCCGTTTGCAATACTTGTGCTGCGATTTCGGCGGCGCTGAGGTTGCGGGTGAATCCAGCGAGGCCCGAGGCGCAAAATTTGCAGGCGTAGGCGCAGCCGACTTGCGAGGAAACGCATAGCGTGAGGCGATCCGCACGACCGCCGTAGAGCGCAGGGTTCGCGGGGATGAGCACGCTCTCGATGTAGCGGCCATCGTGGAGTTTGTAGAGCATCTTGCGTGTGGTATCGGTGGAGCCGAGTTCGCGTGCAGGAGTGAGCGGATAGAGCGAAAAATGCGTTTGCAGGTGCTCGCGCAGTTGTTTCGGCAGATTGCTCATCTCCTCGATGGATGCCGGACGTTTTTTCCATACCCAGTCGAGAATTTGATCAGCCCGATAGCTTGGTTGCCCGTGCTCCGCGAGGTGAGCGATGAGTTCATCTTTGGTGAGGCCGAGCAGGGATGGTAGCATAAAAATGGTGTAATGTTTGGTGAGAAAATTCAGCCGGTGAAGGCAATGCGATGACGCAGAACGGAGCTACCGTGCGCGGCTGGTTGGCAGATGTGATCGATCATATGGTCCCAGTGCTCTTGACCATCGAGGATTTCCACTTCGATGCGCAGGAACCAAACGGGGACATCGGTGAGGGCGGAACGTGGGTAGCGCACGGCATCTTTTTCGGTAGTGACGATCATGTCGACATCGCGTTCGAGACAGCGTTGGGTAAAGGCTGCGATCTCACGCCCCGTGAAGCGGTAGTGGTCGGCAAAGCGTTTTTTGACTTCGAGCTTGGCACCGAGTTTGACCAAGGATTTCTCGAAATTTTCGGGCACCGCAATGCCGGAGAGGGCGGCAACGTGTTTGTCCTTGAGGAAATCGAGCGGCTGCTTCTCGAAGGTCGAGAGGTTTTCCAGATACTTCGGGCCGTGCGTGGTCGTGATGATCGGGGCCGTGGCATTGTAGCGACGAATCTTTTTGATGAGATCGGTGTGATCGCCGCCGTCGGACTTGGTGAGAATGATGTAGTGCGCGCGGCACAGGTTTTTCTTGGGCTCGCGCAGAGTTCCCGCGGGGAGCATCGCGCCCGTGCCGAAAGGGGCATTGGCATCGATCAAGCAAATGTCGAGGGCGCGCGCCATGCGCAAGTATTGCATGCCGTCATCGAGGATCAAGGTATCGGCACCGAGTTCCTTGATGGCAAATCGAGCGGATTTGACGCGATCTTTATCGACCAATACGGCCACGCCAGGGAGATTGTTGGCGAGCATGAATGGTTCATCGCCGGCGAAATTGGAGTCGAGCAAGATGGCTCGCCCGGTGGAGACAATTTTGGGCAGTTGCTTGGGCTTGGGTGGTGTTTCTTGCTTGGATTCCCATTTTTGTGGTTCGTTGAGTGCCTTGCTTTTGTAGCCGCGGGAGAGGATTGCGATGCTGCGATGGCGTTCGCGCAGGGTGCGTGATAGAAGCTCGACGACTGGCGTTTTTCCCGTGCCGCCGACGGTGATATTGCCGACGGAGATGGTCAAGGTGCCGAGGTGAAATCGTTGTTTGTAATTCTGATAGAACAAGTATTTTCTTGTCTGCATCAGCATTCGATAAATCCCGGAAAGGGCGCGCAGCAAGAGTCGCGTGAGGAAGGCACGAAATCCCCGCG
>JBIIAI010000038.1:0-23780 GCA_044239965.1 Akkermansiaceae bacterium
TTTGGAAACTTTGCCAATGACGTAGGGTGCCGTCTTCTTGGACTTTGTAAGCTCCGTCTTTTCCGAGTTCGGTGAGAAATTTCACTAGATCCGCGAGTTCGTCGCGACGCAAGGAGTGGGTGAGTCCGGCGGGCATCAGCGAGACGGGGATCACTTCTTTTTTGCTGACCTGTGCTGCGGGAATGGTTTGCATTTTTCCGGCATTGTCGCGCAAAACCACTTCACGCTGGTCCTCGCGGGCGAGGAATCCCGTGTGGGTGGCTCCGTCTTTGGTGGTGATCATCGCGGTGGCATAGCCTTCTTTGATTTTCTTGGCAGGTTCCAGTAGGCTATCGATGATGTAATCCATCGGCGCGCTGGAGCCAATGCTGACAAGATTCGGTCCAACAATGCCACCGACAGGGCCGATGGCGTGGCAGGCGATGCATTGCAATTCCATGCGACGATAGATTGCCTCGCCACGAGCCGCATTGCCCGATTTGTTGATCTCTTCGATCCATGTGCGCATTTCTGCCTCGGTCAGTGATGTGATCGGCGTTAGGCCGCCGGCCACGGTAATGGCATCGATGAGGGCCTTGGTGTCACCACCGCTGGCGCTGGCCTTTTGCAGGGCTTGAGAAGCGATAGCAGGCGGAAGTTTTTTTCCTGTTAGCGCGTTGGTGAGCAGGGCTGGGCCTTCTTTGAGTGAGAGAAATGCTTGGATCAATGCACCCGAAGCAGGGCTTTCGGCCTTGAGCGTGCTGAGGAAATCAGCACTGCGCGGCGCGGCTTTTGCGGGGTCGAGTAAAATCATCGCTTGCAGAGTGCTCGCTTGTTTTTCAGGAGACAGCGAGGGCTTGAGGTGATGATTGAGAAATGCCTCCGCGGCAGGGCCACCGAGGCGAGCAATGCTGAGCAGGGAAATATCGCTAGAGGAAGTGCTGGAGGAGGCAAGAGATTCGAGTTTCGCTCGTGCGGCTTCGATCTTCCACAATCCTGCAAGTTCGATGGCGGCGTTGGCAGTAGCGGAGTCATCGAGCAATGGGATCAATCGCTCAGTTTGCTCAGGGATGAGTCCGCGTTGTTGTTGCGCGGTGATCATCGCTTGTAGGGCTTGAGCGCGCAGGGCGGGGGAATGTTTTGCATCGAGAGCCAGAGTGAACAAGCGATTGATGTTGGCTTGATCGATGGTGCTGCCGATGATTTTCATGAGTTCGGCGAGTTGCTCGGGAGCGAGTTGATTTTTCTCGACTACGTCTAATAGTAATGCGGCGGCGTTGCTTTGGTTCGCAGCTTTGAGCGCGAAGAGTAGGCCTTGACTGTTCTCTGCGAAGGAAATCTGTCCAGCTTGAAAGGCGGGAAGCCAAGTGCTTGATTGTTCATAGCAACTGCGCCATAATGCGAAGTCGAGATTTTCATCCATTTCCTGTGCGAGCACCGCGGTGGCGATTTCAATGGCGCGAGGCGTCGCGACGGTGCGCAACAAATTCACTGCTTCGAGACGAACTCGTGGATGCGGATCGCGGCAGAGAGTGAGGAAAAATGCATCGCGGTTCGCGTCATCGACGCCCATAACCATCGTGCCGTGATTGCGAATCAGTTGATGAAATGTCCGGACGATGGCCGCGCGGAGTTTGCCGTCGGCAGCAGCTTGTGCGCGATCCCAGAATTGACTGCGGAACCAGACGAAATCCTCGATGCCTGCGGTCTGAGCGGCCCACAAGTATTCGCAGCGCAAGGTATCGCTCAGTTCGTCATTTTTCATGAGACTAGCAATCGCTTCCTTGAGGTCGGGCAATTTGCGAGACTTGATTTCTTGCTTGGCCCAGTAGCGAGCCGTTTGCTCGGGAGCTTGGAGTTGTTTGAATAAGTCATCAACAGAAAGTTTTGCAAAATTCACGCGCGGGCTGAGTGGGCGATTTTTCGCCGTGATGCGCCAGATGCGGCCGTGGACTTGGTCGCGCCGTGGGTCACGAAAATCCACTTCGCCATGCTGGATAATCGGGTTATACCAATCGGCCAAATACAGTGCTCCATCTGGTCCCATATTCACATCGACAGGCCGAAACGATCCGTGGGAAGAACTTACCAGATCGGCAAGTTGCTGAGAGCGGTAACCGCTTTTTTCATCACCTAGGGAAAAGCGATTGACGCGATGACCACGGAAATCGCAGGTAATCATGTTGCCCTGCCATTCATCGGGAAAATGCCGACCGCTGATGACTTCCAATCCGCATTGCTTGGGTTGTCCCGGGTTCATGCCCTTGAGGATGCGTGGCAATTGGTCTGGCAAGCAACGGAATGTCGCGCCAGGAAATGCGTAATTGATGCCTTCGCCGTAAGCGCCATCGGTAGTGAAGCTCTGACCCCAATTGTCAAATACATGGCCCCAGGGATTGATCTGACCAAGAGTGAACACTTCCAGTCTGCCGGTCTGTGGCTGAAATTGCCAAATGCCGCTGCCCATCAGACGACGCACGCCGAAAGGAGTCTCGATGTGACTGTGGATGTAAACGCTTTGGTTGAAATACAAATTTCCATCGGGTCCACCCTTGATGCCGTGAAGAATGTGGTGTGTATCCTCGGTGCCAAAGCCACTGAGCAGCACTTCGTGGGATTCTCCTTTCCCATCTTGATCGCGATCATGAATGAACCACAACTCGGTGGAATTTGCCACGTAAGCGCCACCGTCCTGCGGCCAGATGCCAGTAGGAATGAAAAGCCCCTCATAAAACACTGTGCGCTTGTCGGCCTTGCCGTCTTCATCGGTGTCCTCGAGCACGAGAATTTGATCGTTTTGTGTCTGCCCCGGCCTGATTTGCGGGTAAATGGCACTGCTAGCCACCCACAATCGACCGCGTGCATCCCAGGCCATCTGAATTGGCTTGTGAACCATCGGTTCTGAGGCGAAAAGGGATATTTCAAATCCTTCAGCGACCTTAAAGCTCGCCAGCTGATCGTTGGGATTCGTCGAGGGAATTTGTGTGAGATTGCGTTGCGCCCACAGGCTGCTAGGAATCAAAAGGAGAGCGAGGAAAAATTTCATTGGTCAGGTGTGTTTGGGTTCGCAAAGCTACCGAAGATGAGCGCTTCTTTTTCGGCAATGAGTGGATCAAACTGGGGGATCTCCACGCCGTTGTTGCCCTGCTCGTGCTTGCGCGAGCCGAAGAGGTAAATCTCGTTTTGGGGACGCCAGCGCTGAAAAAACAGCTGATTTTTCGCGATGATTGTCTCGCGCAATGATGGCTGCGCAAGAGTGGCTGGATCGATCGATAGACCTAACGAGCGCACCACGAGTGGAGCGATTTGTTTGTAATCTTGCTGAGTGAAAGTCACCCCATTGACGGTGGTCCAGGCTTGGTCTTTCATCAAGGCGTGGAGGTCCGCGAAGGCGAGTTTTTCCTCTGTGGACAGTTTTTCGATGGCTCGTGCATACATTTCGCGTTGAGCGGATTGCGCGGCGAGGGATGGCCAACGCTGGGTGTCACGACTGGCTGGCGGTGGCGAAAAAAGCACAATGTTCGCTTGCGTGGTCTCGCGAATCATCTGCAACATCTCACGGTAGGCTTGGAGAAACGACGCGAGACCTGCTTCCCCTGTAAAAGAATCCACCGCACCGTAGCAAATCATCACCGTGGTAGGTTTGATCTCGGCAAGTTGCTGTTTGAGCCGATCAAATCCCTCACGCGGTGGACCGAAATAACTGCGACTCTCACAACGCGGCGTATCTCCGCTCCAACCAAGATTGCGAAAGCGCACTTTCTTTCCGGCGGTGGCAACCGTGAGCGCGGTTTCGATGGCTGCTCCGTGGTAATCGCGCTCCCAAAAGGTATCGCCTAACAAAACTACCAATTCGTTTTCTTTTGCCTCCCAAACGGGGGCCGCTTGAGTGGCTTGACAGCCGATGAGCAATGCTAGCAGGGCGAAAATGTGACGCATATAATGAAGGATAAGAATGGGGATTTTGTGGAGCCGTTCCATGGACTTGCTACGCAACGCGCGCGCAGGAACTTTCACTACTGCACGTCAGTATTTTGCTGCGGGGCTCAATACAGCGGGCCGTAGGTCTGGCAGGCGCGGAAGTCTGCGGATTCGGTTTGCGCGGTGCCAAAGGCCGACCAAGCACTAGGTCGGAAAATCGATTCCTCGCTGACGTTGTGCATGTAGACTGGGATGCGCAGCATGGAGGCTAGCGCGATCAAATCTGCGCCGATGTGGCCGTAGCTGATCGAGCCATGATTGGCTCCCCAATTGTTCATGACCGTGTAGGTGTCACGGAATGCGCCCTGACCAGTGAGGCGCGGAGCAAACCACGTCGTCGGCCAGGTGGGATTGGTGCGCTCGTCGAGAACGTTGTGGACTTCTTCGGGAAGATCCACAGACCAGCCTTCGGCAATTTGCAAAGCCGGGCCCAGACCGGCGACTAAATTGAGTCGGCACATGGTCACAGGCATGCCACCTTTCGTGAGATAGCGTGTGGACCAACCGCCACCAGGGAAATACTCCGTGATCGACGGATGCCACGTAGTTGCCTGGAGACAGGCATCCACTTCTTCATCAGAAATCTCCCAATGCGGTTTCATCACGGGCTGACCATCGCGCGACTGCTGACCTGTGCCGTCAAGTGTGGCAGGACCAGAATTGATCAAATGCAGCAGGCCATTTTCTGCGACGCCGCTAAGTTCATAGCCGGTGACGCGATTGACGGCCGCTGGCGACCAATAAGTGCGGACGTCAGCAAAAATCTGTGCGGTATTGGTGAGAAGGTGGCCAAAAAGCATCGAAACACCATTCAAACAGTCGTTTTCTGTAGCCACCATGTAGGGGGCGCGTTTGCCATTCCAGTCGAATGAGGTGGTGAGAATCGCTTCGAGAAAGTCACCATTTGGGCGATAATCCGTCCACTGGCGTTGTCCTTGAAAACCTGCGGCGATGGCATTGTGGCCTTGACCTTCTTCGGCATAGCCCATTTCGGTGAGGCGATGGTTACCCACCATCATGTCGCGGGCGATGAGTGCCATTTTGACGGAAATTTCCCATTCGCTATCGAGCTGCATGCGCGAGCGTGTGGTTTCGGGCGAGTTGTAATCTTTGCCTTCAGGACAATGATCGCGCACCCAAGAGAGGGCTTTGGCGTATTCCTCTTGATCGAAAATGTTGTGATCGATGCGACGCAGGAACTCGGTCATGTCGATGGTCTCAACGCGCATGCCGAGGTATTTTTCGAAAAATGCTTGATCGACGATCGAACCTGCGATGCCCATAGAGACACCTCCCATAGCGAGGTAAGATTTTCCACGCATGGTGGCAACAGCGAGTCCCGCACGGCAGAAGCGCAGGATTTTTTCCTGCACATCGGCAGGAATGCTTTGGTCATCGGAGTCTTGCACATCACGACCATAAATGCCGAAGGCTGGTAGGCCTTTTTGGGTGTGACCAGCCAAGACAGCTGCGAGATAGACAGCGCCGGGACGCTCGGTGCCATTGAAGCCCCAAACGGCTTTCGGGATGCCGGGGTCCATGTCCATGGTTTCCGAACCGTAACACCAGCAGGGGGTGACGGTGAGTGAAACGCCGACTCCTTCTTTGCGAAATTTTTCCGCGCAAGCTGCAGCCTCGGCAACTCCTCCGATGCAGGTATCGGCAATGACGCATTCGACAGCAGAGCCATCGCGATGGCGCAAGGTGGACGAGATCAAAGCGGCTGCTGAGAGCGCCATGTCCATGGTTTGGGTTTCGAGGGACTCGCGGACGCCGCCAAGACGTCCATCAATGGTGGGGCGGATGCCAATTTTTGGGAGTGAATTCATAGGTATATAGAGAAAATGAAAACGGCTTCACGCGGAGTGAAGCCATGAGTAAGATCGCAGCTTGGCTCGCTTAGTTCTTTTTCGAGATCAATGCTTTGGCGCGCAGGGTTTTGATCCAGCGATCATAGCGCTCTGCCGTTTTTTGACGCGAGACACGTTGTTCGATTTGATCATGTACCTTGCTCAGCGGGGGCACGGGTCCGTAGGATTTGCTAATGACTTTGACAATTGTTAGACCTCGTGGGTCCATCAATGGGCCAATGATCGTGCCCTCGGGCGGGTCCATGATCAAGTTGGCAAATTCGGGTGCAAGGTCGGTGCGAGGCACCAATTCTTGGCGACCACCTTTTTCGGCGTAAGCATCGCGCGAGTGTTTTTTTGCGAGTTCTTCAAACGAGCCGCCTGCTTTGATTTGCTTGACGAGGTCCTCGGCGAGCGCGAGCTGAGTATCTGGAGTGGAGCCAGGGTTTTTGGGGTCGACTGCGGGGATGTAGATTTTTTGGAAGGTAATTTTGTCACCATTGATGTCGCGCAAGCTGAGCTTTACGGTATTGTATTCCTTCTGGATTTCATGCGGTAAGGGCGGAGCTACGGCGCTGAACTTCGAGGCTCTCATCGCTTGAACGATCATTTTGCGTTCCGTCATTTCACGGTAGCTGGCCATGGTCAAACGAGCTTTGCTAAGCTCATCACGAAATTTGGTCTTATTGCCATTGTAATCCGTGTTGATCTGGCGATCGATTTCCTCATTGATTGCTTCGGGACGGAGCTTGCCGCCGATGTGCTTGAACTCGCTCATCACTAGCTCACGGTCGATCAATTCATCGAGAATCTTGTCGTGCGCTTCTTTGACTTTTTTCTCAAATTCCGAGCCACGACGCGGAAACTGTGCGGTCAATTGGCCGACGATGGGGGCCATCAAAATGGCGACTTCTTTCTGGGTCACAACCAGACCATTGACGGTGGCGGCGATGCCATTTACGACACGAGCACCCGTGCCAGCGACCACGACGGGCTCAGCTGCGAGGGGTGAAAATGTGAGAGGTAAGGCGCTAAAGGAGGCCGTGATTAGCAAGCTGCGTAGAGCGATATGCTTCATAGAATATGGGAATCTTTTACTGATTGGTGTAAGGGAAAAATTATTGATCGACGCGTTTGGCGGCGAGTCCAAGGAGTGTCGTGGATTTGGTATGGATTTGCTTGACGCGCTCCGCAGTGATGGGGTTTTCCTTGTCGTAGATCATGTCATTGCGCAGGCCTGACAAAATCTCGCGCATTTGAACGAAGTTCGGACGCTCACAGATGCGTGGATGCAGGGTGCCGAGAATTTCGGTATAATAGTCGGCAATGTCTTCGCGCATGATTTCCTTGGCGCGAGCACGACTGTATTGGGCATCGACAGCGCCTGCAGCCACATGGAGCGCGCGGAGCCATCCACCGAGAGAAATCAGATGCGCGAGGTCGGTATCGCGCAGTGCGACTAGCTCGCTCTCGACATCTTTTTGTGTAGCAGAGAGTTCGAGCTTGAGTTGGGCAGAGTCATTTTTGCGGGCATTCTCGAGCAACGCGGCCACGTGGCGTGATACTCGATCTCCTGCGCCGAGAGCCTTGCCGTAGCGGGAGAGCTCTTTGGCGAGATTTTCGACTTTGGTGAGGTCGCCAGCCTGCACGATGAGGAAGCCATCCGCGATGAGGAAGCCAATTTCTATGGCGAGGTCGGCGCGATCCAACGGCATGCGCTCGGGGATTTTGCGCTCGATTTCATCAATGGGCAGGGGGGCAAGGGCTTGCAGAGAATCAAAAACCTTCGCGATGGAGGGGGCTGTGAAATCATTGACCGCGAGCTCTTCGCGCACGTGTTCGTCATCGAGCAAATCCTCGGGGGTCGCTGGAATGGCATCGGGTGAAAATTCCACACCGGACTCATCGACGCCGGGCTCCTCAATGTTTTCCTGCTGCGCGCTCGTGAGAGTGACACCGAAGAACAGGCACAAGGCGCTGAGGCGAATGATTTTCATGGCGTGATGATGGATGTTTTTGTGAGATCAGTAAAGGAGAAATAAATCGATAGACGAGTCGTGAAGAAGATGTCTGAGGATCATGGTTTTTTCGCGAGGAGAGAGGTGATTTTTTCCCGTAGCAAGGGGGACTCTGAGCGTCCGTGATAGAGGATTTTGCCCTCGGGACTCAGCAGGATCACTGTCGGCATGTCGGTGACGCGCAACTGCGAGGCGAAGCTGTTTTTCACCCGATCAATCAATTGTGGCCCTGTCAGCGGTTTGTCTTGCCCTTTGAGAAATTCTCGTGCCTCAGTAAGAATCTCGGTGCGACCATCGATGAGGATTGAGGCGAGCGCGATTTTTTGTTCTTTGAGAAATGGGCTTAATTCGCCGAGGCTGGCCTGCGATGTCTCGCAATCGGGGCTCCATGGTGACCAGAAATGCAACAGCAGTGCTGGCTTGTCTCCAAGGATGGCTTTCAGCTCGACAGGCTCGCCGCCATTGATTTCGCTCAGCTTGCCACCGAGATCGATTTGGGTCTTCTCAATGTGCTCCTCGATGCGCATTTTCTCGATATATGGTGTGAAGGCACTGGCCTGGGCTGGGCTGAGCCAAAGGGCCTCGGTAATGGCTTTTTTGAAGTTGGCTCGATCTTTGGCCTTGAGGGCTTGCAAGGCGCGTGAGAACTCGATCACTGCGAGAAAATCCTCGCGAGTGGCGAAAATTTCCGATTCATCGAGAGAGAATGTTTTTTCTAGCTGCTGCCAGATCGGTAGTAAGTCGATGAGCGCTTGGTCGTCCTTGTGCTCGACGTGAAAAATGAACTTTGCTTCGGTGATGGTTTGCTCAGGGATTCCTTGTTTTTGCGCCTCAACAATTGCAGCTTTCAATTCATCGCTGCTCGGGGGGATCGACATCAGCGCATCGAGAGCTGCTTCGCGCGGAGGAAGTTTCACTGGCGGAGGCTCAGGAATGAGATCGTCGTAGGGCATGGCCGCATCCACAGAATCGGTTTGCCCTTGGTCCGCTTGCTGAGCATGGACACCGATCGCAAGAAAGTAGGAGCAAGCGAGGGCCATCGGCAGGATTTTCGTTTTCATCAATGAGTTGTCTGGCTGGGGTGAGAAGGTGGCGATCAATGATAAGGAAAAGGGCGGCATCGGTGAATCGTGCCGCCCTCGACCAATGTAGCGCCGCAGGGCTGCGGAATGTGCTGCTTATTGCGCGGGAATGATCAATTTTTTCCCAAGCACTACAGTATCGGTGGTCATTTGGTTGGCTGCTTTGATCGACTCGATGGGCACCTTGTAGGTATTGCTGATCTTCCACAAACTGTCGCCGGGAGCTACGTAGTGCTCGCGAGCGCCGGTTGGATTGGTGGCTGCTGCGGGAGCGGTGGGCACAGCGGGTGCTACTACTCCTCCATCGACGACTTCAGCTGGAATGGCAGTGTTTTCCTCATAAGCTGCTGCTTCGTAGGTGGGGGCGGCAGTTGCTGGTGTCTCTGTTGGTGCTGTGTAACCGGGAGTCGGAGCGGTATCGTAGTTTTCGTTCTTATCGCCGCCGCAGGAGGAGAACAAGAGAGATGCGAAAGGAAGGAAGAGAAACGTTGGTTTATTCATGGTGAGAAAGTCGATGCGCGACACCTTATATAACGATGGAGGTGACGATTTTATTTCGAGAATCTGTATCTTTGTCTCAAGTTTCTCCATTTTTCTCATGGATGGGGTGAATTTGCGCGGGGGAATGAGTTCTCCGATATTTTTTTCCTATCATTGATCTTTGGGCATGATCGTGTATTTTGCGGAGGGAAGGACAATTCTGTTAGTATGCAAGACGAACCGAAAAAACGAACCGTCGTAACTCTCGTCACCTTGATTTTGGTGGCCGTGGTCGTTGCGTTCTGGTTGGAGCAGTTGAAAAAAAAGGACGGTCTTGAGCCCAATCCAAATGGTAGCGAACTCAGCGCTGATGCTCCGAAATGGCGGCTTTCTCCCTTGGGCCCAGAGCCTGATTGGAGCCAACTTGATGTCTATCAGCAAACGATTACTCGCGAGATGTTTCTGGAAGATCTAACCCGCTATTTCACGGTCAGTGACGCATGGATGCAATACATCGACGTCCAGGATGACCATGCATTGATCCTGAAACAATCGCGGGTGGCGGGTGATTACTACCGCCTTGACTTTGCGCCTGCTTCCGAGGAAAAACCGATTCAGCGCGATTGGCGCAGTGGAGCTGAATTGCGGGCTTTTGTAGATCAATCAAACGAGAAACCGCTTGCGGGTTTGCACATTGCCATTGATGCGGGGCACATCGGCGGTGAGTGGGCGCAAATGGAAGAACGTTGGTTCAAGATCGGCGATGGTATGCCGGTCACTGAGGGCGACATGACTTTGCGCGTGGCGAATCTGATCAGGCCGCGATTGGTCGCGCTCGGTGCTCAAGTTTCTCTTGTGCGCGAATCCACCCAACCACTGACCTCTGACCGTCCAGATACCCTGATGGATGTTGCCAAGCAAACCAATCCGATGCTCACGGGAGGCTTCCGCACCACCAAAGCGGCCGAGAGTTTGTTTTATCGCACCTCCGAGATTCGCGCTCGGGCGAAGATGGTGAATGAAAAAATCCGCCCTGATGTGGTCTTGTGCTTGCATTTCAATGCCGTAGCCTGGGGCGATCCAGCGCTGCCGACATTGGTGGATGAAAACCACTTACACATTCTGCTCAATGGAGCCTACACCGACGAAGAAATCGGCTACGATGACCAACGTTTTGAAATGCTGCGTAAAATCTTGCAGCGCACCATCCATGAGGAAGCCGCGCTCGGAGCGGCGATGGCAGATGTTTTCGCCGCACAGACCGGATTGCCGCCTTATCCCTATGAGCCAAATTCCACTCGCGCCCGCCAAGTGGCGAATCACCCGTATCTTTACGCGCGTAATTTGTTAGCCAATCGCATTTACAATTGTCCCGTCATTTTCTTCGAGCCCTACGTCATGAACTCTCACGAAGTTTACGAACGTGTGCAGGCCGGTGACTACCAAGGCATGCCCGTGGTGGCAGGCAAACCGCGAAAGTCGATCTACCGAGAGTATGCTGATGCTGTGGTGGATGGACTCCTAGAATACTACCGTAAGCCCTGAGAGTCGCGAATTTTTCCGTTGTGATAACATTTTTTTTGACCTCATCGCGGAATTGTTTCAGGCTACGGCAGAGCAAATGAAGTGTCCGAGATGTGTACAAAAAATTCACCGTGGGGCCGAGGCGTGCCCTCATTGTGGCTTTTGTTTGTCCACCGCCGATGCTGAATTTGGTTCAGGAGAAGTGATCGTCCGCACGCTGACTGATGCCGCAGGTCTCATGCGCAAGGCGGAGAGGATCGTGGTCCAAGAAGCGATCGAACGCTTCAGCAAACGCTTTCCGCAATTGTTTTTCGCAGTTTATACGGGCGTGTTTCGTGAGTCTGCCAACTTGCGTCAATTTGGATTTTGGTTGCTCAATCGCGGCGCATTCGAGGATGTCGCGCTGCATCGACCCAATGCTGCGGGGATTTTGTTAGTGATGGATGTCGAGGGTAAGGCGGCGGGAATCACCTACGGATACCTACTCGATCCATACCTCGATGAGGATGATACTTTTCAATGCCTGAGCAAGGCGCATCCGTATTGGTTAGATCGGCGACCCGATCAGGGGATCGTGGTTTTGCTGAAAACACTGGAGAAAATTCTGAAGAAAAAAAGCCGTGCGGCACGCAAAGACCCAGAGAATTTCGAGCGAAAAGTCACGCCGCCACCGCAGATGGGCGACTTGGTGAAGAGAATACGCTCAGGTCACGTCCAAAACGCCACGCCCAAGCCTGATGCCGCAACGCGCACGTCGAGAGAGGAGGAATTCAAATGAGCGCGCTCCAGAAATTTCTATGCCTCGCGCTGAGTTTTCACGCTCTGCCTCTCATGGCTGCCGAAGAAGCGGAGGAGCACGATCCTTTACCGCAGTGGTCAGAGGAAGATGCTGCTCGAGTGATGCGTGGAGAATGTTTGATCTCGGATGCATTATTTCGCCTGCAAGAGGAGGAAGCTGAGCCACCTCCGCCACCTGATGTGTTAGAGCTTCCGGAGCCAGGTCCGGAAAGCCTCAACGTAGTTCCGCCCACAGAGATTCTTGATGAAGATCTCGCCAAATACTTTGGACAAAAACCTAAGTCATATTTGGTTGATCCGCAAAAGCTGATGAGCCGTCAAGAATTTCGCGACCGCTTGAGTTTTCTGAAGTATCATTCCAGTGACTCGAATGTTGATTTCTACGTATACGTTTTTGATGAACAACAAATCATTCCCGCGAACATTCAGGTAGATTCCTTGTTTGCTCAATACTTCGCTGGTGGGCGTCCAGCAGTGATTGTATTTTATTACATGGGGGCCCCGGATCGCTCGGAGCTTCACTTGACGCCTGAGTTGATGCGCTCCGTGGGCGAGGGAGAACGCACGCGCGCATTGCAAAGCTCGATCAATCAAGCGGTGGTCAAAAGTCAACCCGTTGACCAGCTCGATGGCTTTTGCGTGCAGATGTCGATCCGCATTTATTGGATGGAAAAAGCCTTTACCTCAGGAGTCATTGCTCCCGTCGTAGAGCCAGAAAAGGCCGACATCAATGAGCAAGAGCAAGCGGCCCGCGTAGCCGCAGCTACCTCATGGTTTAAGGAATGGCAACTGCCCATTTATCTCATGCTAGGCGTCATCATCGTCGGCATGATCACCGGCTGGATCCGCAGAGCGCGGGAAAAATTCTATTTCACCGAATACGAAATCGCACCGCGTATGTCAGGCTCTCATGCCGCAGGAGTTGGCGCCGTCATTTCTTACGCGAGCGCAAAAATTCCACCTACCATGCAGCGCGAGCAAGTTCCAGACTACTTGCGCCGCATGTAAGCGTTGGCTTTGTCGATCACTTCACCTGCGATGCGCTATCGGCGATATCGGCGGCGGGCAGGAGCACACTGGTGCTGGCGACGTTGTTTTCACCAGAAGACTTGGAGGTCAAACGGTTGATGCCAATGCCGAGGAATTTGCCTTGGTCATTGAAGACAGGCATACCAGTGGCTGGCGCGCTGATTTTTCCGAATAAGCGAGGCTTCTTGATGACGGAAATGATTTCTCCGGTGGCAGCCATAGGTTCACGATTGAGCTCTTTGCTCATGCGGCCAATAACAATGATATCGTCGAGCAAATTCATCGGTGCCGTGTCAGCAAGTGGGACTGGTTTGAAGTTGCTAGCTGGTTTCTCTGGCTTGAGGAAAACGAGGTCGAGGTCGGTGTCTTTGAGTGCGATTTTGGCATCGGTCTCAGTGCCATCAGGCATCAAAATTTTCACCTCTTTGACATCGGATTTTGCCGAAATTTTGATGGGGCCTTGCGGGGTGTTGACGGTGCGGCCATCCATCGATGACGCCAAATCAATAGTGCTGAGCGGGGCAACGATCAAGCCTTCGGCATTGAGGACGGTGCCGAGCACTTCGACTTTTTTCTCTTCCTTCTGGGTCGGATTGCTGCCAGCGGTGAGCTCGATGGTAACAACCGCGCTAATGAAAAGGGTTGAGTCTTGATGAGCTTTGCTTAACTCGGTGGCCTTGGTCTTGAGGGCGCCGCTAGCGGCGAAAAGGGGCATGCTGAGGGCGGTTAGTAGGATCAGGGATTTCATGTTACAAGTTTTAAGTTTTTATTGGCTGTTACCAAGTTGGTTCGAGTTCGATCATACGCGTGGTAATGCCGCGACGGACGAAAAAGGTGATGTGTGAGGGTTTTGCCTCGTTGATTTTCTCAATGCTGGCTTTGAGTTCGGCAATCGAGCTGATCGCTTTGCCATCAATTTTTTGCAAGATGTCGTTGTTTTGCAAACCAGCCAAAGCGGCCCATCCAGCATTGGTGACGCTGGAGATGAGGACACCGGTCTTGGCGTTATCATCCCGCACTTTGGCGCGGTCGTCGGCACCGATGTCGCGAGCTTGGAATTCGAGGGTTTCGCTCAGGTATTCTTCGAGCTCGGAGTTGCCCGTTGGAGCGCGCTCCAAGGGAACTTTGATGGTGAGCAGTTCTTTGTCCCGCTTCAGCTCTAGGGTAACCTCGGCGGTGGCGCTCATTTGACGGATGGCTTCGCTGAAAACATCGGCATCCTCGGGGCGTGAGGCATTGATGATTTCGCCATCGAGCTTGAGCAAGAGGTCGCCATTTTTGATGCCTGCTTTTTCGGCATTGCTATCGGGATAGACGCGGGTGACGCGCATGCCTTTTTGGCCGGGGATGCCGAGAGCTTCAGCGAGTTCTATCGAAATGACTTGGGTAGAGACTCCCATCCATGCCTTGCGGGCGATGGCGGCATCGGCATCATTTTCTTCGGGACCGACTTTGATGATGGTCAGGTAGCTATCGCCATCGCGCTCGTAAGTAACGAGAGTGGGCACGGGCTCGGTGGCATCTTTGGTAATTTCTGAAGTGATTTTTTCGAGGTCTGCAAGATTTTTGATCGGGGTGTCATTGACCTTGACGATGAGATCACCCGCAACGGGTGCAGGCTTAGCAGCGGCTGCTGGGCCACCGGCGCGGATGCTGTGAATGATTGCTGCATCGTTGTTGTCGCGATGCTGTTGCTTGGCTTGAAGCTTGGTGAAATCTCGCGCAGTGATGCCCCAGTGGAGTAATTCTTTTTCGCGAGGCTGCATCGGTTCGCGAGCTTCGGTAGTGACAGTCCATTTCATTTCCTTGCCCTCGCGTGAGCCGATGAGTTGCAGCGCGCTGCCGATGGGAGATTCAAGAATGATGCGGTTGAACAAAGGGATGTCTTCGGGGGCGCGCGCGGCGGGGATGGACTTATCGTTGACCTGAGTGATCAAATCGCCGGCCTGCAGGCCAGCCTTGGCCGCGGGCGAGTCGGCGATGGTTCCTGCGACCAAGATGCCACTAGCACTCTTGTCAGTCTTGAGCAATGGCTGCACAGACAATCCAATGCTGCTGCGTTTGACTTGCCCTTCTTTGATGAGAATATCGGCGATGTTTTTGGCGAGATTGGATGGGATCGCTCCGCCAATGGAACCGATGCCTACTTCATTGACGCCGATGATTTCGCCTTTGAGATTGACCAGTGGGCCGCCGGAATTACCGGGGAAAATCACCGCATCGTGACCGATCCAGCGGACGAGTTCACCGACGACTTCGCCATCGAGAGAGAGTCCGCCACCGCCTGGGGCGATCATCTCGGTATTGGCGACGACACCTTTAGTGACTGATTGGGAGAGTCCAGCGGGGCTGCCCATGGCAAGCACGACGTCGCCGACTTTGAGCGAGTCGGAGTCTCCGAAACGGGCGACGGGCAGCTTCGACGCGGGATCGCGAAGGTCATTGCGATCAATTTTGAGGATGGCGAGATCGGAAAGGGGATCGGTGCCGACGAGAGTGGCGCGGCATTCCTGGCGGTCTGCGAGGCGCACCGTGATGCGTGTGGCGCGACCAGCAACGTGGTGATTGGTCAAAATGTATCCGTCTTCATGAATGATGGTTCCAGAACCTGAGCCACGATTTTTCTGCATGCGTCCACCGCCGCCGTTTTCGGAGACGACGTGAATCCGCACGAGTGCAGGATAGACGGCGTCCAGTGCTGGTTGGATATCGTTCGTGCTTTGCGAATAGCAAGTGGTGATGGCCGCTAGAAAAAGAATGCAGGATTTGAGGAATTGATTCATGTGTAAATGTGTTCGATCGCAATGGAAAAGTTGCACTATCAACGATGCACAGGGCGGGATTTGTCTAAACAATTAGCATCGCGGCGAACGAAGGTGTTCGATTGCTTGGATCAGATCCGATGACTGTACTGCTGAGGAGACATGGGCGCTGCCGGCACGATCAAGGAGCACGAAACGGATTTGTCCGGAAGCGAATTTTTTGTCGCGCGAGAGTTTATCCATGATCGTCTCGGTGGCGATTTGAGGTGAAAGCACCAGCGGAAGGTGAAATTTCTCTAACAAATCGAGAATGCGATCTGCTTCTGCCTGCGAAAGAGTCGAGTGAGATACCGAGAGAAATAGGGCAGCTCTCATACCTAACGAAATGGCTTCACCGTGCAGCATTTCGCCATACGGGAGGCTGGCTTCAATGCCGTGGCCAATGGTGTGGCCGAAGTTGAGCAAGGCGCGGATGCCGAGTGTCTCATACTCATCGGCCTCGACGACGCGGGCCTTGATGGCGATGTTGCGGGCGATGAGAGCGGCGGGGACAGCGCGCGATTCGGGATCGAGCGCCGCGAGGTCATCTAGCATAGCCGCATCGCGAATGGCGGCGTGTTTGATCGCCTCAGCAAAGCCTTCGTAGAACTCGCGAGGGTGGAGGCTGCGCAGCATGTGAGGATCGACGAGGACGAGTCGTGGTTGATGAAAGGCGCCGACGAGATTTTTGCCTTCTGGAATGTTGACACCAGTTTTTCCCCCGACCGATGAATCGACTAATGAAACAATGGTGGTGGGGATTTGCACGAAGGGGATGCCGCGATAGAACATGGAAGCGACAAAACCGGCGAGATCGCCGACGACGCCACCGCCGAGGGCGATGACAAATGATTTGCGATCGTGGCCTGCGGCAGCGAGTGAGCTGCAAAGCTGGTTGGCGACGATGAGTGACTTGGATGCCTCACCTGCCGGAAACTGATGCACGGTGGATGTGATGCCAGCAACGTTAAGAGCATCTTGCAAGGCTGTTGCATAGATCGGTGCGACGTTACTATCACTGATGATCGCTGCTTTGCCCGATAGCCCAGCTTGGAGAATCAAAGAACCTGCTTGCGAGAGGATTCCCTCGGCGACGAGAACGGAGTAGGAACGATCAGCTAAATCTACGGATACCTGGTGCACGCGCGGAGATTGCGGCAAAATTGCATTTCTGAAAAGAATTGTTTTTTCTGCGCAACGTTGGATAGTCGGCGCGATGAGTATTTCACCCGCAGCCCTGGCCGCCGTGGCTCGCGTATTTGAGCGCAATTTTTATGAGGAAAAAGAACTCGGTGCCTCGGTAAGCATCTATTGGCGTGGGCAGCAGGTTTTCTCGATGACCGATGGATTTGCGGATCGCGAGAAAACACAGGCATGGACCGAGCAAACCTTGGCTCCTGTGTATTCCGCGACGAAAGCAGCCGCTGCTGCGACCTTATTGCATGTGTTGGAAACGCGGGGCATGAGTGCAAAAAGCCTTGTGCGCGAGGTGTGGCCAGCGTTTCCGATCGCAGCGGCGAGTTTTGCTCACTTGCTGTCCCATCAGTGTGGTTTGGCAGCATTGGATCAAGGCTCGAGTGTGTGGGATCATGCCTCGGTGATCGCGGCAATCGAAGCGCAAGTCCCAGCCTGGTTGCCGGGTGATGGTCGGCATGGATACCACCCGCGTACCTTTGGTTTTTTGGTGGATGAATGTGTGCGGCGGATCGCTGGAAAACCGTTAGGGGAAGTTTGGGCGCAGCAAATCGCAGGGCCGATGGGTTGGGATTTTTGGATTGGCTTGCCGGAGAGTGAATGGTCACGGGTTGCTAGCTTGGTTCCGGGTAGAGCAGAAAAGGGCGATACAGAGCAAGGTTTTTACAAGGAGTTCATGACTGCTGGAACCATGACGCGTCGAGCTTTTCTCTCACCTAGCGGATTGCATGCTGTCCAAGAAATGAACGATAGCAAGGCGTGGGCGGCAGGCTTTCCGGCGATGGGCGGATTGGCTTCGGCGAAAGGCTTGGCGGAATTTTACCAAGCAGCGATTGGCACGATCGAAAGCCCGCTAAGTCCCGCGATACAGAGTGCGCTGGGTGAATTGCAGGTTCAAGGCCCAGACTTGGTGCTCTTGCAGCAAACGGCATTCACTTGTGGCTGCCAAAAAGACCCAGTGAATGCCGCAGGTAAAAAAATGAGACAACTCTATGGCCCTCACCTTTCGGCATTCGGCCATCCGGGTGCGGGTGGTTGTCACGCGTTTGGCGATCCCGATGAAGGCATCAGCTTTGCCTATGTGATGAATCAAATGGCACTCAGTGTGATGCCTGGTGCGCGCAGCACGGCGATGGTCGAGGCGCTGTATGGCGATGCCTGAAATAATCTCACAGTGTTTCCTTGAAGAGATCCAGCGCGAGCAAGAGTGCCGTTTTACGATCTAACAAAAATAGATCATCTTCTCCGCTAAGGCGTCCGTAGAAAAACTCACTCTGGCCAGTAGTGCTGACAGGGGTGACTTCGAGAATGTGCGTTTGGTAGCCATCGTGCTCGCCGAATTCATTGAGCTTGTGTTTGAGAATGTTGATTTTGAGAGCTGGTGTGGCGAGCGCGTTGAGAGCTTCTTGATCATCCGAGTTGAGCCAAGAATTCACGCGCAGATCACCGAGGGTTTCTAGCAACTTGTTCGCCCGCGCGACATTGAGTGTGCCTGTGGTGTTTTCGTCGTTGAGAAAACTTTCCCAAGCTTCATCGCGGTAGTTGAAATTGAGTTTCAGCTTAGGCTGATTGATCAGGTTGCGCTCCAGATTGATGAAGTCGATGGAGGCGATCGCGAGCAATCGTGTGTCTTTCCATTGTTTGATGCGCAAGGGCAGGCGGGCGATGAAATCATCGGGCAATTTGACGATGGTATGTAGAGTCTCGGGATGATTGAGATGGGCCGTGAAGACGCCCTCATTGGTCTTGCCGATGCGCAGTAAAATGTTCGACTGATCCTTGAAACGGAACTGAATCGAGACAAGCGGAGATTTTAAGCCGTAGGTTTCCAAATCCTTTGCTTCATCGGTGAGAAAAGCATTATCGGTGAGGAAACCTGCGACCTTGGTCTCGGTGATGGTTTTGATGAATTTGTAGTGAGTAACTTCGTTGAGTGTCGCGCTCGTAGCCTCATCGAGCTGAATCCTCCAAGATCCTCGCGGTGGTAGAGACAATACAATTGGCGAGGCCTTGGCGGGGGTGATGGTAATGGCTTGCAGTTTTTTGTGATCAAAGCCCGTGAGATTTTGCGCGCGGAGGTTATTGTAATTGGTGAGGGGAAGCTCGGAAAGCGAAATGAGATCAGGGTAGGGGCGCAGCGGTAGCTCAAAAACGGTGCCGGGGCGGTCAGACACGGTGGCATAGACCGTGTTTGCTTTGTCATCCGCACTGGGATAGACACTGAGCGTTACGGGTTCCGTTTGGCCAAAAGATTGAATCGCGATGCGCAGAAACATATCATCCTCGATGCTTGGCAGTGTGACTTTTTCTTTATCCAAAACGCGCAGCGCACGCAGCGAGAAAAGACCTTTTTCGATCAAATTCTTCACGGCTTCTGTCTCCGTTGCCAGTTTCTGCGGTTTGGTGATGCGCCAGGCCTGCCCGGGAGCGGTCGTCTCTAGCATGAACTCGGAAGAGGCAGATTTGATGTGGATTTTTTGTAGCTGCGATGGGGCAAACAAAAATGGTTGATGATCGCGGAAGTAGCGCAACCCTTCTTTAAAGATCGGGCGGATGTCGCCGGTGCAGGCATAGATGTGAGATTTGCGGCTGCGATCACGTGGTTGAAGAAACACTGTCGGCACGAGCTCTTCGGTCTCAGCATCCGTCGTGAACCATGCGGTGCGTCGTCCAATCACATACTTGGCCCGAGCTTTTCCTTCTTTATCTGCGAGGCGAACGTAAACCATGCCATCCTTGAGGCCAGCTTGTGTTTCATCGATTTTTTCATTAGGGATGACATCGGCTGCACGGGTGGCTAAGGTGAAATCAATCAGAGTTTTCGCCCAGCGAGGATCCATGCGATCTTTTGCTGGCTCGGTCATCATCCAGACACCCGATGCGCGCGAAAACTTCGCCGTCACGCCATTGGTGTTGAGGCTGATTTGGGTAATGTCGGCAGGTGTAAAGTCGGTGTAAAGTCGCTCTCCTTGTGGTGTGGGTGGCACGCCAAAAATTTGGTGCAGATTGCCACGGGAAAGCAATATCCCAGCGAGCACCAACATGATGATGGCGATGAATAACTGGAACAGTGTGGAAAAAAGTGATCTCACAGGGAAAAGAATCTGTTAGGTCAGGCGCGGCGTGCATTCCAGACGAACAAGCCGATCAGCAATGCTGCGGCAGGCAGGAAAAACAAGTTTACGCGATTGATGAAGGAGGCTTGTGTGGTGAGAAGTGGCAATTTGTAAGTGCCGATGGTGCGTGGTCCCGTGCCGGACATTTCTTCGCGGCCGACTAACCAATTGGCCGTGGCGTTGAAGAAATCGATGTTTTCATTGCGCAAGGAATTCGGTTCGAGAAAACTGGCATTCGAAATCACGACCATCCGAGAGGCCTTGGCGGCGAAGCGGTCATCGGACGCGGCACCGCGTATGACGGCTGCTGCAAGTGCGAGTGGGCCACGGATGTCCTCGACATCGCTGAAGCTCGGCGTGGTGACAGTTTTGCCAGTCTCGCCCCAATACTTAGGTGCTGATTCCAGCAACTTGATGGGAGAAATGCGTCGATTGATCAGATCCTCCGCACCTTCACGCACTTCTAAGGAGGAGCTGACGCCATCAAAGCTGGTGCTTTTGTTCCAGAAATCTCGCGTGTATTCGAAGCCAGGCACGAACGATGCCTCGACCTGAAATACGGCATTTTTTCCCGCAGTGGTCACGATCTGATCACGTCGCGGAGTCACGCCATGATCTCGCAAAAAAGAACGAAGTTGATCGGGTGTTTGCTGGGCGCGCAGCAGAACCATGATGTTGCTGGCAGGACGGTTCCAGTATTTTACCAACGACGCCATTTCTGATTTCGTAAAGTCGTAACGAGGCGCGGCGATGATGACGCCCGCGGCATTTTCGGGGATTTCAACCAGTTCACTCATTTTTACCGGCACGGGGAGGATATTTTGTGATAGCAAGGAATCACGCATCACGGACCAAGCACCACCCTCTAGTTCGGTCTGGAAATCACTCTTGTCGGCAAGGAAATAGACGATCCGTGGTTTCCCCTCGATGGCGGAGAGTAGTCCCGTAGTGAGCGCATCCTCGCCCTGGAATGAACTCAGCCTGCGCGCTGATTTGCCATCATTGGTCTCGTAGAGCAACATGTGCTCTTGGGTCACGAAGCGGATTTTTGATGAATCATCTTGAGTGGCTTGCGCGGAGGTATCGTCTCGGGCATCGATAATCACGATGTCATCACGATTGATGACACCCGAATTCGCAGCGAGATTGTATTTTTCTGCGACTTGCATGGCGAGATCCACATTGCGTACGGGATCGAAGCGCTCGACTACAATCTTATTACCGGAGACACGAGCATATTCATCGGCGAGAACACGCACGCGCTCTGTCATGGCGGTGGATCGACGGAAGGCGACGATCATTTTTACAGGAGTTTTGCGTTCCTGAACTTGGGCGGATTGCAGCAAGCCTGTCGTCCAGTTCGAGAGCGAGTAATTTTCACCACGGCTCAAATCTGAGCGCGAAAAATAACGCGATCCGAGAAAGTTGGCGAGGATCACGATGATCAACAGTGAGGAAATTTGCAGCACAGAAAGCGTGCCGATGTTCCAGCGATTCATCGGTCGAGCTTTGTTGTGGGTGGGAGTAGTGGCAGAGTCGTCTGACATGAGAAAAATGTGGGAGCGAAAGGGGATATACTAACGGCGCCAGCGGCGGAAATCGAGCACATGAAATGTCAGTGCTAGGGTGAAGATCGAGAGCGAAAGGTAGAAAATCACCACTCGTGTGTCCATCAATCCACTGCAAAAGTAATGCATGTGTTGGCGGGAGGAAATGTATTGAAACAGAGAGGCACCGGCAAAGCTTTCACCCCAGATGGTTGTCACAAATCCGAGGAAATAGTGCAAGACAAGCAGGCCGAGTGTAACGATCGCAGCCACAATCGAATTGGAGGTCAGCGATGAGGCAAAGCAACCGATGGCGAGAAAAAAAGCCCCCATCAAGAATAGGATCGAGTAAGTGCCAACGAGCGAACCAGTATTCCATGCGGGCGGTAGCCCCGTGACCCATGGGTAAACCTGGAACTGGAAAAAGCTGGGAATCCACAGCAGGCAATAGAATGCGAGGGCTGCGAAATATTTCGATAGTACCACTTGCCACGTTTTTACGGGTGCGGTGAGTAATGTCTCCAGTGTTCCAGAGCGTTGTTCATCGGCAAAAAGCTTCATCGTCAGCAGCGGGAAAATGAACAAGAAGTAGAACCAAAACACAGGGGTGTGCATGGAAAAATAGACCAAGCTGGTGCTCATCGGCGTATCGCTAAAGGCCTTCATGGCCGTGGAGAGCGAGACGCCGTGCATGATGATGACAAAAGCGATCACAATCCACCCGAGTGGATTGAGCAAGAAGCTACGCAATTCTTTGCGAAAGAGGATAGTGAAAACACGCATGAACGGGCAAAGCTTAGGCAAGAAAAATGAGGATGACAAGCATTCATCGAGCGACCTTTGTGCTGTGCTGATCGCTCGACGCCCTTACGGGAGAACTCAGCGGTTCAGTGTGGGCTCCAGCCACAGCGCCCAATCGTAATTTCTGCCATCTTTCCCCTCAAGCGTCAGCAATTTTAGGCGCTTGACGTTTTCTAAAGAAACTTGAAACGGTTTGATCTCGCCCTCGGGGATTGAGCCAGAATCCCAGAG
The DNA here is from genome assembly GCA_044239965.1 of Akkermansiaceae bacterium. Lineage (GTDB taxonomy): Bacteria > Verrucomicrobiota > Verrucomicrobiia > Verrucomicrobiales > Akkermansiaceae > UBA956. Next base: position 22,432 of record JBIIAI010000038.1, read on the forward strand.
CACACGGTCATCGCCGATGATTTGGAACTGCAACATGCCGGATTGCGTCTGGTAGTTTCCACAATGTCCCGTCAAGGTTTTCCATGTGCCATCCAGCTCCCACTCGTGCTGACCGGGTGCATGAGCGTAGATCCCATGGCGAAAAATGCGACTGCCGGCGAGCAGCATATTTCCTGGTGCAGGCACACGATCACGCAGTGCCGCGCCGTAGCCGGATTTCTCGCTGACGGCGCGAATGTCGGACAGAGGCACGCTTTTTTTCTCGGCTGGCACTTGCTTGAGGTCGATTAAGGCGGGAGACTTTGAGGCGATCAGGCGCGTCATAATTTCTTGGCACAGGGCATCGTTTTTCACGGCGTCTGAGGCCTGATAGTCCTTCATCGCCCTGGTATCATCTTTTTCAAATGCCGCGGTGAATGGCTCTAACAAAATGCGTGTGCGTGCCGCCGCAATGTCGACCTTTCCTTGAGCGTCTACCACATAGCTGTAACGATACGGGGTTTGACCCATGATGCCGGAACTCGCACCATTGGCGAACATGTAGCAGACGCGAAGCTCTCCGGATTTTCCTGCGCTAAGGGCTTGGCAATCGAGCTCAAAATTTCCGTCCTTGTCGGGGATCGCCGTGCAAGATGTGGCGTCGTAGTCGCTGCCACCCGTGGGATCCATGTAGGCGACCACGGCGTATACCGGCGGTGAGGCCTTGACGTTTGCCCGAAAAACAAAACCTTTGTCTTTTTCCTCGATCGCAATCTGACTTACAGCGATTTGTGGTTTTTGATTCATTGCTTTGACCGAGCCACAAAAAATCGGATGCGAGGCCAAGCGAAGGGCATGTGCTAGCGTCAGAAACGACCCCTTACTTTCACCGCGCAATTCTTCGCCGTAGCTGCGATTTCCCGAGCCCATCAATGCCGTGCCGAAGGCTTCGCGTTCGTCGGGGCGCTCCAAGTTATGAGGCAATCCGAGCGCGTGCCCTAGTTCGTGACAGACACCACCAATGAAGATGCTGTTGTAACGACCTAACGAAATCTTGCCGTATTGACCATCGGAAACATGATTTCCTTGATCGGCGAGAGAAGCGAGATTGAGAATCGGCGAGTCCACTTGCCAAGCGGTGCCTGATCTGCTCGATCCACCCGCGTAGTAGGGGCTGTTCTGGGTGATGCGGCGTTGTTGCGGATCCCAGTTGGCCATGTTACAAAAAATCACCACGGTCTCCGACTCCGGGTTGATTCCACGCGAGCGGAGCGTGGGCGCGGACTCGTTGAGAATTTCATGCCCACTGTCACCATTGTAAGCGGCATAAGGCTTGCGGCCTTTCACTACATGAATGTTTAGCAGTTGAT
>JBIIAI010000338.1:0-7119 GCA_044239965.1 Akkermansiaceae bacterium
TCCAGCGTGTGACCTCCGCGATCATCGCCTCGGCCCTACCGATGAGCGATGGCAGCAAAACCGTGAACCTTGCACCGGCTGACTTGAAGAAAGAAGGCCCATCATTTGACCTGCCGATTGCGCTGGCCATGGCCTCGGCTTGTGCCGAATTGAGCCTACCTGCCGATGATGTTTACGTTGTCGGTGAGCTTGCGCTCGATGGAACAGTGCGTGCGGTGAAAGGAGCGTTACCGATTGCCTTAGAAGCTCGAGCACGCGGCAAAAAGCGATTGATTGTGCCTGCGGTGAATGCGCCAGAAGCAGCGATCGTCGAGGGCATTGAGGTGATTGGTGTAGAGTCTCTTCATCAAACGTGGCAATACCTCACAGGCCTTGAACCAATCGCACCCTTCGTGATGGACCGCAAGGCGTTCTTCGAATCGCATCGCAAGTACGAAGTCGATTTTGAGGAGGTCAAAGGCCAATACCAAGTGAAGCGCGCGCTGGAAGTGGCAGCTACGGGTGGGCTCAACATTTTGATGGTAGGTCCCCCAGGAACAGGGAAATCGATGCTCGCGAAACGACTACCGAGCATTCTCCCTGATATGAGTGAGGATGAAGCAATTGAGACGACCAAAATCCATTCGATCGCTGGATTTCTCGATCCGAAGCGATCGTTCATCACCACGCGACCGTATCGCGCACCGCACCATACGATTTCGGATGCCGGCCTTCTCGGTGGCGGCACCAACCCAGGCCCGGGCGAGGTTTCTCTCTCGCACAATGGACTTTTGTTTTTGGATGAGCTGCCCGAATTTCGCCGTCAGACACTGGAAGTGATGCGCCAACCGTTAGAAGACGGTCATGTCACCATTTCGAGAGCCGCTGGATCGCTCACCTTTCCCTCCCGCTTCATGCTCGTTGCCGCGATGAATCCTTGTCCCTGCGGCTACTATGGCGACTCGAAGCGCGAGTGCCGTTGCGGATCACGAGCCATCGAAAAGTACCGCCAGAAAATCTCCGGCCCGCTCTTGGATCGGATCGACATCCACGTCGAAGTGCCGCTCGTCGATTTCAAAGAACTGTCTTCCACCGAGCTCGGCGAAAAGTCCGCCACCATCCGCGAGCGGGTATCCGCAGCCCGCGAGATCCAAAGCCAGCGCTTCCGCAAAAACAAAGGCGTCTCCACCAATGCCGCCATGTCCGCCAAACTCGTGCGCGAACATTGCGCGCTCGATGCCACCAGCACGAGTTATCTCGAGCACGCCATGGAGCAAATGAACTTCTCCGCCCGCGCCCACGACCGCATTCTCAAGGTCGCGAGAACCATCGCCGACCTCGCCGGTTGCGAGCGCATCCAAAGCGAACACATCCTCGAAGCGATCCAGTATCGTTCGTTGGATCGGAAGTTGTTTTCCTGATGATCCGTGTGTGCCAATGATGGCTAACCTTTGGACGTTAGGAGGCAAACTTCACATTCCCCCTCTCGACATCCAACACCTGGTGCTCAGCAAACCACGTCAAAGTCAAAATCGCCAGGATGTTCGCAACATGCATTGGCGGAAGTACGAATCATAATCACCTTGTTAGCTCGCCCGTGTGGTCGGCATCATAACCGGATAAATCGCTTTTCACTCTGCAATGCAACTTAGTCCTTACAGCCGAATGAGTGCCTGCACACGCGGGTCGTGAGAATCAATACTCTAATTCTCCTTAGTTAGGACTAGAACGAAAAAACCATAAAATCCGAACTTTATCGAAAATAGCTTGACAAATCGCTCCCAGATTCTAGGTTTGTGCATCAATTGTGAATAGATTAGTCGCGATATTGCTCTTTGCCTGCTTCGGGATAGCCGTCCCGCTGGCTGCCGTCAGTGTGCGTGTATGCTTATTGGACGAACACGAGAGAACAGAGGATTGCTGTGAAAAATGCCCTTCCACGCACGGAGACTGTTGTGCGGACATGGACACGTTGCCGGAGATCCCAGCTCCGGGAACCTCAACGGAAATCCCGCCCTTCATCGCGGTTGAATTGCTATCCTACCAAGTCGGTGAGCTTCCTGAAATCCTTCGGTTGACACAGTCACCGGCCTTTTCCCAGCCGATCCGTGGCCCGGATACGCCTGCGGCGTATCGCTCTGTCTTGAGTGTTTGGAGTATCTGAGACGGTCTCATTTCTGACCGTCCGCAGTCACGCGCTTTCGCGTGGCTCCCTTTGGCTCGTTGTTCCCGAGCCTAACTCCAACTTCTCCACACTCAAAATACGTGAACTCCACAGCATCCCTAGAAACACTTTCATCCAATACGCCAAAACCCGACAAGCCTGTCAGACGGCTTCCGTTCTGGTCTATTCCCGTCGCGATCCTTCTCGGCTTCGCCATCGTTTTCCTCGTTCTTTTCGGAGACCGCGTCCTACCGGCACCCAAGGTAGATGTTGGTATCGTTCTGGCGGCACCAGCGGCAGAGCAAAAGACCACTGAGAAAAAACCTGACCTGCCGACCTCTACCGAAGGAAACCCATTGTTCCAGGCAAGCGGCTGGATCGAACCCGCGCCGCTCCCCATCAAAGCCACCGCTCTGATCGACGGAGTCGTCGAAGCCGTCCATGTCCTTCAAGGCCAAACGGTCAAAAAGGGAGACCTCTTAGCCACCCTCATCACTGAGGATGGGCGACTTGCTTTGGCTATTTCAGAGCAAAAGCATCGCATGGCGCAGTCCACCTACACGGCACACCAATCGACCATCGATGCAGCCAGCAAAAAAGTAGCTGGGCTTGAAGCGCAGCTCATCGCCGCCGGTACATTGCGTGACGAGGCAGCCGACCGCCTGAAACGGCTCGACCAACTCCCCCAAGGTGCGGTTTCGCAAGCGGACGTCGTTTCTGCGAGACTTACCCGTGACCGCGAGGCCTCACAGTATCTCGTGGCTGTCTCCGCAGTCGATGAGATGAAGGCTGAAGTCGAACGTCTGAAAACGGAGAGCCAGATCCGGAAAGACGAAATCGAAGCTGCGGCAATGGAAGTTGAAAAAGCCAAGCTCACTCTCAGCCGGACAAAAATCACCTCTCCTATCGACGGGCGAATTGTCCGTCTCTTCGCCGCTCCAGGTCAGAAAAAGATGCTTCAGGATCAAGATCCGGAGAGCAGCACCATAGCCATCCTTTACCGCCCCGGAGAAATCCAAGTCAGGGTGGATGTCCCGCTCGCCGATGCTGCCGGACTCCAGATTGGCCAGCATGTTCGAATCCGCTGCAGCCTGCTTCCTGAAAAAATTTTCCATGGAAAAGTGACCCTGATTTCTGGCGAAGCGGATCTCCAAAGGAACACACTGCAAGCGAAAGTCAGCATCGACGATCCGGTGGACGAGCTACGCCCCGAGATGCTTTGCCGCGTTGAGTTCCTGGAAACCATAAAATCCACTGGCTCGGCTTCCAGCCCTGCAACGGGCTCACTCGCCACATGGATCCCCGAAGCGGCCTTAGTGGATGACCACGTCTGGGTTTGTGATTCCGAATCCAAGCGGGTCAGTAAACGCGCCGTCACTTCCACCTCGGAAAAGAAAGACGGCTACCTGCGCATCTCTGATGGCCTACGTCCCGGCGAATGGGTCGTACTCTCACCAAAACAACTCCAAGAAGGACAACGAGTAACCCCAACCCTTATCAAACAATGAACGAAACCATGATCCAGTGCCGCGGAATCACGAAAAGCTACCGCAAAGGCAACAACGTAGTCACTCCCCTTGAGAAACTCGATCTTGAAGTCGCGAAGGGCGAATTCCTCGCTCTCATGGGGCCATCCGGTTCGGGAAAAACCACCCTCCTCAACCTGCTTTCCGGCATCGACTCTCCCACAGATGGCTCTCTCGTCATCGCGGGTACCGAAATCGCCAAACTTTCCAGGCGCGATCTCACCAAATGGCGGGCGAAACACGTCGGCTACATTTTCCAGCTCTATCACCTCGTCCCGGTCCTGACCGCTTTCGAAAACGTTGAACTCCCGCTCTTGTTAGACGACCTCAGCAAAAAGGAACGCCATGCGAAAGTGAACACGGCGCTGGAATTGGTTGGTCTCTCCGACCGCATGCACCACACGCCAGGGGAACTTTCCGGTGGCCAGGAACAACGCGTAGCCATCGCTCGCGCCATCGTCGCCAATCCACCGCTCCTTGTCGCCGACGAACCAACGGGCGACCTCGACCGCGAGTCCGCCACCAACATCCTCGATCTGCTCAGGCAACTGACGCGCGAACAAGGCAAGTCCATCGTCATGGTCACTCACGACGCCAAAGCCGCCGCCGCCGCCGACCGCACCCTCCACCTCGAAAAAGGCCAACTGTTAGAAACAGCATGAAAACGATCAGAGCCATCACCAATCTGCTGAAGCTCGCGTGGCTCCAGCTCACCCGCCACCGAGTTCGTTCCATCCTCACCATTTTCGGTGTCGCCTCCGGCATGTTTCTATTCACCGCTGTGGAAACACTGCAACGCTCGCTCGGCAAGGCAACCGAAGCGACCGCCGCAGATACTACGCTCGTAGTATATCGGCAGAACCGCTTCTGCCCCTCCGCCAGCCGCTTGCCCGAGCATTACGCCGATGAGATTCGGCGCATCGAAGGCGTGCGCGAAGTCGTGCCAGTCCAGATTGTAGTCAACAACTGTGGCGCGTCACTCGATGTGATCACCTACCGTGGTGTACCAGAAGGCATGTTAAAAAAATTCGCCCCGGAGATTGAAATCATCTCAGGCAGTGAAGCGGAGTGGAGCCGTCGCGATGACGGCGCACTGCTCGGTGAAATTTTCGCCCAAAGACGCGGACTGAAACCCGGCGACCGCTTTGACGCAGCTGGAATCACCGTCACCGTATCTGGCGTCATCCGATCACCCTTTGCTCAGGACAACAACGTGGCTTACGTGAAACTTCCCTTTCTCCAACAAGCATCGCGAGGAGGACTAGGTGTCGTCACTCAATTCAACGTACGGGTAAACACATCCGCCGACCTCGATCCGGTGGCATCAAAAATCGACGAGCTTTTCCGCAGTGCCCAAGAACCCACTGACACGCGAGCGGAAAAAGCATTCTTCGCGGAGACAGCCGCCCAGTTGATCGAACTGATCGGCTTTACCCGTTGGCTCGGAGTCGGGGCGGTCATCGCCGTCGCAGGCCTCGTCGCCAACGCCTTGCTACTCGTGGTCCGTGGGCGGGTTAAGGAAAACGCCGTGCTCCGCACCCTTGGTTTCCCCGGTCGCGCAATCGGTCTGCTCGTTCTCAGCGAAGGTGGCCTGCTTGGCCTCGCCGGGGGTGTCGTCGGTGTCGGCCTCGCCGCGCTGTTTCTGCGTTGGCAGAGCTTCACGATGGGCAACGAAGGCCAGACCCTCGCAATACAACCCGACGCGGGTGTGATCGTCGTAGGAGTTGCCTCCGCACTGGCACTCGGCATTTTCGCCTCACTCTGGCCCGCCTTTCAGGCCATGAGCCAACCCATCGTCAAAAACCTCAGAAGCTGAAAACCATGTTACCCTTTTCCTATGCGGTGCGGAACCTTTTTCGCAGCAAATCACGTCTCATCCAAACCATTGGCGGCAGTGCCCTCGTGGTGCTCCTTGTGATGGCTTCCGTCGCACTCAACAGCGGTATGAAAAAAGTCCTATCGGCTTCTGGATCACCCCACAACGTCATCCTCGTTGGTGTGGGATCGGAAGAAAGCATCCAACGCAGTGAAGTGCCGGAAAGCAGCGCCGGCATCGCTGAAGCCAGCATACCCGGCATTAACGAGAACCTCGGCGTGCGTGCTGTCTCTAGCGAGATACACTACATGAACTACCTGCAGTTTCCGGACGGAAGGAAAACCCAGGCGATGTTCCGAGGCGTGACCCCCGAGGCATTGCGGGTCCATCCGGAAATCAGAATAGATGCAGGCTCTTTCCCTCGCTCGGGAGAAGTCATGGCCGGACGTCTGGCATGGAGAAAGCTCGGCCTCAAGGAAGGCGAACTCAAGCTCGGCTCGATCCTGATCCTCGACGGCCAAGAACTCAAAGTTTCCGGAATCTTCGCAGCCCCCGGTACCGTCCTTGAGTCCGAGCTATGGGCCACGCTCGGCGATCTGCGGGTTCTATCAAAACGCGAAACCCTCTCATGCGTCGTCGTCCGCCTCGATGATCCGGCAGACTTTGAAGAGGCCGATCTTTTCGCCAAGCAACGCCTGGATCTGGAACTCTCTGCCATGCGCGAAAGCGATTACTACGACCGTCTGAGTGCCTTCTTCAAACCCCTGAGGGCAATGACCTGGATCACCGCCGGTCTGATCGCAGCCGGAGCATTGTTTGGAGGCATCAACACCCTCTATGCCGCCTTCGCCTCACGCGTCCGGGAAATGGCAACACTTCAGGCCATCGGCTTCAGCCGGGGTTCCTTGCTCCTCAGTCTGATTCAGGAAAGCACACTCGCTTGCCTCACAGGCGCGCTGGTTGCATCACTGCTCGCCGTATTCATTCTCGATGGCCGTACCATTCCCTTTTCCATCGGATCCTTCACTTTGGAAATCGGCCCCGCCGCCGCCATCAGCGGCATCGTCACCGGACTGCTCCTCGGCCTCATCGGCGCTTTGCCACCGGCGATCCGTTGCCTCAAACCCTCTCTTCATTCGACCCTCCGGATGTCTTGAAACCACAAACCAAAACAAAACACATGAAACCAACCTATCTATTGTTCGCCACCGTCGTGCTTCTGGCCTCCTGCAAGGAAAAGCCCGAATCGGATGCCACCACCGCAAAGCCTGCCGCCGAAGCCAGCGCCGCACTCCAAGCCGTGCTTGCCGCCGCTCCCAAAGGAGAACCACAGTCCATTATCAACGCAAAAACCACCGCCAAACCCGGCGAGGAAATCACCATCACCGGGCGCATCATGGGCAGCCCAAGTCCGTTTGTCGATGGACGCGCCGCCTTCATCTTGGGAGACCCCGGTGTCCTCACCGCATGCAGTGACAACCCAGGCGACGAATGCGAAACCCCTTGGGATAACTGCTGCGATAGCAAGGAAGACAAAAAACGCGGCACTGTGACCATTCAGATTATCGATGCCGACGGTCGAGTCCTGAAAGAGCCGGTGGAAGATGTCGGCGGAATCAAGAAACTCGCAACCC